>NZ_RAPV01000001.1:0-303499 GCF_003610295.1 Paraburkholderia sp. BL23I1N1
ACGCTGCGCGTCGGGCCAGTTGTACAGTTCTTCCTTGATTGCGTATTCGAGAATCTGGCGTTTTTCTTCAACCACCAGAATTTCTTCGAGACCGCGCGCGAACGCTTGCGCGCCTTGTGCCTCGAGCGGCCATACACAGCCGACCTTGTACAGGCGGATGCCGATGCGCGAACAGGTTTCGTCGTCGAGACCTAGATCGGTCAGCGCCTGACGCACGTCGAGGTATGCCTTGCCGCCGGTCATGATGCCGAAACGCGCATGCGGCGAATCGATTTCGACGCGGTCCAGTTTGTTCGCGCGCACGTAGGCGAGCGCCGCGTACCACTTGTAATCGAGCAGACGCGCTTCCTGCACCAGCGGCGGATCCGGCCAGCGGATGTTCAGGCCGCCTGCGGGCATGACGAAGTCTTCCGGCAGAATGATTTTTGTGCGGTGCGGATCGATATCGACCGAAGCCGACGATTCGACCACATCGGTCACGCACTTCATCGCCACCCACAGGCCAGAGTAGCGGCTCATTGCCCAGCCGTGTAGGCCGAAGTCCAGATATTCCTGCACGTTCGACGGAAACAGCACCGGCAGGCCACACGCCTTGAAGATGTGTTCCGACTGGTGCGCGAGCGTCGAGGATTTGGCGGCGTGGTCGTCGCCGGCGAGCACAAGAACGCCGCCGTGTTGCGCCGAGCCGGCCGAATTGCCGTGCTTGAAGACGTCGCCGGAGCGGTCGACACCCGGGCCCTTGCCATACCACATCGAGAACACGCCATCGTATTTGGCGCTCGGGTACAGATTGACCTGCTGTGAACCCCACACGGCGGTCGCTGCGAGGTCTTCGTTGACGCCGGGTTGGAAGACAACCTGGTGCGCGGCGAGATGCTGCTTCGCCTTCCACAGAGATTGGTCGAGTCCGCCGAGTGGCGACCCGCGATAACCGGAAATAAAGCCGGCGGTATTGAGCCCGGCAGCCTGGTCGCGTTCCTGCTGCAGCATCGGCAGACGCACTAGCGCCTGGATACCGCTCATGTACGCGCGGCCGCGTTCGAGGGTGTACTTATCGTCGAGCGTGACGGAAGATAGCGCGGCTTCGAGCGAGGCTCGCTGATCTGCGTCTAGCGGGGCATTCATTATGTGTACTCCTCCACCCAGTTTGGGATCGCCAAAACTTTTTTGGGCCGCTGCATCTTGTGAATGCTTCGGGCCGGGGTCGCCATATTGACGTGTTTTAAGCGATGGTAGCACTGGTGAAAACCCGCCGCAGCACGCAAGAAATGCGGCAGTGCAGCGTGATTTCCACCGAGCGTATCGGGCGACTTCCGGCGCCGATTGCCGCTGTAACAAGCTGTAAAAACTACAAATTTGCGGAACCGCAGTTGAAATGTCTGTCTAATCCCCCACCTGCGGGCATTGTCTGCGGAACGCTCTGCATTCGGTGGAGCTTCAGGACAGCAGGGCAGTTAGAAAAGGAGTACGCATGAACACGAGAAACATCCAGACTTTCCTGATGGTTTCGGCCGCATTCTTTGCCATGAGCGCGCCGGTGCGCTCGAGCTCAAGCGCGAGTAGCGCTGGGGCACTGTCGAACGCGATCAGCACGGCGCAAGTCGCGCCCGCACGCATTGCGATGGAGCGCCGTGCACGATCCACCAAGGCCGGCGAGGAAAACCAGAATTCGTGATGCGTCGCTGAGGCGGCGTGTCGGTTGAAAATCTCTCAGATTCCGCGCCGATCTTCGGCCGTTAGGCCTTGTCCTGCACTACACCGCGGCGAATCTGGTCCAGCTCGATCGATTCGAACAGCGCTTTGAAATTACCCTCGCCGAAGCCTTGATTGCCCTTTCGCTGGATGATCTCGAAGAAGATCGGTCCGATCTGGTTCTCGGTGAAGATCTGCAGCAGCAGGTCGTCGGGTGCGCCGTCGATCAGGATCTTGCGCTTACGCAATTCGTCGAGCGGCTCGCCGTGATTCGGCACCCGGCGATCGACCAGTTCATAGTAAGTGTCGATCGTATCGAGCAGCGCGATGTTCGCCGCGCGCAAACCGTCCACAGTGCGGTAAATATCGTTGCTGCCGAGAGCGATGTGCTGAATGCCTTCGCCGTGGTACTGGTCCAGATATTCCTGAATCTGACCGGCTACATCCGAACCTTCCTCATTGATCGGAATGCGGATTTTGCCACAAGGCGAAGTCATCGCCTTCGATTTCACACCGGTCACTTTGCCTTCGATGTCGAAGTAACGCACTTCGCGGAAATTGAACAGACGTTCATAGAACTCCGCCCATTCCTGCATGCGGCCGCGATGGACGTTGTGCGTCAGGTGATCGATATAGGTCAGGCCGTGGCCGACCGGGTTCGGATTCGCGCCGGGAATCGGCTCGAAGTCGACGTCGTAGATATCGATGTTGCCGACGCTGCCCGGTTCAGCGCCGTTCTTGCCGCGCCAGCGGTCGACAAAATAGATCAGCGAATCGCCGATACCCTTGATCGCCGGAATGTTCAGTTCCATCGGGCCGGTCTTGTTGTCGAAGCCCCAGGCGCCTTTCTCCAGAGCCTGCTCGTAAGCTTTCGCTGCGTCTTGCACACGGAAAGCGATCGCACAGATCGACGGGCCATGCAGGCGCGTGAAACGTTGCGCGAACGAATGCTGTTCGCCGTTGACGATAAAGTTGATGTCGCCTTGGCGATACAGCGTCACGTCTTTGTGACGATGCCGGGCGATGGCGGTGAAGCCCATCTGTTCGAACAGTTTGCCGAGCGCCTTCGGATCCGGTGCGGTGTATTCGATGAATTCGAAGCCGTCGGTGCCGACCGGGTTTTCCCAAGTTGAAACCTGCATTGTCTGTCTCCTGTGTCGACCGGAGTTGGCGCTTTAGCGCTTACTCCGGTCCCATCCAAAGTTGTCGACCGGAGTTAGCGCTTCGGCGCTCACTCCGGTCCCAAGCAAAGCTAAAGGGGGCGCGCATTGCGCGACTGAATGAGGCCAGTGTAAAGGTGCGCTGGCGACGGAAACTTGCGAACTTAATCACGCGCCGATACGCTTACGCTATTTTCTAGCTCACTTTTCCATATGGACGGCAGAACATGGCCAAAATAGAGATAGACGCCATCGACAGGCGGATTCTGGCAATCCTTCAGGAGAATGGCCGGCTGTCGAATCAGGAGATCGCCGAGCGTATCAATCTGTCGCCGAGCCCGTGTTTACGGCGTATCCGTCGGCTGGAAGAAAGCGGGGTGATTCGCGGCTACGTCGCGCTGCTCGATGCGCAAAAGCTTGGGCTCGATCTGCTAGCTTACGTCAACGTGCGACTGGAAAAACGCAGCGGCCCGGCGCTCAGTCCGCGCGGCGGCGCGACGCATGCCGATCTTTTCCGGGCAGCGGTGCAGACGTGGCCGGAAGTGGTCGCATGTCACGCGATGACGGGCGACATGGATTACCTCCTGCGTGTGCAGGTCGAGGATATGGCGCACTTTTCACGTTTCGTGCAGGAGCAGTTGCTGCACCATCCATCGGTAATCGATGTGAAGACGAGCTTTTCGCTCGAGAAATTCAAGGAGACAACGGCGCTGCCGATTTTGTGAGCGCCGGGCCGCGCTCAGGCGACGGACAAACAAAAAGGGCAGCCGCAAGGCTGCCCTTTTCTTCGCCGAAGCGCAGGCCGGTTAAGCAGCTTCAGCGGTGGGCAAGAACGATTCGAACAACTTCGACGCCTGACGCGCCTGGCGCTTGAGCGCATAGTCGAACACCGCGGCTTGCTCCTGCAGCATCTCAGCGATGATGCTCGTTTGATCCGCCGGCGGCAGCGTCAGATAGGCGTCGGCTTCACCGTACGCGTATTCGATCTTCATGCCGGCCTTCTTCGCGATGTGCATCATGGTCGAATTGCGCGACAGGCAGTGCATGTACAGCGTGGTGACATGCGTATTGCGGCTGCGGATGGCGGCGCGCTCGAAGAGCTTCGAGCCAATACCTTGCCCGCGGGCGGTTTCCAGCACCGACACGCCGAACTCAGCGGTGCGCTTGTCGCCTTCAGCCGGCAGATACGCCAGATGACCGACGCCGATGAGTTGCAACTGGGTGTTGAACACACCGAAGACCGTATCGCGCGTGAAATCAATCGCGCGGACATAGTTTTCAATAACGTGGTCCGGCACGATCTGGCCGAAGCGCAGAAGGCGGTCGTCTTCGTCGAGCGAGAGAAAGTGGGTTAGCAGCCGATCGCGATCGATGGCGGTGAGCTCACGGACCAGAGCAGGCGCACGACCGCCTGCCTGCAACCGACGGTCGTGCGAGACGATCGGCTCAGCGGCGTGGGGTGTAATCAAGTTCATGGTCGGGTTCTCCTTGTGATCGAGCGGCATGGTGCACCGCAAAAACGATTTTAGCGGAAACCCTGGTCTCGTACTAGGGAAAACCCGTATCAATATTTGAAGAGAGTGCCTAAAAAGTTAGCGCCCTATTTTTAGGGTATTGATTATTAAAGAAAAATAAATTGAACGAGCGTTCGGGAAGAGATGTCGCATCCAGGCAACTAGCGCCAATTGTTTCATCTGAACAATGTTGCTACGCGCAATCAGCTTTCGGCAGGGCTCAATCCGTGATCCACCATATTGACCACCTGCTCGGCAAATTCACGGTAGCCCATCCGGCCGTCCGGCTTGAGCCAGGTGAACGTCCAGTTGATCATGCCGAACACCATCATCGTGAGGGCGGTCTGGTTTTCGCGCGTGGCGCGTTCCGGATAGGCGCGCGCCAGTTGCCGCGCAAAAGCCGCGACCACGTCGCGCTGGCGGTTCAGGACGATTTCTCGCTGGATGTCGACCAGATACTTCACGTCGTTGAGGAGCGCGACATGGCGGCTGTGCGACGTCTCATACTCGGACAGAAACGCGCGGATCAGCTCCGCGAAGGTTTCCCGCTCCGATAGCCCGCGACGTTGGCTCGCACCTTGCACCTCGGCAATGATCAGCATTAGCCGCTTCGTGTAGCGGTCCAGCAGATCGAACAGGATCGCTTCCTTGCTCGCGTAGTAGTGGTACAGGCGCGCTTTCGAGGTGCCGCTCGCAGCGGCGAGGTCAGCCATCGAGGTGCTTGGGTAGCTGGTCTGGGCGAATTTCGCCGCGGCCAGTTCGAGGATCTGGTCGCGCTGGGTTTCGTGGTCGGGAGCTCGGGTGCGGGCCATAGTCGTCTGTTTTATTAGTGTGGACAGGGGGCGAGCGCCGCGCACAGTTCCAGGGTGCGCCATGCGTTCGCGTCGCCACGCAGCTTGATGCGACGTGTCGCGGCCAGTTCGCGGAAGCGCCACAGCACGATGCTGTCGCTCACCAGATACCCGAGTTCGGCGGTCATCAGTTCGGAGGCCACTCGCGCCGCGGGTTGCCAATCGCCGGTGGCCTGCTCGAGAATCAGCGCGTCCAGATCGGCGAAGCTGCCGCTCGTGAACGTGTTGTCGCGCCAGCGCCGTGTTTCGCCGTTCGCGTGTTTGGCTTCCTGCCATTCGAGCGCGAGCCGGCTAATGCGCAGAACCGAAATCGGCGCCGCGTCCGGCAGGCGCCCTTGCAGTACAGCCGGCGCGAACATGCCGACGGATGTCGCGCGATCTTTGCGGCTGTGCGCCCATGCACCCGGATCGGTGAGGTCGCCAATCGACAGACGTACTTCATTCAACCGTTGCGGGTTGTTGCGCAGGTGGTAGGCAACGCGGCGCAACATAAGTTGATCGGCTGCGCTTTCGCCGTGCCAGACTACCAGGTTCGCGTCACCGCGCGCGATGCTCTCCAGCGCGGCGGCCTGCTCGCGGAATTCCCGAAGGAAATCGCGCCGGGTGTCCGTGCTGACACGGTCCCAGAATTCCGCTCGCACGTCGGGTCCGTCATCGATACCGCGCAGCGGACCGACCGCCAGATCGTCGCGCAGTGCGTGCACGCGATCGTCGCGGCCCGCTTCGGCTAGCGCGGCGCGCAGGGATTCGGCGGCGACATCGCCATTGGTGAGGTGGATGGTGCTCATCGGCAGTGGCTTGGGCTGGCAAAAAACGCAAATGACAAACGACAGAAAGGGGCCGCTCATCGATCGGGACAGATGTCCTATCGCGAGCGGCCCCTAGTGTAAGCGGATCGCGGACCTGCTGAAAGCATTCCGGGCGCCGCATGGCTGCCCGGCACGTTTGGTTCAACGCTCGTCGTAACTCACCACCACACGATCGCTGAGCGGATGGCATTGGCAGGTCAGCACGAAACCGTCGCGAATTTCGTGCTCTTCCAGCGTGTAGTTCTTTTCCATCTTGACCTCGCCTTCAAGCACCTTCGCGCGGCAGGTGCAGCAGACGCCGCCCTTGCACGCATACGGCAGCGCGAGGCCGGCACGCAAGCCGACGTCGAGCACGCTCACGCCCTGATACGGCAGGCGCAGCCTGCGCCTTTTGCCGTCGAGGACGATTTCGAGGTCGGCGGCCGGGGTGTCGTCGGTGATTTCGACCGGCGGCACACCCGCTTGCGGCAGTGGCGAGCCGAAGCGTTCCACGTGCACTTTTGCCGAAGGCACGCCCGCGGCTTCGAGTGCGGCCTCGGCGGCGTCCATCATCGGGGCGGGGCCGCAGATGAAGGCTTCGTCGATTGCATCGGCCGGCAGCAGGTTTTCGATGAAAGCCGCGCACTTCTGCTGGTCGAGTACACCGTTGAACAGCTCGACGTCCTGCAGGTCGTCCGACAGCACGTGATAGAGCACGAAGCGGTTCATGAAGCGGTTCTTCAGATCTTCGAGTTCTTCCGCGAACATGATCTGATCGACGCTGCGGTTGCCGTAAACCAGCGTGAAGGTGCTGCGCGGCTCGACTTCGAGCGTGGTCCTGATGATGGCGAGCACCGGCGTGATGCCCGACCCACCGGCAAACGCGATGTACTGCTGACCCTGGTCGGCGTTCAGATGGGTGAAGAAGCGCCCATCCGGTGTCATCACGTCGATGGTGTGGCCGGGCTGCAGCGTGTCGAACGCGAAGTTCGAGAAACGCCCGCCGCGCACGCGCTTGATGCCGATGCGCAGTTCGCCGTCGCGATCGTAATCGGTGACGCCGACGCAGATCGAATACGAACGGCGCGTTTCCTCACCGTCGATGTGCGTTTTCAGCGTGACGAACTGGCCCTGCGTGAAGCGATAGTGGTCGCGCAGTTCGTCGGGGACTTCGAAGGCGACCGAGACTGCGTCGGCGGTTTCGGGACGCACTTCGCGGATACGCAGCGGATGAAATTGCGGAGTAGCCATATCAGTATGGTTTGAAGTAGTCGAAGGGTTCGCGGCAGTCGAGGCATCGGTACAGCGCCTTGCAGGCCGTCGAGCCGAATTGCGCGAGACGCTCGGTATGCGCCGAGCCGCAACGGGGACAGGACGGCGCCGGCAACGCGCGCGGCATGAAGCGCAGCACTTTTTCCTGCGACGGCACGACGGAGCCGCAATTGCCCGTGGGCGGCGCGATTCCGTAAGCGCGCAGCTTTTCACGCGCGTCGGCGGTCATCCAGTCGGTGGTCCAGGCGGGCGCGAGGACCGTGGCGATCCGATACGGTTTCAGCTCAGCGGCATCGAGTGCATGGGCGACGTCTTCGGCGATCTGCGACATCGCCGGGCAACCGGAATAGGTCGGCGTGATCACGACTTCGAGCGTGCCGTCGGCGGCGCGTCGCACGTCGCGCAAAATGCCGAGTTCTCGAATCGATACCACCGGGATCTCCGGATCAGGCACCGTTTCGAGTACGGCCCATGCGCGTTCGAGCGTGGCGTCGGCGGTGGGCATGGCAGTCGAGGTCGTCATCGTGAAGTTCCGTCGGGTTCCGCTTGTGCGCGTGGTGGCGCGCTTACCAGGTGGCGCCGGGATGCTGGCGCGCGAGGCTTTGCATTTCGGCCAGCACGAAGCCCATGTGTTCTGAATGCTCGCCATGTTTGCCGGTCGTGATGTGCTTGACTGCTTCGGGCAGCGTGAGCGTGGCCTGGTCGAGCGTGGCCTGTACGTCTTCGAGCCACGCCGCCTTAAGGTCCGACGTCAGCGGCCCGATGCCGGCCGCGGCGATGGTCTCTTCCACTGCGTCGGCACTGAAAAACTCGCGCGTGTACGGCAGCAGATAGTCGAGTGCGGCTTGTGCGCGCTGATGCGATTCGTCCGTGCCGTCGCCGAAACGGATCAGCCATTCGCTCGCGTGGTGCACGTGATAGCTGGTTTCCTTGATCGACTTCGAGGCGATCGCTGCGAGCTGTTCATCCTTCGACGTAGTGAGGGCAGTCCACACGTGCGCCATCAGCGTCGAGTACAGGAAATTGCGCACGATTGTGACTGCGTAGTCCTTCTCGGCTTGCGCGGTACCGGCGAGCGGGCCGTAATGCGGCAACTCGGCCAGCGTGTAATTGGCGAACTCGCGTTCGGCGCGGAAGTAGGCGTAGTCGTCTTCCGTGCGGCTTTTGCCGGTGAGCTGCTGTTCCAGCGAGGCGGCGTGCGTGTACAGCAGGCGCGCCTGGCCGATCAGATCGAGACTCATGTTCGACAGCGCGATGTCCTCTTCGAGGATCGGGCCGTGACCGCACCACTCGGTGTTGCGCTGACCGAGGATCAGCGCGGTGTCCGCGAGGCGCAGCACGTACTGCAGATGTTGGGGCGTGATGGTCATGGCCGCGCTTACATGTGGTTGACTTCGTCGGGGAGCGTGTAGAACGTCGGGTGGCGGTAAATCTTGTCGCCAGCCGGTTCGAACAGTTCCGCCTTGTCTTCCGGCGCGGACGCTGTGATCGCCGACGACGGCACCACCCAGATGCTCACGCCTTCCTGGCGGCGCGTGTAGACGTCGCGTGCCATGCGCAGCGCCATCGGCGCGTCGGCGGCGTGCAGGCTGCCGCAGTGTTTATGGTCGAGTCCCTGCTTGCTGCGCACGAAGACTTCCCAAATCGGCCATTCCTTGTTCATCGCTGATCTCCTGATACTTTGTCCGGGTTGCCGCGTCAGTTAAGCGGCGTGCTGTTGTGCGCGCCGGCGTTGCTTTTCGGCGTGGGCGAGGGCAGCTTCGCGTACCCAGGCGCCGTCGTCATGCGCTTTCACGCGGGTCGCGAGGCGCTCGCGGTTGCACGGGCCGTCGCCATTCACGACGCGCCAGAATTCTTCCCAGTCGATGTTGCCGTAGTCGTGGTGGCCACGGGCTTCGTTCCACTTCAGGTCCGGGTCCGGGAGCGTGACGCCGAGCACCTTGGCCTGGTCGACAGTGGCGTCGACGAATTTCTGGCGCAGATCGTCGTTCGAAATCCGCTTGATGCCCCATTTCGACGACTGGCTGCTGTGGATCGAGTCCTTGTCGCTCGGGCCGAACATCATCAGAACGGGCCACCACCAGCGGTTCACGGCTTGCTGGACCAGTTCACGTTGCGCTTCCGTGCCGCTCATCATCGACATCAGCGCGTCGAAGCCCTGGCGCTGATGGAACGACTCTTCCTTGCAAATACGGATCATTGCGCGTGCATACGGACCGTAAGTGCAGCGGCACAGCGGAATCTGGTTCATGATCGCCGCGCCGTCCACCAGCCAGCCGATCACGCCGACGTCCGCCCACGTGGGCGTCGGGTAATTGAAGATGCTCGAATATTTGGCTTTGCCCGAGTGCAGCGCGGCGATCAGTTGATCGCGCGACACGCCGAGCGTTTCGGCCGCGCTATATAGATAGAGGCCGTGGCCGGCTTCGTCCTGCACTTTGGCCAGCAGGATCGCCTTGCGCTTCAGGCTGGGTGCGCGCGAAATCCAGTTGCCTTCCGGCAGCATGCCGACGATTTCAGAATGCGCGTGCTGGGAGATTTGCCGCACCAGCGTCTTGCGGTAGGCGTCAGGCATCCAGTCCTGCGCCTCGATTTTGCCGTCGGCGGTCATGACCGCGTCGAATTGCGCCTGCTCGGGCGAACTCGCTGCCGCGTCGAGCGGGGCAACATTGCCGGGGATATCCAGGGATTGCGTGTACATGGGGACGCTCTCAGCGGAAGTTGTCTGTGTTTGCGCAGTATAAGCCAACCGACCGGTCGGTTAATAAATTTTTTGAGAAAGATCGCAATTGTCGATAGGAGGAGGAAGGGACGCTGCCGAAGGCGTTTCGCTTGCGCTGCCGCCCCGTGCCGACACTTAACCTATAAAATTGCGAATTGGCTGCGATTTGCGGCCTTCCTGCATCCCCCGGTACTCATGTTACGTCTAAGCGAAATCAAACTCCCGCTCGATCATCCCGAGAGCGTTCTCGAAGCCGCCGTCCGCGCGCGCCTCGCTGAACTCGGCGTGGGCGACGACGGGCTCATCCGGTACACCGTATTCCGCCGCGCGCACGACGCGCGCAAGCGCGCCGACATCAAGCTCACGTACATCGTCGACGTAGAGGTGAAGGATGAAGCGGCCGCGCTCAAGCGGCTCGCCGACGTGCCGCATTGCGGCGTGACGCCGGACATGAGGTACCATTTTGTCGCCAAAGCACCGGCGCAGATGACCTCCCCGCGCCCGGTCGTGATCGGCATGGGGCCGTGCGGCTTGTTTGCCGGGCTGATCCTCGCCCAAATGGGCTTTCGTCCGATCATTCTCGAGCGCGGCAAGGCCGTGCGCGAGCGCACCAAAGATACGTTCGGCTTGTGGCGCAAGTCGGTGCTCAATCCTGAGTCGAACGTGCAGTTCGGCGAAGGCGGCGCGGGTACCTTCTCGGACGGCAAGCTTTACAGTCAGATCAAGGATCCGAAACACTACGGCCGCAAGGTGCTCGATGAATTCGTCCGCGCGGGTGCGCCCGAGGACATTCTTTTTCTGAGCCGGCCCCATATCGGCACGTTCCGCCTCGTCAGCATGGTCGAAAAGATGCGTGCGACCATTCACGAATTGGGTGGCGAAGTGCGTTTCGAGACGCGCGTCGACGATATCGAAATCGAACAGGGCAAGGTGCGCGGGCTCAAACTGTCGACGGGCGAGCATCTGCGCTGTGACCATGTGGTGCTGGCGGTTGGCCATAGCGCGCGCGATACCTTCCAGATGCTGAACGACCGCGGTGTCTATATCGAAGCAAAGCCGTTTTCGCTCGGTTTCCGGATCGAGCATCCGCAAGGGTTGATCGATCGCAGCCGTTTCGGCAAGTTCGCGGGTCACAAGCAACTCGGCGCGGCGGACTATAAGGTGGTGCATCACTGCAGCAATGGGCGCGCGGTTTATAGTTTCTGCATGTGTCCGGGCGGTACGGTGGTTGCGGCAACGTCCGAACCGGGCCGCGTAGTGACCAACGGCATGAGCCAGTACTCACGGGCGGAGCGAAATGCCAACGCGGGGATCGTCGTCGGCATCACGCCGGACGATTATCCGGGCGGCCCGCTCGCCGGCATCGCCTTTCAGCGTAAATGGGAAGAGCGGGCGTTCGAACTGGGCGGAGGCAACTATATGGCGCCTGGCCAGCTGGTCGGCGACTTTATCGCCGGGCGGCCGTCTACGTCGCTGGGGTCGGTGGTGCCGTCCTACAAACCGGGCGTGCATCCGACGGATCTCAGTACCGCGCTCCCCGACTACGTGATCGAAGCGATCCGCGAGGCGTTGCCGCAGATGGACAAGAAGATCGCCGGTTTTGCCATGCATGACGCCGTGCTGACTGGCGTTGAGACGAGAACGTCGTCGCCGATTCGCGTGCGGCGCCGGGACGACTTTCAGAGCATGAATGTCGAGGGTTTATATCCGGCCGGCGAGGGAGCGGGGTATGCCGGCGGCATCTACTCGGCAGCCATCGACGGGATCGAAGTGGCCGAAGCGCTTGCGCTGAAGATGGCGGGGGCATCGCAGGCGGACTGATCCGGCGATAGAGTTTGCCCGGTCGGCCGCGATGGCCATGGCGATCGGGCACAATGCACGTTTCGCATCGTACTGACCACCCGAATGACCATTCGCACCCTGGCTGCCGCATGTGGCGCGGCGCTGCTTTGCCAATTTTCCGTCTCCCCGACTGTTTTTGCCGCCGACGCCTCGACGCATTGGGTCACTGCGTGGGCGACGGCCTTGCAACCTATCCCGCAACGGTCGGATTTGCCGCCGCTTTACCGTGTCCCGGAAGTCGCAGGGCGCACGGTTCGTCAGATCGTCTATTCCACGCTGTCAGGTAAATCCGCACGAGTCCATCTCAGCAACGAGTACGGCAAGACGGCGCTCGTCATCGAGGATTTGCGCATTGCGCGCTCGGTCGGTGGGGCGGCGGCGTTGAGCGACGGCGAGACGCGTGTGACGTTTGGCGGTAAGAGTTCGGTGAGCGTACCGGCGGGCGCTGAGTTGGACAGCGATCCGATAGCTATCGACATCGTCGAAGGTGCGCCCTATGCGATTAGCACGTTTATGGGGCCTGAGCAGCGGATCGTGGCATGGCACCGGGTTTCGAACCAGTTGAACTTCGTTTCCGCACCGGGTAATCATACCGCCGACGCTTCCGCTGAGTCGTTTCGCGGCCGGTTCACGCAATATGTGTGGGTGACGGGTTTGTCGGTGGAGGCGCCTTCGTCGGCTGCCGTCGCTGCGATCGGCGATTCAATCACCGACGGCATGCGCTCCAGCCTGAATCAGAACCGGCGCTGGCCGGACGCGCTGGCGCGTCGGTTCGCCAGCACCGGCGACCACTCGACGGCAATCGTCAATCTTGGCATTAGCGGCAATCGCTTGTTGAGCGATTCACCCTGCTACGGTGACGCGCTCGTCCGGCGTTTCGACCGGGACGTGCTGGAACGCCCGGGCGTCAAGACGGCGATTCTGTTGATCGGAATCAACGACATCAACTTTGCCGAGATGCCTGCTCGCAGCGGCCTTGATTGCGACTTTCCTCATACCTCGGTGACGGCAGCCGATCTGATTGCTGGCTACCAGCGGGTGATTGCGGATGCACGGCACCGCGGCGTGAAGGTGTTCGGCGCAACGTTGACGCCGGCATCGTTGCCGGCGCCGCGCGAGACGATCCGGCTCGCGGTCAACCAGTGGATTCGAACCGGTCACGCTTTCGATGGCATCGTAGATTTCGACGCAGCGCTGCGTGACCCGGCGCAACCGAATCGCCTGCAGCGCGCCTTTGACAGTGGCGACCATGTCCATCCCAGCGATGCCGGATATGCCGCAATGGCCGAAGCGATTCCAGTGGCTGCTGTAGTGAACTCGACCCGGAAGTGAGCTGCCAGGAAAAATTTTCCGTCAAACGCTTGTCACATGACCGATGTTCACCTATAGTTCGGCTCCTCGTTTGTGAACGAGGGCCGCGGCGGAAACCAGCGGCTGTAGCGTCAACAAGGTTTTAAGCGAAAGCGAAAAAATGATGTTGACGAAACGAAAAAGAGCCTTCATAATCTCGTTTCTCTGCTGCTGATGCAGCGACGCAGAACGAAGCGGTGCCGGGTGGTTGTGATGGTTGCAGCGCGGTGCCGGTTTGGTAGTGGATGCGGACTCGATCTTTAAAAATTAACAGCCGATAAGTGTGGGCGCTTGATGCGCGACGCGAGCCGGATCTTTCGGGATCTGGCGTAAGCGAAAGTATCAAGTCTCACACTAGTATTAAAGGAAGGTTTTCCTGCTGGTATGGATTCATGCTGGCAGGATGATCATTCGTCAGTACGTTGAGTGAGCGACCGGTTTCGAAAGAGACCGAAAAACAGTAACAGGTTTGAACTGAAGAGTTTGATCCTGGCTCAGATTGAACGCTGGCGGCATGCCTTACACATGCAAGTCGAACGGCAGCACGGGGGCAACCCTGGTGGCGAGTGGCGAACGGGTGAGTAATACATCGGAACGTGTCCTGTAGTGGGGGATAGCCCGGCGAAAGCCGGATTAATACCGCATACGCTCTACGGAGGAAAGGGGGGGATCTTAGGACCTCTCGCTACAGGGGCGGCCGATGGCAGATTAGCTAGTTGGTGGGGTAAAGGCCTACCAAGGCGACGATCTGTAGCTGGTCTGAGAGGACGACCAGCCACACTGGGACTGAGACACGGCCCAGACTCCTACGGGAGGCAGCAGTGGGGAATTTTGGACAATGGGGGCAACCCTGATCCAGCAATGCCGCGTGTGTGAAGAAGGCCTTCGGGTTGTAAAGCACTTTTGTCCGGAAAGAAAACCTCCGCCCTAATACGGTGGGGGGATGACGGTACCGGAAGAATAAGCACCGGCTAACTACGTGCCAGCAGCCGCGGTAATACGTAGGGTGCAAGCGTTAATCGGAATTACTGGGCGTAAAGCGTGCGCAGGCGGTCCGCTAAGACAGATGTGAAATCCCCGGGCTTAACCTGGGAACTGCATTTGTGACTGGCGGGCTAGAGTATGGCAGAGGGGGGTAGAATTCCACGTGTAGCAGTGAAATGCGTAGAGATGTGGAGGAATACCGATGGCGAAGGCAGCCCCCTGGGCCAATACTGACGCTCATGCACGAAAGCGTGGGGAGCAAACAGGATTAGATACCCTGGTAGTCCACGCCCTAAACGATGTCAACTAGTTGTTGGGTCTTCATTGACTTAGTAACGTAGCTAACGCGTGAAGTTGACCGCCTGGGGAGTACGGTCGCAAGATTAAAACTCAAAGGAATTGACGGGGACCCGCACAAGCGGTGGATGATGTGGATTAATTCGATGCAACGCGAAAAACCTTACCTACCCTTGACATGTATGGAATCCTGCTGAGAGGTGGGAGTGCCCGAAAGGGAGCCATAACACAGGTGCTGCATGGCTGTCGTCAGCTCGTGTCGTGAGATGTTGGGTTAAGTCCCGCAACGAGCGCAACCCTTGTCCCTAGTTGCTACGCAAGAGCACTCTAGGGAGACTGCCGGTGACAAACCGGAGGAAGGTGGGGATGACGTCAAGTCCTCATGGCCCTTATGGGTAGGGCTTCACACGTCATACAATGGTCGGAACAGAGGGTCGCCAAGCCGCGAGGTGGAGCCAATCCCAGAAAACCGATCGTAGTCCGGATCGCACTCTGCAACTCGAGTGCGTGAAGCTGGAATCGCTAGTAATCGCGGATCAGCATGCCGCGGTGAATACGTTCCCGGGTCTTGTACACACCGCCCGTCACACCATGGGAGTGGGTTTTACCAGAAGTGGCTAGTCTAACCGCAAGGAGGACGGTCACCACGGTAGGATTCATGACTGGGGTGAAGTCGTAACAAGGTAGCCGTATCGGAAGGTGCGGCTGGATCACCTCCTTTCTCGAGCTAACGTGTCAATGCGTTGAGCGCTCACGCTTATCGGCTGTGAACAGGACAGACTCAGGGGTCTGTAGCTCAGTTGGTTAGAGCACCGTCTTGATAAGGCGGGGGTCGATGGTTCGAATCCATCCAGACCCACCACTGTTTCTGCGGTGGCTGACCTAACCAACCGGAGACACCTGAGGTACTTGTGTGACTGGGGGATTAGCTCAGCTGGGAGAGCACCTGCTTTGCAAGCAGGGGGTCGTCGGTTCGATCCCGTCATCCTCCACCAATCTTCAATGCCGGTTTTACTGCGGCAAACCCTGAAAGAGGTTTGCGGTGTAGTGAAACGGGCATTGGCGATTGAGCCAGTCAGAGTGATATGCGGTTATAGCAACCGCAATATCGGCTGTCGTTCTTTAACAATCAGGAAGAAGTAGTAAAGAGATTCACGAAAGATCGCCTGGAGATGGGTGATTGAGTAGGTGAATCAGGGTTGTGATTGTATCAATGTATGAAAAGAGGGATCGAGAGATCGCTTTTGGAATACGGCGCAACACGAATACTCAACCTGTAGCGATTGTGAGGAACACGTCATTCCCAGTGGATGAGGTGGGAGACACACCCGTTATAGGGTCAAGCGAACAAGTGCATGTGGTGGATGCCTTGGCGATCACAGGCGATGAAGGACGCGGTAGCCTGCGAAAAGCGGTGGGGAGCTGGCAAACGAGCTTTGATCCACCGATATCCGAATGGGGAAACCCGGCCCGAATGGGTCATCCATGACTGAATACATAGGTCATGTGAAGCGAACGCGGTGAACTGAAACATCTAAGTAACCGCAGGAAAAGAAATCAACCGAGATTCCCAGAGTAGTGGCGAGCGAAATGGGACCAGCCTGTACTCTTTATCTTCATTGTTAGTCGAAGGCTCTGGAAAGTGCCGCCATAGCAGGTGATAGCCCTGTAGACGAAAACAGCGAGGAAGAACCAGGGGTACGACAAGTAGGGCGGGACACGTGAAATCCTGTCTGAAGATGGGGGGACCATCCTCCAAGGCTAAATACTCGTGATCGACCGATAGTGAACCAGTACCGTGAGGGAAAGGCGAAAAGAACCCCGGGAGGGGAGTGAAATAGATCCTGAAACCGCATGCATACAAACAGTAGGAGCCTCGCAAGGGGTGACTGCGTACCTTTTGTATAATGGGTCAGCGACTTACATTCAGTGGCAAGCTTAACCGATTAGGGCAGGCGTAGCGAAAGCGAGTCCGAACAGGGCGATTCAGTCGCTGGGTGTAGACCCGAAACCAGGTGATCTATCCATGGCCAGGATGAAGGTGCGGTAACACGTACTGGAGGTCCGAACCCACTAACGTTGAAAAGTTAGGGGATGAGCTGTGGATAGGGGTGAAAGGCTAAACAAACCTGGAAATAGCTGGTTCTCTCCGAAAACTATTTAGGTAGTGCCTCGTGTATCACCTTCGGGGGTAGAGCACTGTCATGGTTGTGGGGTCCATTGCGGATTACTACGCCATAGCAAACTCCGAATACCGAAGAGTGCAATCACGGGAGACAGACATCGGGTGCTAACGTCCGGTGTCAAGAGGGAAACAACCCAGACCGCCAGCTAAGGTCCCCAAATATTGCTAAGTGGGAAACGAAGTGGGAAGGCTAAAACAGTCAGGAGGTTGGCTTAGAAGCAGCCATCCTTTAAAGAAAGCGTAATAGCTCACTGATCGAGTCGTCCTGCGCGGAAGATGTAACGGGGCTAAGCAATATACCGAAGCTGCGGATGCACATTGATGTGCATGGTAGGAGAGCGTTCCGTAAGCCTGCGAAGGTGCACTGAAAAGTGCGCTGGAGGTATCGGAAGTGCGAATGCTGACATGAGTAGCGATAAAGGGGGTGAAAGGCCCCCTCGCCGTAAGCCCAAGGTTTCCTACGCAACGTTCATCGGCGTAGGGTGAGTCGGCCCCTAAGGCGAGGCAGAAATGCGTAGCTGATGGGAAGCAGGTTAATATTCCTGCACCATTGTTAAATGCGATGGGGGGACGGATCGCGGAAGGTTGTCCGGGTGTTGGAAGTCCCGGTCCTTGCATTGGAGAAGGCGCTTAGGCAAATCCGGGCGCGCAATTCAAGGGTGCGAGGCCATTCACTTAGGTGAAGAAGCAATCGGAAGTGGTTCCAAGAAAAGCCTCTAAGCTTCAGTTTAACAAGACCGTACCGCAAACCGACACAGGTGGGCGAGATGAGTATTCTAAGGCGCTTGAGAGAACTCGGGAGAAGGAACTCGGCAAATTGGTACCGTAACTTCGGGATAAGGTACGCCCCTGTAGCCTGACTCGCCTGCGCGAGAAGGGTGAAGGGGTTGCAATAAACTGGTGGCTGCGACTGTTTAATAAAAACACAGCACTCTGCAAACACGAAAGTGGACGTATAGGGTGTGACGCCTGCCCGGTGCCGGAAGATTAAATGATGGGGTGCAAGCTCTTGATTGAAGTCCCGGTAAACGGCGGCCGTAACTATAACGGTCCTAAGGTAGCGAAATTCCTTGTCGGGTAAGTTCCGACCTGCACGAATGGCGTAACGATGGCCACACTGTCTCCTCCCGAGACTCAGCGAAGTTGAAGTGTTTGTGATGATGCAATCTCCCCGCGGCTAGACGGAAAGACCCCATGAACCTTTACTGTAGCTTTGCATTGGACTTTGAACCGATCTGTGTAGGATAGGTGGGAGGCTATGAAGCGTGAACGCCAGTTTGCGTGGAGCCGTCCTTGAAATACCACCCTGGTTTGTTTGAGGTTCTAACCTTGGCCCGTGATCCGGGTCGGGGACAGTGCATGGTAGGCAGTTTGACTGGGGCGGTCTCCTCCCAAAGTGTAACGGAGGAGTACGAAGGTACGCTAGGTACGGTCGGAAATCGTGCTGATAGTGCAATGGCATAAGCGTGCTTAACTGCGAGACCGACAAGTCGAGCAGGTGCGAAAGCAGGTCATAGTGATCCGGTGGTTCTGTATGGAAGGGCCATCGCTCAACGGATAAAAGGTACTCTGGGGATAACAGGCTGATACCGCCCAAGAGTTCATATCGACGGCGGTGTTTGGCACCTCGATGTCGGCTCATCTCATCCTGGGGCTGTAGCCGGTCCCAAGGGTATGGCTGTTCGCCATTTAAAGAGGTACGTGAGCTGGGTTTAAAACGTCGTGAGACAGTTTGGTCCCTATCTGCCGTGGGCGCTGGATATTTGAAGGGGGCTGCTCCTAGTACGAGAGGACCGGAGTGGACGAACCTCTGGTGTACCGGTTGTCACGCCAGTGGCATCGCCGGGTAGCTATGTTCGGAAGAGATAACCGCTGAAAGCATCTAAGCGGGAAACTCGCCTTAAGATGAGATATCCCCGGGGCTTCGAGCCCCTTGAAGGGTCGTTCAAGACCAGGACGTTGATAGGTCAGGTGTGGAAGCGCAGTAATGCGTTAAGCTAACTGATACTAATTGCCCGTAAGGCTTGATCCTATAACCGGTGTGTTTTACACACGCACGGTTGAGATCAGTGTTGTGCCGGAAACAACACAGCCCAGACTTCATCTGATGAAACCATCATCAGAAACTACTTCTTCCCGATTGGTTGTGCCGCCCGCCAGGGCGACACGGCAACAAGTCATGCCTGATGACCATAGCGAGTCGGTCCCACCCCTTCCCATCCCGAACAGGACCGTGAAACGACTCCACGCCGATGATAGTGCGGATTCCCGTGTGAAAGTAGGTAATCGTCAGGCTCCCCCGCAGCAAACAGAAACCCCACCCGCAAAGGTGGGGTTTCTGCGTTTACGGCGGCGTTCGACTCACTATATAAGTGAGAGCTATGAGTTTGGAACGGTCAAGCAAGCCTTGACAGCAAGCGGTTGTTCCCTCATAATCATCAGTTCTCTGCGGAGGGGTGCCCGAGTGGCTAAAGGGGGCAGACTGTAAATCTGTTGGCTTACGCCTACGTTGGTTCGAATCCAACCTCCTCCACCAGAATGCAAGTTGTAGCAGTAGTTGGGAATCCATGGATCCTTGCGGGTGTAGCTCAATGGTAGAGCAGAAGCCTTCCAAGCTTACGACGAGGGTTCGATTCCCTTCACCCGCTCCAGTAACAAAGAAGTAGCGCCCATGTGGCTCAGTGGTAGAGCACTCCCTTGGTAAGGGAGAGGTCGGCAGTTCGATCCTGCCCATGGGCACCAGAAGTACTCGGTGATTGTTTGCGCGCGGCGCAACGTACGGATAAATCCTCTTAGGAGTCGAAAATGGCCAAGGGTAAGTTTGAGCGGACCAAGCCGCACGTGAACGTCGGCACGATCGGTCACGTTGACCACGGCAAGACCACGCTGACGGCAGCGATCACGACGGTGCTGACCAAGAAGTTTGGCGGCGAAGCAAAGGCATACGACCAGATCGACGCGGCGCCGGAAGAAAAGGCACGTGGCATCACGATCAACACGGCGCACGTCGAGTACGAAACGGCTAACCGCCACTACGCACACGTCGACTGCCCGGGCCACGCTGACTATGTGAAGAACATGATCACGGGCGCAGCGCAGATGGACGGCGCGATCCTGGTGTGCTCGGCCGCCGACGGCCCGATGCCACAAACGCGTGAGCACATCCTGCTGGCGCGTCAGGTTGGCGTTCCGTACATCATCGTGTTCCTGAACAAGTGCGACATGGTGGACGACGCTGAGCTGCTGGAGCTGGTCGAGATGGAAGTTCGCGAACTTCTGTCGAAGTACGACTTCCCGGGCGACGACACGCCGATCATCAAGGGTTCGGCCAAGCTGGCGCTGGAAGGCGACGCAGGCGAGCTGGGCGAAGTGGCGATCATGAACCTGGCCGACGCGCTGGATACGTACATCCCGACGCCGGAGCGCGCAGTTGACGGTGCGTTCCTGATGCCGGTGGAAGACGTGTTCTCGATCTCGGGTCGCGGCACGGTGGTGACGGGTCGCGTTGAGCGCGGCGTGGTGAAGGTCGGCGAAGAAATCGAAATCGTCGGTATCAAGCCGACGGTGAAGACGACGTGCACGGGCGTGGAAATGTTCCGCAAGCTGCTCGACCAGGGTCAGGCCGGCGACAACGTGGGTATCCTGCTGCGCGGCACGAAGCGTGAAGACGTGGAGCGTGGCCAGGTTCTGGCGAAGCCGGGTTCGATCAACCCGCACACGCACTTCACGGCTGAAGTGTACGTGCTGAGCAAGGACGAAGGCGGTCGCCACACGCCGTTCTTCAACAACTATCGTCCGCAGTTCTACTTCCGTACGACGGACGTGACGGGCTCGATCGAGTTGCCGAAGGACAAGGAAATGGTCATGCCGGGCGACAACGTGTCGATCACGGTGAAGCTGATCAATCCGATCGCGATGGAAGAAGGTCTGCGCTTCGCAATTCGCGAAGGCGGCCGTACGGTCGGCGCAGGTGTGGTTGCCAAGATTCTCGAGTAACGCCAGATAGTTCTCGTTGATCGGTTGTTTCGGGGTTGGCGGTGCCGTCAACCCCAAAATGGTTTAGGGGTATAGCTCAACTGGCAGAGCGTCGGTCTCCAAAACCGAAGGTTGGGGGTTCGATTCCCTCTGCCCCTGCCAACTCTCGCGCCACATGTGGCGCTTCGTTAAGGTGTTATGGCGAATCCTTCCGTCGAAACTGTAAATACATCCGGCGACAAGCTGATGCTCGTCGCGGGCGTATTGTTGGTCTTGGCCGGGTTCGTGGGGTTCTTCTGGCTCAGCGGCCAGGAATGGTACGTCCGCGGAGCCGCCTTGGCTGTTGGCGCTATCGCGGGTGTTGCAGTCGGTCTTCTCTCCGCGCCTGGCAAGGGTTTCATCGCTTTCGCCAAAGACTCGTACAAAGAAGTTCGTAAGGTTGTCTGGCCGACTCGTAAAGAGGCTACCCAGACAACGCTCGTAGTGTTCGGCTTCGTGTTCGTCATGGCAATCTTTCTTTGGGTTAGCGATAAATCCATTGAATGGGCGATTTTCTCGGTGATTCTGGGTTGGAAATGATATGAGCGATACTCCGGCATCCCCGAGCGGCAAGCGTTGGTATGTGGTGCACGCCTACTCCGGCATGGAGAAGAGCGTGCAACGTGCGCTTCAGGAGCGCATCGAACGTGCTGGCATGCAAGACCAATTTGGTCAAATCCTCGTTCCGACTGAAGAAGTGGTCGAGGTGAAAGGCGGTCACAAGTCAGTGACCGAGCGTCGTTTCTTTCCGGGTTACGTGCTCGTGGAAATGGAAATGACAGACGAAACGTGGCACCTCGTGAAAAACACGGCAAAGGTGACGGGTTTCGTAGGCGGTGCGCGTAATCGTCCGAGCCCGATTTCCCCGCGGGAAGTCGAGAAGATCATGTCGCAAATGCAGGAAGGCGTGGAAAAGCCGCGTCCGAAGACCCTGTTCGAAGTAGGCGAGATGGTGCGGGTGAAGGATGGTCCGTTCACGGATTTCAACGGCAGCGTCGAAGAAGTGAATTACGAGAAGTCGCGTGTCCGTGTTTCCGTTACGATTTTCGGCCGCGCAACGCCGGTCGAGCTGGAATTCGGCCAGGTCGAAAAGCTGTAATCCAGAATTCTACGGGGCGCACCAGTCGGTGCGTTCCGTATTTCGCGCTTACGGTCCGCGTAATGGCCGTTGAGGAGCGTAAGTAGTCTGCATTTTGACGAACGCGCGCTACTACTCACTGAATGTCCGCTTGTACCACTGCGGCGTTCCTAAGAGGTTTTCAAAATGGCAAAGAAAATCATCGGCTTTATCAAGCTGCAGATTCCTGCAGGTAAAGCCAACCCGTCGCCGCCGGTCGGTCCGGCACTGGGCCAACGCGGCCTGAACATCATGGAGTTCTGCAAGGCGTTCAACGCGCAGACTCAAGCAATGGAACCGGGTCTGCCGATTCCGGTCGTGATCACCGCGTTCGCGGACAAGAGCTTCACGTTCGTTCTGAAGACGCCGCCGGCTACGGTTCTGATCAAGAAGGCAGCGAAGATCGACAAGGGTTCGGCAAAGCCGCATACCGACAAGGTCGGCAAGATCACCCGCGCTCAAGCTGAAGACATCGCCAAGACCAAGATGCCCGATCTGACGGCAGCTGATCTGGACGCAGCAGTTCGTACGATCGCTGGTAGCGCCCGCTCGATGGGCATCACCGTGGAGGGCGTGTAAATGGCTAAGCTTTCAAAGCGTCTGCAAGCATTTGCAGCCAAGGTTGATCGTCAAAAACTGTACGCGATCGACGAAGCTCTGTCGCTCGTGAAGGAATGCGCAAGCGCGAAGTTCGACGAGTCGATCGACGTCGCAGTGCAGCTCGGCATCGATGCGAAGAAGTCGGACCAAGTGGTTCGCGGCTCGGTCGTCCTGCCGGCTGGTACCGGTAAGTCGGTTCGCGTGGCAGTGTTCGCACAAGGCGAAAAGGCTGAGCAAGCTCGTGCAGCTGGCGCAGAAGTCGTCGGTATGGAAGACCTGGCTGAACAGGTCAAGGCTGGCAAGCTGGACTTCGACATCGTCATCGCTTCGCCGGACACGATGCGCGTTGTCGGTACGCTCGGTCAGATCCTCGGCCCGCGCGGCCTGATGCCGAACCCGAAGGTTGGCACGGTTACGCCGGACGTCGCGACTGCGGTCAAGAACGCCAAGGCTGGTCAGGTGCAATTCCGTGTCGACAAGGCCGGTATCATCCACGCCACGATCGGCCGTGCTTCGTTCGAGCCGACGGCTCTGCGTAGCAACCTGAACGCTCTGGTCGACGCGCTGCAAAAGGCTAAGCCGGCAACGAGCAAGGGTGTCTACCTGCGCAAGGTTGCGCTGTCGAGCACGATGGGTGTTGGCGTTCGCGTCGACCAGGCATCGATCGCAGCACAGTAATAATTTTCATCGCCTCGATGTGAGTCGAGGCGGTTTTATGGGCTTTGGGCGGTCGCAAGATGGCAGTCTGCGTCGAGCGACCGGTTGTCAAAGACCGTTGGCGGGAACGCAGCAGGTAGGCGGTCCCTTAATGTAAAGCCAACGCAGATGGCGAACCCGAAAAGGTTTTGTAGTGATGAAGCCGGTTGAAGCCCGCAGCAATGTGGGTTTCAGGCGGTCGAAATACTCCTGACTGGTCGGACGCCGTTATTGAACGCGGTACACAAAGCGCACGCTGCGTGTATCGAATCTGGAGGTTAACCGTGCCACTTAACAAAGAAAGCAAGCAGGCCGTCGTCGCTGAGGTTGCCGCGCAAGTCGCGAAAGCCCAGACCGTGGTTCTGGCTGAGTATCGTGGAATCGCGGTTGGCGATCTGACCAAGCTGCGCGCGAAAGCGCGTGAGCAACAGGTGTACCTGCGCGTGTTGAAAAACACGCTGGCGCGTCGCGCTGTCGAAGGTACCCCGTTTGCTTCGCTGGCAGAGCAGATGACTGGCCCCCTGATCTACGGCATCTCGGAAGATGCAATTGCTGCTGCTAAGGTCGTCAATGACTTCAGCAAGAGCAATGACAAGTTAGTCATCAAGGCTGGTTCCTACGAAGGCAAGGTGATGGACAAGGCTGGCGTGCAAGCGCTGGCAAGCATCCCGAGCCGCGAAGAGCTGCTCTCCAAGCTGTTGTACGTTATGCAAGCACCTGTTTCCGGCTTTGCGCGCGCTCTGGCCGCGCTGGCAGAAAAGAAACAAGGCGAAGAAGCTGCTGCGTAACGCACTTCAGTCGAGCGTGATTGATCGCTGGCTGTATCCGAATTCAATTTAGGAGTATTTCAAATGGCAATCGCAAAAGATGACATCCTCGAGGCAGTAAGCTCGATGTCGGTTCTGGAACTGAACGAGCTGGTCAAGGCGTTCGAAGAAAAGTTTGGCGTGTCGGCAGCTGCTGTTGCAGTGGCAGGCCCGGCAGGCGGCGGCGCTGCTGCTGCTGCTGAAGAGCAAACCGAATTCACGGTCAACCTGACGGAAGTCGGCGCGAACAAGGTTTCGGTTATTAAGGCTGTTCGTGAACTGACGGGTCTCGGCCTGAAGGAAGCGAAGGACCTGGTCGACGGTGCACCGAAGCCTGTTAAGGAATCGGTACCGAAGGCTGCTGCTGAAGAAGCCAAGAAGAAGTTGGAAGAAGCCGGCGCGAAGGCTGAAATCAAGTAAGTTTCAGCGCGTTGTGCGAAGGCTGGCGGTTTTCCACCGCCGGCCTTTTTGTGCTTTGTGGGGACTACGTTCTTGCCAGCCAGTTTCGGCAGGAACGGAAGCCCCAGAAGCCAAAGAAAATCGCCTATCGGTATTTTTGACCGGCACTTCTCTTTGTCTTCTGAAGCGACTGCAGAAGGCAAGTTTGGTCGGGTAGCGGGCAACACAGGCATCCGCTGCCGTCAGCCAGCGGTTGGTAGCGGCCAACCACCAAGCTTCAAGGCTCGTTCAAGCCATCGGACGGCCAACGGGTCTCAGTCGGTGAACACTCGGGTTGTCTCATCAAGGTATCCTGCCTCGACAACAATGCCCGCCGTGATTCGGAGATCGTATGCAATATTCCTTCACCGAGAAGAAGCGCATTCGCAAGAGTTTTGCGAAGCGCCCCATCGTTCACCAAGTACCTTTCCTGCTGGCTACCCAGCTTGAATCATTCAGCACGTTTCTGCAAGCAGACACGTCGTCCACGCAGCGCAAGCCGGAAGGCCTGCAAGCTGCGTTCACGTCCGTTTTCCCGATCGTTTCGCATAACGGCTTTGCTCGTCTCGAGTTCGTCAGCTACATGCTGTCGCCGCCGGCATTCAACATCAAGGAATGTCAGCAGCGCGGTTTGACGTACTGCTCGGCACTGCGCGCGAAAGTGCGTCTGGTGCTGCTCGACAAGGAATCGCCGAGCAAGCCGGTCGTCAAGGAAGTGAAGGAACAGGAAGTGTACATGGGCGAAATTCCGCTCATGACGCCGACGGGTTCGTTCGTCATCAACGGCACGGAACGTGTGATCGTTTCGCAGCTGCATCGTTCGCCGGGCGTGTTCTTCGAACACGACAAGGGCAAGACGCACAGCTCGGGCAAGCTCCTGTTCTCGGCACGTATCATTCCTTACCGCGGTTCGTGGCTCGACTTCGAATTTGATCCGAAGGACGTGCTGTATTTCCGCGTCGACCGCCGTCGCAAGATGCCGGTCACCATCCTGCTGAAGGCGATCGGCCTGACGCCGGAACAGATCCTCGCAAACTTCTTCGTGTTCGACAATTTCACGCTGATGCCGGAAGGCGCGCAGATGGAATTCGTGCCCGAGCGTCTGCGTGGTGAAGTCGCACGTTTCGACATTTCGGATCGTGACGGCAACGTGATCGTCCAGAAGGACAAGCGGATCAACGCCAAGCACATTCGCGATCTCGACAACGCGAAGACGAAGTTCATCTCGGTGCCGGAAGACTATCTGCTCGGGCGCGTGCTGGCGAAGAATGTCGTCGACGGCGATACGGGCGAAGTCATCGCTAACGCGAACGACGAAATCACCGAAACCGTCCTCGAGAAGCTCCGCGAATCGAAGATCAAAGACATCCAGACGCTCTACACGAACGATCTGGATCAAGGTCCGTACATTTCGTCGACGCTGCGTATCGACGAAACCGCGGACAAGATGGCCGCTCGCATCGCGATCTACCGCATGATGCGTCCGGGCGAACCGCCGACCGAAGAAGCGGTCGAGGCGCTGTTCAATCGTCTGTTCTATAGCGAAGACGCATACGACCTGTCCAAGGTGGGTCGTATGAAGTTCAACCGCCGTGTCGGTCGCGACGAAATCGTCGGCCCGATGACGCTGCAGGACGACGACATCCTCGCAACGATCAAGATCCTGGTCGAACTGCGTAACGGCAAGGGCGAAGTGGACGACATCGACCACTTGGGCAATCGTCGTGTGCGTTGCGTCGGCGAACTGGCTGAAAACCAGTTCCGCGCAGGTCTCGTGCGTGTCGAACGTGCTGTGAAGGAACGCCTCGGTCAAGCCGAAAGCGAAAACCTGATGCCGCACGACCTGATCAACTCGAAGCCGATTTCGTCGGCGATTCGCGAGTTCTTCGGTTCGTCGCAGCTGTCGCAGTTTATGGACCAGACCAACCCGCTGTCGGAAATCACCCACAAGCGCCGTGTTTCGGCACTTGGCCCGGGCGGTTTGACGCGTGAGCGCGCTGGCTTTGAAGTCCGCGACGTGCACCCGACCCACTACGGCCGTGTGTGCCCGATTGAAACGCCGGAAGGTCCGAACATCGGCCTGATCAACTCGCTCGCACTGTACGCGCACCTGAACGAATACGGCTTCCTCGAAACGCCGTATCGCAAGGTTGTGGACAGCAAGGTGACCGATCAGATCGACTATCTGTCGGCGATCGAAGAAGGCCGTTACGTGATCGCTCAGGCGAACGCGGCGGTTGCTGCTGATGGCTCGCTGACCGACGAACTGGTGTCGTCGCGTGAAGCAGGCGAAACGCTGATGGTCACGCCGGACCGCATCCAGTACATGGACGTGGCGCCGTCGCAGATCGTCTCGGTGGCAGCATCGCTGATTCCGTTCCTCGAGCACGATGACGCGAACCGCGCATTGATGGGTTCGAACATGCAGCGTCAGGCTGTGCCGTGTCTGCGTCCTGAAAAGGCCGTGGTCGGTACGGGTATCGAACGCACGGTGGCAGTCGACTCGGGTACGACGGTTCAGGCATTCCGCGGTGGCGTGGTCGATTACGTCGACGCAGGCCGTATGGTGATTCGCGTGAACGACGATGAAGCCGTTGCCGGCGACGTCGGCGTGGACATCTACAACCTGATCAAGTACACGCGTTCGAACCAGAACACGAACATCAACCAGCGCCCGATCGTGAAGGTCGGCGATATCGTGTCGCGTGGCGACGTGCTGGCTGACGGTGCATCGACCGACCTCGGCGAACTGGCTCTCGGCCAGAACATGCTGGTGGCGTTCATGCCGTGGAACGGCTACAACTTCGAAGATTCGATCTTGATCTCGGAGAAGGTGGTCGCTGACGACCGTTACACGTCGATCCACATCGAAGAACTGAACGTCGTAGCTCGCGATACGAAGCTCGGACCGGAAGAAATCACGCGCGACATCTCGAACCTGGCCGAAGTGCAACTTGGCCGTCTCGACGAGTCGGGCATCGTCTACATCGGCGCTGAAGTCGAAGCAGGCGACGTGCTGGTCGGTAAGGTGACGCCGAAGGGCGAAACCCAGCTGACGCCGGAAGAAAAGCTGCTGCGCGCGATCTTCGGTGAGAAGGCTTCGGACGTGAAGGACACGTCGCTGCGCGTGCCGTCGGGCATGAGCGGCACGGTCATCGACGTGCAAGTGTTCACGCGTGAAGGCATTCAGCGCGACAAGCGTGCGCAACAGATCATCGACGATGAACTGAAGCGTTATCGCCTCGACCTGAACGACCAACTGCGTATCGTGGAAGGCGATGCATTCCAGCGTCTCGCACGTATGCTGACCGGCAAGGTCGCGAACGGCGGTCCGAAGAAGCTCGCGAAGGGTACGAAGATCGAACAGGCTTACCTGGAAGATCTCGACCACTACCACTGGTTCGACATCCGCCTCGCGGACGAAGAAGCAGCGGCACAGCTCGAAGCTATCAAGGACTCGATCGAACAGAAGCGTCACCAGTTCGATCTGGCGTTCGAAGAAAAGCGCAAGAAGCTCACGCAAGGCGACGAACTGCCGCCGGGCGTGCTGAAGATGGTCAAGGTGTATCTGGCAGTCAAGCGTCGTCTGCAGCCTGGCGACAAGATGGCCGGCCGTCACGGTAACAAGGGTGTGGTGTCGAAGATCGTTCCGATCGAAGACATGCCGTACATGGCCGACGGCCGTCCGGCTGACGTCGTTCTGAACCCGCTCGGCGTGCCGTCGCGGATGAACGTGGGTCAGGTTCTCGAAGTGCATCTGGGTTGGGCCGCGAAGGGTCTCGGCTGGCGTATCGGCGAAATGCTGCAACGTCAGGCGAAGATTGCTGAACTGCGCGAATTCCTGACCAAGATCTACAACGAGTCGGGCCGCGCTGAAGAGCTGGACAGCTTCACGGACGACGAAATCGTCGAACTGGCGAAGAACCTGCGCGAAGGCGTTCCGTTTGCCACGCCGGTGTTCGACGGTGCGACGGAAGAAGAAATGTCGCGCGCGCTGGATCTGGCCTTCCCGGACGACATCGCGAAGAACCTCGGCATGACGCCGTCGAAGAACCAGGTGCGTCTGTATGACGGCCGCACGGGTGAGATGTTCGAACGTACGGTGACGGTCGGCTACATGCACTACCTGAAGCTGCACCACTTGGTCGACGACAAGATGCACGCGCGTTCCACGGGCCCGTACTCGCTCGTGACACAGCAGCCGTTGGGCGGTAAGGCGCAGTTCGGTGGCCAGCGTTTCGGTGAAATGGAAGTGTGGGCGCTCGAAGCGTACGGCGCATCGTACGTGCTGCAAGAAATGCTGACGGTGAAGTCGGATGACGTGGCGGGCCGGACCAAGGTTTATGAAAACCTGGTCAAGGGCGATCACGTGATCGATGCAGGCATGCCGGAATCCTTCAACGTGTTGGTGAAGGAAATCCGCTCGCTCGGTATCGATATCGACCTCGACCGCAACTAATCGGACTACGGAGAGAAAGCAATGAAAGCTCTGCTCGATCTATTCAAGCAAGTCCAACAGCCTGAAGTTTTTGACGCGATCAAGATCGGTCTGGCCTCGCCAGACAAGATCCGTTCGTGGTCGTTCGGTGAAGTGAAGAAGCCGGAAACCATCAACTACCGGACGTTCAAGCCGGAACGCGATGGTCTGTTCTGCGCGAAGATCTTCGGGCCGATCAAAGACTACGAATGCCTTTGCGGCAAGTACAAGCGCCTGAAGCATCGTGGCGTGATCTGTGAAAAGTGCGGCGTCGAAGTGACGCTCGCCAAGGTGCGTCGCGAACGGATGGGCCACATTGAGTTGGCCTCGCCGGTCGCTCACATCTGGTTTCTGAAGTCGCTGCCGTCGCGTCTGGGCATGGTGCTCGACATGACGCTGCGCGACATCGAGCGCGTGCTGTACTTCGAAGCCTACGTGGTGATCGATCCGGGCATGACGCCGCTGAAAGCGCGGCAGATCATGACGGAAGAGGATTACTACAACAAGGTCGAAGAGTACGGTGACGAATTCCGTGCCGAGATGGGCGCGGAAGGCGTTCGCGAACTGCTGCGCGCGATCAATATCGACGAACAGGTCGAGATGCTGCGCACCGAACTCAAGAACACGGGTTCGGAAGCGAAGATCAAGAAGTATGCGAAGCGCCTGAAGGTGCTCGAGGCTTTCCAGCGTTCGGGCATCAAGCCTGACTGGATGGTGCTCGAAGTGCTGCCGGTGCTGCCGCCGGAACTGCGTCCGCTGGTGCCGCTGGATGGCGGGCGCTTCGCGACGTCGGACCTGAACGACCTGTATCGCCGCGTGATCAACCGTAACAACCGGTTGAAGCGTCTGCTCGAACTGAAGGCGCCTGAAATCATCGTTCGCAACGAAAAGCGGATGCTGCAGGAAGCCGTCGATTCGCTGCTCGACAACGGTCGTCGCGGTAAGGCAATGACCGGCGCGAACAAGCGTCCGCTGAAGTCGCTCGCTGACATGATCAAGGGTAAGGGCGGTCGCTTCCGTCAGAACTTGCTTGGTAAGCGCGTGGACTACTCGGGCCGTTCGGTGATCGTGGTCGGCCCGACGCTCAAGCTGCATCAGTGCGGTCTGCCGAAGCTGATGGCGCTCGAACTGTTCAAGCCGTTCATCTTCAACAAGCTCGAAGTGATGGGTGTTGCTACCACCATCAAGGCTGCGAAGAAGGAAGTCGAGAGCCAGACGCCGGTGGTGTGGGACATCCTCGAAGAGGTGATCCGCGAGCATCCGGTCATGCTGAACCGTGCGCCTACGCTGCACCGTCTTGGCATTCAGGCTTTCGAGCCGGTGCTGATCGAAGGTAAGGCAATCCAGCTGCATCCGCTCGTTTGCGCGGCGTTCAACGCCGACTTCGACGGTGACCAGATGGCTGTGCACGTGCCGCTGTCGCTCGAAGCGCAGATGGAAGCGCGTACGCTGATGCTGGCGTCGAACAACATCCTGTTCCCGGCCAACGGCGATCCGTCGATCGTGCCGTCGCAGGATATTGTGCTCGGCCTGTACTACGCGACCCGTGAAGCAGTGAACGCCAAGGGCGAAGGCCTGACGTTCACCGGCGTCTCGGAAGCGCTGCGTGCGTACGAGAACAAGGAAGTCGAGCTGGCCTCGCGCGTCAACGTGCGGATCACGGAAATGGTCCACAACGAAGACAAGTCGGAAGGTGCGCCGGCATTCGTGCCGAAGATCACGCTGTATGCGACTACGGTTGGCCGTTCGATCCTGTCGGAAATTCTGCCGCCGGGCCTGCCGTTCTCGGTGCTGAACAAGCCGCTGAAGAAGAAGGAAATCTCGCGCCTCATCAACACCGCATTCCGCAAGTGCGGTCTGCGTGAAACGGTGATTTTCGCCGATCAGTTGATGCAGTCGGGTTTCCGCCTGGCAACGCGCGCTGGTATCTCGATCTGCGTCGACGACATGCTCGTGCCGCCGCAGAAAGAACAGATCGTCGGCGACGCCGCGAAGAAGGTGAAGGAATACGACCGTCAGTACATGTCGGGTCTCGTCACGTCGCAAGAACGCTACAACAACGTGGTCGACATCTGGTCGGCAACGTCGGAAGCGGTCGGCAAGGCGATGATGGAACAGCTGTCGACGGAACCGGTGGTCGATCGCGACGGCAACGAAACGCGTCAGGAATCGTTCAACTCCATCTACATGATGGCTGACTCGGGTGCTCGTGGTTCGGCGGTTCAGATTCGTCAGCTGGCCGGTATGCGCGGCCTGATGGCGAAGCCGGACGGCTCGATCATCGAGACGCCGATTACGGCGAACTTCCGTGAAGGCCTGAACGTGTTGCAGTACTTCATCTCGACCCACGGTGCACGTAAGGGTCTGGCTGATACGGCACTGAAGACGGCAAACTCGGGTTACCTGACGCGTCGTCTGGTCGACGTGACGCAGGATCTGGTGGTGGTCGAGGACGATTGCGGTACGTCCAACGGCGTCGCCATGAAGGCGTTGGTCGAAGGCGGTGAAGTCGTCGAAGCATTGCGTGACCGTATCCTGGGTCGCGTGACGGTGGCTGACGTCGTCAATCCGGAATCGCAGGAAACGCTGTACGAAACGGGTACGTTGCTCGACGAAGACGCGGTCGAAGAAATCGAACGCCTCGGCATCGACGAAGTGCGCGTGCGTACGCCGCTGACTTGCGAAACGCGTTACGGCCTGTGCGCAGCCTGCTATGGCCGCGACCTGGGTCGTGGCTCGTCGGTCAACGTCGGTGAAGCAGTCGGCGTGATCGCTGCTCAGTCGATCGGTGAACCGGGCACGCAGCTCACGATGCGTACGTTCCACATCGGTGGTGCGGCATCGCGTGCAGCAGTGGCTTCGTCGGTTGAAGCCAAGTCGAACGGTACGGTGCGTTTCACGGCGACCATGCGTTACGTTACCAATGCGAAGGGCGAGCAGATCGTCATCTCGCGTTCGGGCGAAGCCATGATCACCGACGACCACGGCCGTGAGCGCGAACGTCACAAGGTGCCGTACGGCGCGACGCTGTTGCAACTGGACGGCGCGCAGATCAAGGCCGGCACGCAACTGGCGACGTGGGATCCGATGACGCGTCCGATCATCACCGAATACGGTGGTACGGTGAAGTTCGAAAACGTCGAAGAAGGCGTGACGGTTGCCAAGCAGATCGACGATGTGACGGGTCTCTCGACACTGGTCGTGATCGACGTGAAGCGCCGCGGTTCGCAAGCGTCGAAGACGGTGCGCCCGCAGGTCAAGCTGCTCGACGCGAACGGCGAAGAAGTCAAGATCCCGAACACCGAGCACTCGGTGCAGATCGGCTTCCAGGTCGGCGCTCTGATCACCGTGAAGGATGGTCAGCAAGTGCAGGTCGGTGAAGTGCTCGCACGTATCCCGGTTGAATCGCAAAAGACTCGCGACATTACCGGTGGTCTGCCGCGTGTGGCCGAACTGTTCGAAGCGCGCTCGCCGAAGGACGCCGGTATTCTGGCGGAAGTCACGGGCACGACGTCGTTCGGTAAGGACACGAAGGGCAAGCAGCGTCTCGTTATCACGGACCTCGAAGGCAATCAGCACGAGTTCCTGATCGCGAAGGAAAAGCAGGTTCTGGTGCACGATGGTCAGGTCGTCAACAAGGGCGAAATGATTGTCGACGGGCCGGCTGATCCGCACGACATTCTGCGTTTGCAGGGCGTCGAGGCGCTGGCGCGTTACATCGTGGACGAAGTGCAGGACGTGTATCGTCTGCAGGGCGTGAAGATCAATGACAAGCACATTGAAGTGATCGTCCGTCAGATGCTGCGCCGCGTGCAGATCGTCGATAACGGCGATACGCGCTTCATCATGGGCGAACAGGTCGAGCGCTCGGATATGCTCGACGAGAACGACCGGATGGCTGCGGAAGGCAAGATCCCGGCAACCTACGACAACGTGCTGCTCGGTATCACGAAGGCATCGCTGTCGACCGATTCGTTCATCTCCGCGGCGTCGTTCCAGGAAACGACTCGCGTGCTGACCGAAGCGGCGATCATGGGCAAGCGCGACGATCTGCGCGGGCTGAAGGAAAACGTGATCGTTGGTCGTCTGATTCCGGCTGGTACGGGTCTCGCCTTCCACAAGGCACGCAAGAGCAAGGAACTGTCCGACCGCGAGCGTTTCGATCAGATCGCAGCGGAAGAGTCGTTCGAATTCGGTACGCCGGAAACCCCGGCTGCCGAACAGCAGCACTCAGGCGAGTAAGTCCCGGCGGCGCAAGCCGCCTGGGCTCACCAGCCAGCGAAGCCGCTCAGTTTCGACTGAGCGGCTTTTTTTTGCGCTGCTTTCTCACGCGCTTCTTTGTGACTTCGTAGGCCGAACGGCTAACGTTGCATCAAAGCGCGGGCGCAGCACGAATGCGTTGGTAAAATTCGTGTCACCGGCATCAAGCTGCTTCTCTCCAATTCATGTCCCGTCCGCTCGAAATCCTCAACGAAGTTTTTGGCTACCCCGCATTCCGAGGACAGCAGGGCGAAATTGTCGAACACGTCGCCGGCGGTGGCGATTGTCTCGTGCTGATGCCAACGGGCGGCGGTAAATCGCTGTGCTATCAGATCCCGTCGCTGGTGCGGCGCGAAGCAGGCTGCGGAGCGGGGATCGTGGTGTCCCCGCTGATCGCGTTGATGCAGGACCAGGTTGCCGCACTCACGGAGGTCGGCGTGCGCGCCGCTTACCTGAACTCGACGCTGTCGAGCGCGGAGGCGATGGCCACCGAGCGCGCGTTGCGTGAAGGTGAAATCGATCTGCTGTATGTGGCGCCGGAACGCTTGATGACGCCTCGTTTCCAGGAGTTGCTCGAGCGCACGCGCATCGGATTGTTCGCCATCGACGAAGCGCACTGCGTGTCGCAATGGGGGCACGATTTCCGTCCTGAATATATTCAGCTGTCGGTGCTGCATGAGCGCTTTCCGAACGTGCCGCGCATTGCACTCACCGCGACCGCCGACGCGATTACGCGCGACGAAATCGTCCACCGTCTCGCGCTCGATGACGCGCGCATCTTTGTTTCCAGCTTCGATCGCCCGAACATCCGCTATCGCATCGTCGAAAAGGACAATGCGCGTACGCAATTGCTCGACTTCATTCGCGCCGAACACTCGAAACCGGATGGCACGACCGACGCCGGCGTTGTCTACTGCCTGTCGCGTCGCAAGGTCGAAGAAACGGCAGAGTGGCTGAAAGAGAAAGGGATGCGCGCGTTGCCTTACCACGCCGGCATGGAGTTCGAAATTCGCCAGAAGCATCAGGAGATGTTTCAGCGCGAGGAGGGCATCGTGATGTGCGCGACGATCGCCTTCGGCATGGGCATCGACAAGCCGGACGTGCGCTTCGTGGCGCATCTTGATTTGCCGAAGAGTGTCGAAGGTTACTACCAGGAAACCGGGCGCGCAGGCCGCGACGGCATGCCGGCGAACGCCTGGATGGCGTACGGTCTGGGCGACGTCGTACAGCAGCGCAAGATGATCGACGAGTCCGACGCCGACGATGCGCATAAGCGCGTGCAGACCGGCAAGCTCGACGCGTTACTCGGGCTGTGCGAAGCGGCGACCTGCCGCCGGGTGCGGCTGCTCGCGTATTTCGGCGAATCCAGCAAGCCGTGCGGCAACTGCGACAACTGCATCGAGCCGCCCGATACATGGGACGCGACGCGCGAAGCGCAGATGGCGCTGTCATGCGTGTTCCGCGCGCAGCGGGCGAGTGGATTTCACTTTGGCGCCGGGCACCTGATCGACATTCTGCGTGGCAACCGCAGCGAGAAGATCCTGCAACGCGGCCACGAAAAGCTCACCACCTTTGGGATCGGGGCGGCGTTCGGCGAGCCGGAGTGGCGCGCCATCTTTCGCCAGCTCGTCGCATTCGGCTATCTCACCGTCGACCACGAAGGTTTCGGCTCGCTCATGCTGACCGAGGCGGCCAAAGCAGTGTTGAAGAGTGAGCAGAACGTCACGATGCGCCGCTACGTGAAGCCAACGCGCACCCGCCAGTCATCCGGTCGCACCAGCGAGCGCGCCGACCCGACGATCGGCATGGGCCCGCGCGAGCGCGCCCGCTGGGAACGACTGCGCGCCTGGCGCACGGAGACGGCGAAAAGCGACGGCGTGCCGGCCTACGTTATTTTCCACGACGCCACGCTGGCCGAAATTGCCCGCAACGGCCCCGATTCCATCGAGGATTTGCGCGGCATTCCGGGCATGGGTGCCCGCAAACTCGACCGTTTTGGCGACGAGTTGCTGGAAGTCGTTGCTGCCGACTGAGTGTCGGTGAGCCTAGTTTGAGGTCGGCAGGCGTGCGAAACAATGCAACCTGTTGACTCGCTTAGCATTTTCGGAATATTATGCTAGGTTCCGGTTCTTGGAATGCCTGTGTGCGAAGTCAATTCGTGCGCCGACACCCTAGTTCGGAAGTTCGATGCGCAATCGTTTCTGCTTTGCCCGGAAACAGATGCGTCGATTTTGTTCAATTTCAGGAATAAACAATGCCAACCATCAATCAACTGGTTCGCAAAGGCCGCGCGTCGGAAACGACGAAGAGCAAGAGCCCGGCTTTGCAGGACTGCCCCCAGCGTCGCGGCGTGTGCACCCGTGTGTACACCACGACGCCTAAGAAGCCTAACTCGGCACTGCGTAAGGTTGCCAAGGTTCGTCTGACGAACGGCTTCGAAGTTATTTCGTACATCGGTGGTGAAGGCCACAACCTGCAGGAACACTCGGTCGTGCTGATTCGCGGCGGTCGTGTTAAGGACTTGCCGGGTGTGCGTTACCACATGGTTCGCGGCTCGCTGGATACCCAGGGCGTCAAGGATCGTAAGCAGGCTCGCTCGAAGTACGGTGCGAAGCGTGCCAAGGCCGGCAAGTAATTAGCCGGTCAGTGTAGTTTCAGGTCGCCTGCAAAGGCGGTAATAGCGGTGGTGCCGGAATCGCCGGTGCTGTCGAGTAAGTGGTCACCCGACCGGGCTGGTAAGTCGTTAGAGATGAATCGGGTTAGTTGGTGGCCGCGGGGCTAAAAACAGCTCCAACTGAAAAAGTAAAGGAAGAAACATGCCGCGTCGTCGCGAAGTCCCCAAGCGGGAAGTGTTGCCGGATCCGAAGTTCGGTAACGTAGATGTTGCAAAGTTCATGAACGTGCTGATGCTCTCCGGCAAGAAGTCGGTTGCTGAGCGTATCGTGTACGGCGCTTTCGAACAGATCCAGACCAAGGGTGGCAAGGACCCGCTGGAAGTGTTCACGGTAGCGCTCAACAACGTCAAGCCGGTGGTCGAAGTTAAGAGCCGCCGCGTTGGTGGTGCGAACTATCAGGTTCCGGTCGAAGTGCGTCCGTCGCGTCGTATGGCATTGGCGATGCGTTGGTTGCGTGAAGCCGCGAAGAAGCGCAGCGAGAAGTCGATGGCCCTGCGTCTGGCAGGTGAACTCTCCGAAGCGGCCGAAGGCCGTGGCGGCGCGATGAAGAAGCGCGACGAAGTTCACCGGATGGCAGAAGCCAACAAGGCGTTCTCGCACTTCCGTTTCTAAGCTTCCCGAACCCGGGTTTAGCAGAAAAAGCGGAAAGAAATTCCGGGCGGGTGCGCTTACAAAGCGCCTCGCCCGTTTGTGTTACAGCGTGATGGGTATTTTCTCGCATCGCGTCATCCCAATAGAGGATCAAAGTGGCTCGCAAGACACCTATCGAGCGCTACCGTAACATCGGTATTAGCGCTCACATCGACGCCGGCAAAACGACGACGACCGAGCGCATCCTGTTCTATACCGGCGTGAACCACAAGATTGGTGAAGTTCACGACGGCGCTGCCACCATGGACTGGATGGAGCAGGAGCAGGAACGCGGCATCACGATCACGTCCGCTGCTACCACGGCGTTCTGGAAAGGCATGGCCGGCGACCGCGCTGAGCACCGCATCAACATCATCGACACCCCGGGCCACGTCGACTTCACGATTGAAGTTGAGCGCTCGATGCGCGTGCTCGACGGTGCATGCATGGTCTACTGCGCAGTGGGCGGTGTGCAGCCGCAGTCGGAAACTGTGTGGCGTCAGGCTAACAAGTACAAGGTTCCCCGTCTCGCGTTCATCAACAAGATGGACCGTACCGGCGCGAACTTCTTCAAGGTCTACGACCAGCTCAAGCTGCGTCTGAAGGCAAACCCGGTTCCGGTCGTGGTGCCTATCGGCGCTGAAGAGACGTTCACGGGCGTGGTCGATCTGCTGAAGATGAAAGCGATCATTTGGGACGAGGCGTCCCAAGGCACGAAGTTCTCGTACGAAGAAATCCCGGCAGAACTCGTCGACACGTGCAACGAATGGCGCGAGAAGATGGTCGAAGCCGCGGCTGAGTCGAGCGAAGACATGATGAACAAGTACCTCGAGTCGGGCGAACTGACCGAGGCGGAAATCATCAAGGGTCTGCGCGACCGTACGATTGCGTGCGAAATCCAGCCGATGCTGTGCGGTACCGCGTTCAAGAACAAGGGCGTGCAACGGATGCTGGACGCCGTGCTCGACTTCCTGCCGTCGCCGATCGACATTCCGCCGGTTACGGGCGAACTCGAAAACGGTGAAAAGGCTGAGCGTCGCGCAGCTGACGACGAGAAGTTCTCGTCCCTCGCGTTCAAGATCATGACCGACCCGTTTGTCGGCCAGCTGATCTTCTTCCGTGTGTACTCCGGTACGACGAAGTCGGGCGACACGCTGCTGAACGCGACCAAGGACAAGAAGGAACGTCTCGGTCGTATTCTGCTGATGCACGCAAACCAGCGTGAAGAAATCAAGGAAGTGCACGCAGGCGACATCGCTGCTGCTGTTGGCCTGAAAGACGCAACGACGGGCGACACGCTGTGCGATCCGCTGCACCCGATCGTGCTCGAACGCATGATTTTCCCGGAGCCGGTGATTTCGCAGGCTGTTGAGCCGAAGACGAAGCCGGACCAGGAAAAGATGGGTCTGGCCCTGAACCGTCTGGCTCAGGAAGATCCGTCGTTCCGCGTTCAAACGGATGAAGAATCGGGTCAAACCATTATTTCGGGCATGGGCGAGCTCCACCTGGAAATTCTGGTTGACCGGATGAAGCGTGAATTCGGCGTCGAAGCAACGGTTGGCAAGCCGCAGGTGGCTTACCGCGAAACGATTCGCGGCAAGGCGGAAGACGTCGACGGCAAGTTCGTCAAGCAGTCGGGTGGTCGCGGCCAGTACGGTCACGCGGTCATTACGCTCGAGCCGAATGAGCAGGGCAAGGGCTACGAGTTCCTGGACGAAATCAAGGGCGGTGTGATTCCGCGTGAATACATCCCGGCAGTCGACAAGGGTATCCAGGAAACGCTGAAGGCTGGCGTGCTGGCAGGCTTCCCGGTCGTTGACGTGAAGGTTCACCTGACGTTCGGTTCGTACCACGACGTTGACTCGAACGAAAATGCGTTCCGCATGGCTGGTTCGATGGCGTTCAAGGAAGCAATGCGCAAGGCGCAGCCGGTCATCCTCGAACCGATGATGGCTGTGGAAGTCGAAACGCCTGAAGATTACATGGGCAACGTGATGGGCGACCTGTCGGGCCGTCGCGGTATCGTTCAGGGCATGGACGACATGGTTGGCGGCGGCAAGATCGTTCGCGCCGAAGTACCGCTGTCGGAAATGTTCGGCTACTCGACGTCGCTGCGTTCGCTGACCCAAGGTCGTGCAACGTACACGATGGAGTTCAAGCACTACTCCGAAGCACCGCGCAACGTGTCTGAAGCGATCATCAACGCGAAGTCGAAGTAAGTACGCGGCAAGTCATTCAACGATTAACTTTTTGAAAGAAGAGAAACATGGCTAAAGGTAAATTCGAACGGACCAAGCCGCACGTGAACGTCGGCACGATCGGTCACGTTGACCACGGCAAGACCACGCTGACGGCAGCGATCACGACGGTGCTGACCAAGAAGTTTGGCGGCGAAGCAAAGGCATACGACCAGATCGACGCGGCGCCGGAAGAAAAGGCACGTGGCATCACGATCAACACGGCGCACGTCGAGTACGAAACGGCTAACCGCCACTACGCACACGTCGACTGCCCGGGCCACGCTGACTATGTGAAGAACATGATCACGGGCGCAGCGCAGATGGACGGCGCGATCCTGGTGTGCTCGGCCGCCGACGGCCCGATGCCACAAACGCGTGAGCACATCCTGCTGGCGCGTCAGGTTGGCGTTCCGTACATCATCGTGTTTCCTGAACAAGTGCGACATGGTGGACGACGCTGAGCTGCTGGAGCTGGTCGAGATGGAAGTTCGCGAACTTCTGTCGAAGTACGACTTCCCGGGCGACGACACGCCGATCATCAAGGGTTCGGCCAAGCTGGCGCTGGAAGGCGACGCAGGCGAGCTGGGCGAAGTGGCGATCATGAACCTGGCCGACGCGCTGGATACGTACATCCCGACGCCGGAGCGCGCAGTTGACGGTGCGTTCCTGATGCCGGTGGAAGACGTGTTCTCGATCTCGGGTCGCGGCACGGTGGTGACGGGTCGCGTTGAGCGCGGCGTGGTGAAGGTCGGCGAAGAAATCGAAATCGTCGGTATCAAGCCGACGGTGAAGACGACGTGCACGGGCGTGGAAATGTTCCGCAAGCTGCTCGACCAGGGTCAGGCCGGCGACAACGTGGGTATCCTGCTGCGCGGCACGAAGCGTGAAGACGTGGAGCGTGGCCAGGTTCTGGCGAAGCCGGGTTCGATCAACCCGCACACGCACTTCACGGCTGAAGTGTACGTGCTGAGCAAGGACGAAGGCGGTCGCCACACGCCGTTCTTCAACAACTATCGTCCGCAGTTCTACTTCCGTACGACGGACGTGACGGGCTCGATCGAGTTGCCGAAGGACAAGGAAATGGTCATGCCGGGCGACAACGTGTCGATCACGGTGAAGCTGATCAACCCGATCGCGATGGAAGAAGGTCTGCGCTTCGCAATTCGCGAAGGCGGCCGTACGGTCGGCGCAGGTGTGGTTGCCAAGATTCTCGAGTAAAATCGAGGGCTGAAGTTGCAGTAAGTGGTGCCCGGAGCCGGGCGCCAGCCCACAGCGGGTGCCCGGCTCTACGTTCTTTTACTATCTGGCGGCGCAATACCGCCTCGCTCTTTCCAAGGAATTGTCATGCAGAACCAGAAAATCCGCATTCGCCTGAAGGCTTTCGACTATCGCCTGATCGATCAATCGGCAGCTGAAATCGTCGACACGGCAAAGCGGACTGGCGCAATCGTTCGTGGTCCGGTGCCCCTGCCGACCCGCATTCAACGTTTCGACATCCTGCGTTCGCCGCACGTTAACAAGACGTCGCGCGATCAGCTCGAAATCCGTACGCACCAGCGCCTGATGGACATCGTCGATCCGACGGACAAGACCGTCGACGCACTGATGAAGCTGGACCTGCCGGCTGGCGTGGACGTGGAAATCAAGCTCCAATAAGGCTTCAGAGCGTTGCCCAGTATGCTGGACAGCGCTAAGTCATTGATTGCTTGCGAAAAACGAAAGGCCTCGCTATAATAGTGGGCTTTTCGCGCATTTGCGCAAAAAAGTCGGTGTGCTGCAGCATGGCTTCACCCGAAGCGCATGCCTGAAACGGCACCGGCATTTTGTAAATTAGCCCCGACCAATCGCAGTCGGGAATGGAGAAAACGATGAGCCTTGGACTCGTAGGTCGCAAGGTTGGCATGACCCGTATCTTCACGGCAGAAGGGGATTCGATTCCCGTTACCGTGCTGGACGTGTCCGACAACCGCGTGACGCAGATCAAGACTGTTGAAACCGACGGCTACACCGCCGTGCAGGTTGCATTCGGTACGCGCCGTGCATCGCGTGTGACGAAGCCGTTGGCCGGTCATCTCGCCAAAGCCGGTGTTCAAGCCGGTGAAATCCTCAAAGAATTCCAGATCGATGCTGCCAAGGCTGCCGAGTTGTCGAACGGCACCGTGGTCGGTCCCGATCTGTTCGAAGTAGGCCAGAAGGTCGACGTGCAAGGCGTGTCGATCGGTAAGGGCTACGCCGGTACCATCAAGCGTTACAACTTCGCATCCGGCCGTGCATCGCACGGTAACTCGCGCTCGCACAACGTGCCGGGTTCGATCGGTATGGCGCAGGATCCGGGTCGTGTTTTCCCGGGTAAGCGCATGACCGGTCACATGGGTGACGATACGGTAACCGTGCAAAACCTCGAAATCGCTCGTATCGACGCTGACCGCAAGCTGTTGCTGGTCAAGGGCGCCGTTCCGGGTGCGAAGGGTGGCAAGGTATTCGTTACGCCGGCCGTGAAGACGCGTGCCGTGAAAGGAGCGAAATAATGGAACTTAAGCTCCTGAATGCCAATGGTCAGGAAGGTGCAGGCGTTAGCGCGTCGGACGTAGTGTTCGGCCGCGACTATAACGAAGCCCTGATTCACCAGGTTGTGGTGGCGTATCAAGCGAATGCCCGTAGCGGTAACCGCGCGCAGAAGGACCGTGAGCAAGTCAAGCACACGACCAAGAAGCCGTGGCGCCAGAAGGGTACGGGCCGCGCCCGTGCCGGTATGTCGTCGAGCCCGCTGTGGCGCGGCGGTGGCCGGATCTTCCCGAATTCGCCGGAAGAAAACTTTTCGCACAAGGTCAACAAGAAGATGCATCGCGCAGGTCTCTGCTCGATCTTCTCGCAGCTGGCCCGCGAAGGCCGCATCTCGGTGGTCGACGAGCTGACGCTCGAAGCGCCGAAGACGAAGCTGCTGGCCGAAAAATTCAAGGCGATGGGTCTCGATTCCGTGCTGGTGATTACCGACACGGTTGACGAAAACCTGTACCTCGCGTCACGCAACCTCGCCCACGTGGCGGTTGTCGAGCCGCGTTACGCCGACCCGCTGTCGCTGATCTACTTCAAGAAGATCCTGATCACGAAGGCTGCGGTCGCCCAGATCGAGGAGTTGCTGTCATGAGCGAGATTCGCAAGAACGATCATCGTTTGATGCAGGTCCTGCTCGCGCCGGTGATCTCCGAAAAGGCGACGCTGGTGGCCGACAAGAACGAGCAAGTTGTGTTCGAAGTCGCGCCCGATGCCACGAAGCAGGAAGTGAAAGCTGCAGTCGAGCTGCTGTTCAAGGTGGAAGTCAATTCCGTCAACGTGCTGGTCTCGAAGGGCAAAGCCAAGCGCTTTGGCCGCTTCATGGGTAAGCGCAAGGACGTGAAGAAGGCGTACGTCTGCCTGAAGCCCGGCCAGGAAATCAACTTTGAAGCGGAGGCCAAGTAATCATGGCAATCGTTAAAGTTAAGCCGACTTCGCCGGGTCGCCGTGCGATGGTCAAGGTGGTCAACAAGGATCTGCATAAGGGCAAGCCGTTCGCACCGCTGCTCGATTCGCAATCCACGACCGCCGGCCGTAACAACAACGGCCACATCACCACGCGCCATAAGGGTGGTGGTCATAAGCATCACTATCGCGTCGTCGATTTCCGTCGCAACAAGGACGGCATTCCGGCGAAGGTCGAACGTCTTGAGTACGATCCGAACCGTAGCGCGAACATCGCGCTGGTTCTGTACGCAGACGGCGAGCGCAAGTACATCATCGCTCCGAAGGGTGTGACAGTTGGCCAGCAACTGATGTCGGGTTCGGAAGCTCCGATCCGCGCAGGTAATGCGCTGCCGATCCGCAACATTCCGGTCGGTACGACGATTCACTGCATCGAAATGCTGCCGGGCAAGGGCGCGCAAATGGCGCGTTCGGCTGGCACGTCGGCGATGTTGCTGGCTCGTGAAGGCATCTACGCACAGGTCCGCCTGCGCTCAGGTGAAATCCGCCGCGTTCACGTTGAATGCCGCGCGACGATTGGTGAAGTTGGCAACGAAGAGCACAGCCTCCGTCAAATCGGTAAGGCTGGCGCGAACCGCTGGCGCGGTATCCGCCCGACGGTGCGTGGCGTTGCAATGAACCCGGTCGATCACCCGCACGGTGGTGGTGAAGGCAAGACGGCTGCAGGTCGCGATCCGGTGAGCCCGTGGGGCACGCCTGCTAAGGGTTATCGCACCCGCAGCAACAAGCGCACGACGAGCATGATCGTCCAGCGCCGTCACAAGCGTTAAGGAGTAGGCAATGGCACGTTCTGTAAAAAAAGGTCCGTTCTGCGACGCCCATTTGCTGAAGAAAGTTGAGTCGGCAGCCGCTGCGCGTGACAAGAAGCCGATCAAAACCTGGTCGCGTCGTTCGACGATTCTGCCGGATTTCATCGGTCTGACGATTGCCGTGCATAACGGCCGTCAACACGTCCCGGTGTACATCTCGGAAAACATGGTCGGCCACAAGCTTGGCGAGTTTGCATTGACCCGGACGTTCAAGGGTCACGCAGCCGACAAGAAGGCTAAGAAATAAGGGGCTCATGATGGAAGTGAAAGCAATTCATCGCGGTGCCCGCATCTCGGCGCAGAAAACGCGCCTTGTGGCTGACCAGATCCGCGGTTTGCCGGTCGACAAGGCGCTGAACGTTCTGACGTTCTCGCCGAAGAAGGCTGCGGGAATCGTGAAAAAGGTCGTGCTGTCGGCGATCGCGAATGCGGAGCATAACGAAGGCGCCGATATCGACGAGCTCAAAGTAACGAGCATCATGGTCGACAAGGCTGCATCGCTCAAGCGTTTTACCGCGCGCGCTAAAGGCCGTGGTAACCGCATCGAGAAGCAATCCTGTCACATCACTGTGACGGTCGGGAATTAAGGGGTCATACGATGGGACAGAAAATTCATCCGACTGGCTTCCGTTTGGCCGTCAGCCGCAATTGGGCGTCGCGTTGGTACGCGAACAACAACAATTTCGCGGCGATGTTGCAGGAAGACATCGGTGTTCGTGAATACCTGAAGAAGAAGCTGAAAAACGCTTCGGTTGGTCGCGTCGTTATCGAGCGTCCGGCGAAAAACGCGCGCATCACGATTTATAGCTCGCGTCCGGGTGTCGTCATCGGTAAGAAGGGCGAGGATATCGAGCTGCTGAAGTCGGAACTGCAACGCCGCATGGGCGTTCCGGTCCACGTCAACATCGAAGAAATCCGCAAGCCGGAAACCGATGCGCAACTGATCGCGGATTCGATCACGCAACAACTCGAGCGCCGGATTATGTTCCGCCGCGCGATGAAGCGTGCGATGCAAAACGCAATGCGTCTGGGTGCCCAAGGCATCAAGATCATGAGCGCTGGCCGCCTGAACGGTATCGAAATCGCTCGTACGGAATGGTATCGCGAAGGTCGCGTACCCCCTTCATACGCTGCGTGCTGATATCGACTACGCAACTTCGGAAGCGAAGACGACGTACGGCATCATCGGTGTGAAGGTGTGGGTCTACAAGGGCGATACGCTCGGCCGCAACGACGCACCGGTGGTTGAAGAAGTCGCCGAAGAAAAGCGTCCGCGCCGCAACGCACGTCCGGGTGGCGATCGCCGTCCGCGTCGCGATGGTGAAGGTGGTGGCCCGGCAGGTGCACGCCGTGGCGCTCCCCGTCGTGCTGGCGGTGCCGGCGACGGCGGGAAGACTGGAGAATAACGATGCTGCAACCGAAACGCAGAAAGTATCGCAAAGAGCAGAAGGGTCGTAACACCGGTATCGCTACCCGCGGCAACGCGGTGTCGTTCGGTGAGTTCGGCTTGAAGGCTGTCGGTCGCGGTCGCTTGACCGCGCGCCAGATTGAAGCGGCACGTCGTGCAATGACGCGTCACATCAAGCGTGGTGGCCGCATCTGGATCCGCATCTTCCCGGACAAGCCGATCTCGCATAAGCCGGCTGAAGTACGTATGGGTAACGGTAAAGGTAACCCTGAGTACTACGTCGCGGAGATTCAACCGGGCAAGATGCTGTACGAAATGGACGGCGTAACCGAAGAGCTGGCACGCGAAGCGTTCCGTCTGGCTGCAGCTAAGCTGCCGCTCAAGACGACGTTTATCGTGCGTCAGCTCGGCGCCTAAGGAGTAAATGATGAAGGCTTCCGAACTTCACCAGAAAGATCAGGCCGCGCTCAACAAGGAGCTGACGGACCTGTTGAAGGCGCAATTCGGCCTGCGCATGCAGCTCGCGACCCAGCAGCTCACGAATACGAGCCAGCTGAAGAAGGTTCGTCGCGACATCGCTCGTGTGCGGACCGTCCTGACTGAGAAGGCGAACCAGAAATGAACGATAGCGTAAAAACCTCGCTCAAGCGGACGCTGGTCGGCAAGGTCGTCAGCAACAAGATGGACAAGACGGTCACCGTGCTGGTTGAGCACCGCGTGAAGCACCCGATCTACGGCAAGTACGTTGTGCGTTCGAAGAAGTACCACGCGCACGACGATGCGAACACGTACAACGAGGGTGACCTCGTTGAAATCCAGGAAACGCGTCCGATTTCGAAGACGAAAGCTTGGGTTGTGGCTCGCCTGGTCGAGGCTGCTCGCGTCATCTGACGCCGCAAAGTTGTAGAAGTAGTTGAAATCGCAGTAAGTTTCGCTTGCAAGACCGAGATTATCAGTTATAATCTCGGTCTTCCCTCTTTTATGGGAGCCCCGTCGCGGGCGAAGTTGGTGGGGGAAGCGGTTCAGGCGCCAGTCTGTTCCGAAGGATTCACCGGATTGCGATGGCGGGTTTCGTTTGCCGTCGCTGCTGTTCATACCCAAGCAGCCGATTGGCTGACGGGACCAAGACTGACCGGGTACGCCATGGTGGTGTGACCGGATTAAGTTGGGATAGATAAACCATGATCCAGACCGAAACTCGGCTTGAAGTGGCCGACAACACCGGTGCGCGTGAAGTCATGTGCATCAAGGTTCTCGGCGGCTCGAAGCGTCGTTATGCCAGCATTGGCGACATCATCAAGGTGACCGTCAAAGAAGCAACGCCGCGCGGGCGCGTGAAGAAAGGCGAAATTTACAACGCCGTGGTGGTTCGCACCGCCAAGGGCGTGCGCCGTCAGGACGGCTCGCTGATCAAGTTCGATGGCAATGCTGCAGTGCTGTTGAATGCCAAGCTCGAACCTATTGGCACCCGTATTTTCGGGCCTGTTACGCGCGAGTTGCGCAGCGAACGATTCATGAAGATCGTTTCGTTGGCACCTGAAGTGCTGTAAGGAGTCGCGATGAACAAGATTCGCAAAGGTGACGAAGTTATCGTCATCACCGGCAAAGATAAAGGCAAGCGCGGCGTCGTGCTGTCCGTTGGCGAAGGCAAAGTCATTGTCGAGGGTATCAACCTCGTCAAGAAGCACGTCAAGCCGAACCCGATGAAGGGTACGACGGGTGGCGTGGAAGCCAAGACGATGCCGCTGCAAATTTCGAACGTCGCATTGGTCGACGCGAATGGCAAGGCGTCGCGTGTAGGCATCAAGGTCGAAGGAGACAAGAAGGTCCGTTTCCTTAAGACGACCGGTGCTGTGCTGAGCGCCTGACGCTGCGGAGTAAAAAAATGGCTCGTTTGCAAGAGTTTTACAAAGAGAAGGTTGTACCCGGCCTCATCGAGAAGTTCGGTTACAAGTCCGTGATGGAAGTGCCGCGCATCACCAAGATCACCCTGAACATGGGTCTTGGCGAAGCGGTTGCTGACAAGAAGATCATCGAAAACGCCGTTGGCGACCTGACGAAGATCGCAGGCCAGAAGCCGGTGATCACGAAGGCACGCAAGGCAATCGCTGGCTTCAAGATCCGTCAGGGCTATCCGATCGGTGCAATGGTCACGTTGCGTGGTCAGGCAATGTACGAATTTCTGGACCGTTTCGTGACGGTTGCGCTCCCCCGTGTGCGTGACTTCCGTGGCGTGTCGGGTCGTGCATTCGATGGTCGCGGCAACTACAACATCGGTGTGAAAGAGCAGATCATTTTCCCCGAAATCGACTACGACAAGATCGACGCACTGCGTGGGCTGAACATCAGCATCACGACAACTGCGAAGACCGACGACGAAGCAAAGGCTCTGCTCGCCAGCTTCAAGTTCCCGTTCAGAAACTGAGGTTACCGTGGCTAAACTGGCACTGATCGAACGTGAAAAGAAGCGTGCTCGCCTGGCCGCTAAGTACGCTCCCAAGCGTGCTGAGCTGAAAGCGATCATTGGCGATATGAGCAAGTCGGACGAAGAGCATTACGTAGCACGTCTTGAACTGCAACAACTGCCGCGCAACTCTAACCCGACCCGTAAGCGCAATCGTTGCGCAATTACCGGTCGCCCGCGTGGCACGTTCCGTAAATTCGGGCTGGCGCGTAACAAGATTCGCGAAATCGCGTTCCGCGGCGAGATCCCTGGCCTGACCAAGGCGAGCTGGTAATAGGAGAAACGTAAATGAGCATGAGTGATCCTATCGCCGATATGCTGACTCGCATCCGCAATGCGCAGATGGTTGAGAAAGTTTCGGTGACAATGCCCTCGTCGAAAGTCAAGGTTGCGATTGCGCAGGTCCTGAAGGACGAAGGCTATATCGATGATTTCGCAGTGAAGTCCGAAGGTGCGAAGTCTGAATTGAACATCGTGTTGAAGTACTACGCTGGCCGTCCGGTGATCGAGCGCATTGAACGCGTTTCGAAGCCTGGTCTGCGTGTGTACCGCGGCCGTAACGACATCCCCGTGGTCATGAATGGCCTCGGCGTGGCAATCGTGTCGACGCCTAAGGGCGTGATGACGGACCGTAAAGCACGTGCAACGGGCGTTGGCGGCGAAGTCATCTGCTACGTCGCTTAAGGCCGAAAGGAGAGAAACATGTCTCGAGTAGGTAAAAGCCCGATCGCGCTGCAAGGCGCAGAAGTGGCCCTTAGCGACGAACGCATTACCGTCAAGGGCCCGCTGGGTACGATTTCGCAGGCTGCAAACAGCCTCGTGAAGGTGGTGAACGACAACGGCACGCTGAAGTTCGAGCCGGTGGACGAAAGCCGCGAAGCGAATGCGATGTCGGGCACGATGCGCGCACTGGTTGCGAACATGGTGAACGGCGTGACGAAGGGTTTCGAGCGCAAGCTGACGCTGGTTGGCGTCGGTTACCGCGCACAGGCGCAAGGCGACAAGCTGAACCTGTCGCTGGGTTTCTCGCACCCCGTGGTGCACCAGATGCCGGAAGGCGTCAAGGCTGAAACCCCGACGCAAACCGAAATCGTGATCAAGGGGATCAATAAGCAACAAGTTGGCCAGGTCGCTGCAGAAGTGCGCGGCTATCGCCCGCCGGAGCCCTACAAGGGCAAGGGTGTGCGTTACGCCAACGAGGTTGTGATCCTCAAAGAAACGAAGAAGAAGTAAGGGTGCGCAATCATGGATAAGACTCAATCTCGCCTGCGCCGCGCTCGTCAGACGCGTATCAAGATCGCTGAGCTGCAGGTCGCGCGTCTCGCCGTGCATCGCACGAACACGCACATCTATGCGCAAGTGTTCTCGCCGTGCGGCACCAAGGTGCTCGCCAGCGCGTCGACGCTCGAAGCCGAAGTGCGTGCGCAACTGGCTGATCAGACCGGCAAGGGCGGCAACGTCAATGCTGCGACCCTGATCGGTAAGCGCATTGCAGAAAAGGCTAAGGCTGCCGGCATCGAATCCGTCGCCTTCGACCGTTCGGGTTTCCGTTACCACGGCCGCGTGAAAGCGCTGGCTGATGCGGCGCGCGAAGCCGGACTCAAGTTCTAAGGGAAGAATTCGTCATGGCAAAGATGCAAGCGAAAGTTCAGGCTGACGAACGCGACGACGGCCTTCGTGAAAAAATGATTTCGGTCAACCGCGTGACCAAGGTTGTGAAGGGTGGCCGGATTCTCGGCTTCGCCGCACTGACCGTGGTTGGCGACGGTGATGGCCGCGTCGGTATGGGCAAGGGCAAGGCGAAGGAAGTGCCGGTCGCTGTTCAGAAGGCGATGGAACAGGCTCGCCGCAACATGTTCAAGGTGCCGCTTAAGAACGGTACCCTGCAACACGAAGTGCACGGTAAGCATGGCGCATCCATGGTCCTCCTCGCTCCGGCGAAGGACGGTACCGGTGTGATCGCTGGCGGTCCGATGCGCGCAGTGTTCGACGTGATGGGCGTGCAGAACGTTGTGGCCAAGAGCCACGGTTCGACGAACCCGTACAACCTCGTTCGTGCAACGCTCGACGGTCTGCGCAAGCAGTCCACGCCGGGTGATATCGCGGCGAAGCGCGGCAAGTCCGTCGAAGATATTCTGGGCTAAGGTGGACACCATGTCTGATAAAACTGTCAAGGTCCAGCTCGTCAAGAGCCTGATCGGCACCCGTGAAACGCACCGTGCAACGGTGCGTGGCTTGGGCCTGCGCCGACTCAACTCGGTTAGCGAGTTGCAGGACACGCCGGCTGTGCGCGGCATGATCAACAAGGTTTCGTACCTCGTTAAGGTCATCAGCTAAGCGGCTGACCAGGACTCAAGGAGTTGATAATGGAATTGAATAACCTGAAGCCGGCTGAAGGCTCGAAGCACGCTAAGCGTCGCGTCGGTCGTGGCATCGGCTCCGGTCTGGGCAAGACGGCTGGCCGCGGTCACAAGGGTCAGAAGTCGCGTTCGGGCGGCTTTCACAAGGTTGGCTTCGAAGGCGGTCAAATGCCGCTGCAACGTCGCCTGCCGAAGCGAGGCTTCACCTCGCTGACGAAGGAATTCGTCGGTGAAGTGCGCCTCTCCGATCTGGAAAAGCTGCCGGTCGACGAAATCGATCTGTTGGCTCTGAAGCAAGCCGGCCTGGTCGGCGAGCTGATCAAGAGCGCCAAGATCATCGCGACGGGCGAGCTGAAGCGCAAGGTCGTTGTGAAGGGTCTGGGTGCGACGAAGGGTGCGCGCGCTGCGATTGAAGCAGCCGGCGGCTCTTTTGCCGAGTAACGCGCAAGTTATTTGCCGTCACTAGCATTTGCATCGGAGAAGGTACTTGGCTAACAGTCCGAGTCTCGCAAAACCCGGTCGCAGCGCGGCGAAGTTTGGCGATCTGCGTCGGCGTGCAGTGTTCCTGCTGCTGGCGTTGATCGTCTATCGTATCGGCGCGCACATTCCGGTGCCGGGTATTGACCCGGACCAGCTGGCAAAGTTGTTCCAAAGCCAGTCGGGCGGCATCCTTGGCATGTTCAACATGTTTTCGGGTGGCGCACTTTCGCGGTTCACGATTTTTGCGCTGGGGATCATGCCGTACATTTCGGCGTCGATCATCATGCAGTTGCTGGCGATTGTCTCGCCGCAGCTGGAAGCGCTGAAAAAGGAAGGGCAGGCGGGTCAACGGAAGATTACGCAGTACACGCGTGTCTTTACGGTCCTGCTGGCGACATTCCAGGCGTTCGGCATCGCCGTCGCACTGGAAAATCAGCCAGGCCTCGTGATCGATCCGGGGATGGTGTTTCGGTTGACGACGGTCGTGACGCTGGTGACCGGCACGATGTTCCTGATGTGGCTGGGTGAGCAGATCACGGAACGTGGGCTTGGTAACGGTATCTCGATCATCATTTTCGGCGGTATTGCGGCCGGCTTCCCGAACGCAATTGGTGGTCTTTTCGAACTGGTGCGAACCGGCTCGATGAGCATCATCTCGGCGATTATCGTGGTCGCGCTGATTGCTGCTGTGACGTATCTGGTTGTGTTCATCGAACGTGGCCAGCGCAAGATTCTTGTGAACTACGCCAAGCGGCAAGTCGGTAACAAGATTTACGGCGGACAGTCTTCGCATCTGCCGCTGAAGTTGAATATGTCGGGTGTGATTCCGCCGATCTTTGCATCGTCGATCATTCTCTTCCCGGCAACCATCCTGAACTGGTTTAGTTCGGGGTCGCGTACCAGCTGGTTCGCAGACACGTTGCACAACGTGGCCGAAGCCCTCAAGCCCGGTCAACCCGTGTACGTGTTGCTGTACGCGTTGGCGATCGTCTTCTTCTGCTTCTTCTACACCGCACTGGTGTTCAACAGCAGGGAAACGGCCGACAACCTGAAAAAGAGTGGCGCTTTCGTCCCAGGCATCCGCCCGGGCGATCAAACTGCGCGATATATCGACCGTATCCTGACGCGTCTGACGCTGGCTGGTGCGATCTACATCGTGTTTGTTTGTCTGCTGCCTGAATTTTTGGTACTGCGCTGGAACGTGCCGTTTTATTTTGGTGGAACGTCGCTGCTGATCATTGTCGTCGTCACAATGGATTTCATGGCGCAGGTGCAGTCGTACGTTATGTCGCAACAGTATGAATCGCTGCTGAAGAAAGCTAATTTCAAAGGCGGCGGCGTCCCGATGCGTTGAAAGGACTTATGGCCAAAGACGATGTTATCCAGATGCAGGGTGAAGTCATCGAAAACCTGCCTAACGCTACCTTTAGGGTGAAGCTGGAAAACGGCCATGTCGTATTGGGACACATATCCGGCAAGATGCGGATGCACTACATCCGAATCTTGCCGGGCGACAAGGTAACGGTTGAATTGACGCCTTACGATCTGTCGCGTGCGCGGATCGTGTTCCGGGCGAAGTGATTTGAAAAAAGGGTAATATCATGAAAGTGATGGCATCGGTTAAGCGCATTTGCCGCAATTGCAAGATCATCAAGCGCAAAGGCGTTGTGCGCGTGATTTGCAGCTCTGATCCGCGCCACAAACAGCGTCAAGGCTGAACGCCGCGCTTTTTGCTGCGCTTTTTGTTTGAGGAAAAACAATGGCTCGTATCGCAGGGGTTAACATCCCGAATCACCAGCATACCGAAATCGGCCTGACGGCTATTTACGGTGTCGGCCGCACGCGCTCGCGCGACATTTGCGTCGCTGCTGGTGTGGCATTTTCGAAGAAGGTCAAGGACCTGAACGACGCAGACCTCGAAAAGCTGCGTGAAGAAGTCGGCAAGTTCATCGTTGAAGGCGATCTGCGCCGTGAAACGACGATGAACATTAAGCGCCTGATGGATCTCGGCTGCTACCGTGGCGTGCGTCATCGCAAGGGCTTGCCCCTGCGTGGCCAACGCACGCGTACGAATGCCCGTACGCGCAAGGGTCCGCGTCGTGCAGCGCAATCGCTGAAGAAGTAAGCGGAATTGACAGTTACAGGAAAACGTAATGGCTAAGGCTTCGAACAACTCCGCGGCGCAACGCGTTCGCAAGAAGGTCAAGAAGAACGTCGCCGAGGGCGTGGTTCACGTTCACGCGTCGTTCAACAACACCATCATCACGATCACTGATCGTCAAGGCAATGCACTTGCTTGGGCAACGTCGGGTGGTCAGGGCTTCAAGGGTTCGCGTAAATCGACCCCGTTTGCAGCCCAGGTGGCGGCCGAATCGGCTGGCCGCGTGGCGATGGAATACGGCGTGAAGAACCTCGAAGTGCGGATCAAGGGCCCCGGTCCTGGCCGTGAATCGGCGGTGCGCGCGTTGCATGGTCTTGGCATCAAGATCACCGCGATCTCCGACGTGACTCCGGTCCCGCACAACGGCTGCCGTCCGCCGAAGCGTCGTCGTATCTAAGACGCTGTTTTCGCTAGCGCCTGTTGCCGTCGGCCTTCGTAAGCCGGCGACCACAGGCTGCTTGCGCTATTGAATTGACTAAGCCCACCGTTCGACCCAAAGGGTTCGGACTAGCACGAGTGCATGCATTCGTGTGATTAATCATAGAAGGAATCAACGTGGCACGTTATATCGGCCCGAAGGCCAAGCTGTCCCGCCGTGAAGGCACTGACCTCTTCCTGAAGAGCGCCCGTCGTTCGCTCGCTGACAAGTGCAAGCTTGACAGCAAGCCTGGCCAACACGGCCGCACGTCGGGTGCACGTACGTCCGACTACGGCACGCAGCTGCGCGAAAAGCAAAAAGTGAAGCGCATCTACGGTGTCCTCGAGCGTCAATTCCGCCGTTACTTCGCTGAAGCCGACCGCCTGAAGGGCAACACGGGTGAAAACCTGCTGCAATTGCTCGAATCGCGTCTCGACAACGTCGTGTATCGCATGGGCTTCGGCTCGACGCGCGCTGAAGCGCGTCAGCTCGTGAGCCACAAGGCGATCACGGTGAACGGTGTCGTGTCGAACATCCCGTCGATGCAAGTGAAGTCAGGCGACGTCGTCGCAGTGCGCGAACAAAAGAAGAAGCAGGCGCGTATTCTCGAAGCGCTGTCGCTGGCTGAGCAAGGTGGTCTGCCGAGCTGGGTCGCTGTCGATTCGAAGAAGTTCGAAGGCACGTTCAAGAGCAAGCCGGAACGCAGCGACATCGCTGGCGATATCAACGAAAGCCTGATCGTCGAATTGTATTCGCGGTAATCGGATTAACGGCCGGGGCACCCCGATTGCGTTGCGCAAGGGGGCGTCTCGGCTGTTTATTTTCAGGTTGTTACCGGTCAGCCTTATCGGTGTAACGAGCCGAGGGTATTGAAAAGGAAAACCTATGCAAACCAGTTTGTTGAAGCCCAAGATCATCGCAGTTGAATCGCTTGGTGAGAGCCACGCGAAAGTGGTCATGGAACCGTTTGAACGCGGTTACGGCCACACCTTGGGTAACGCGCTCCGGCGCGTGCTGCTGTCGTCGATGATCGGCTACGCGCCGACCGAAGTGACGATCGCGGGCGTCGTACATGAGTATTCGACGCTCGACGGTGTGCAAGAGGATGTGGTCAACCTGTTGTTGAACCTGAAGGGCGTAGTGTTCAAGCTGCATAACCGTGACGAAGTGACGGTCACGCTGCGCAAGGAAGGCGAAGGCGTTGTCACCGCTGGCGACATCGAACTCGCGCACGATTGCGAAGTGATCAACCCGGATCACGTGATTGCGCATCTGTCGAAGGGCGGCAAGCTCGACGTGCAGATCAAGGTCGAAAAGGGCCGTGGTTATGTGCCGGGCAATGTGCGTCGCTACGGCGAAGAATCGGCCAAGATCATCGGCCGTATCGTGCTGGACGCGTCGTTCTCTCCGGTTCGCCGCGTGAGCTACGCCGTTGAAAGCGCGCGCGTCGAACAGCGTACCGACCTCGACAAGCTCGTGATGAACATCGAGACCAACGGTGTGATCTCCCCGGAAGAAGCGATCCGTCAATCGGCGCGTATTCTGGTTGATCAACTGTCGGTGTTCGCTGCTCTGGAAGGCACCGAAGCTACGGCAGAAGCGCCGTCGCGTGCGCCGCAGATCGATCCGATCCTGCTGCGTCCGGTGGATGATCTCGAACTGACGGTTCGTTCGGCGAACTGCTTGAAGGCCGAGAACATTTACTACATCGGCGACCTGATCCAGCGTACGGAAAACGAGTTGCTCAAGACCCCGAATCTGGGTCGCAAGTCGTTGAACGAAATCAAGGAAGTACTGGCGTCGCGTGGTTTGACGCTCGGCATGAAACTCGAAAACTGGCCGCCTGCAGGGTTGGACAAGTAAGTCGAGAAGTAATCTCGGGACAGAACCCGCTGCTGAACTGGCAAAGACGCGGATTTTCCTTTAAAATCCGCGTCTTGTCTTTTTTCACTACCGGCCCGTGCACTCGTCATCATTGGGAAACCGAGGGTCGACCGAGCGCGATAGAAGAGCTGGACCAAAACTTTGAATCAAAGGAATTAACATGCGTCACCGTCATGGTCTGCGGAAACTGAACCGCACGAGCAGCCACCGTCTGGCAATGCTCCGTAACATGTCCAACTCGTTGATCGAGCACGAAGTCATCAAGACGACGCTGCCGAAGGCGAAAGAACTCCGTAAAGTCGTCGAGCCGCTGATCACGCTCGGCAAGAAGCCGTCGCTGGCAAATCGTCGTCTGGCGTTCAACCGCCTGCGCGATCGTGACTCGGTCACGAAGCTGTTCGAAGTCCTCGGCCCGCGTTACGCTACCCGTCCGGGCGGCTACCTGCGCGTCCTGAAGTTCGGCTTCCGCGTCGGCGACAACGCACCGATGGCACTGGTCGAATTGCTCGACCGTCCGGAAGTCGAAGAAGTTGAAGTGCAAGAAGCTGAGTAAGCTTTTTAGCATCGAAGAAAAAAGCCAGGCATCGAGCCTGGCTTTTTTGTTTTATGGCGGCGAATTTCATAGTGGCATGTCGATCACGGCGGCCAAATGCCGCATGCACACGGCGGCGGCGTCTGCGGCATCGCAAGGCTAGGTGATACGATATCGGCACCTGAATCGTGCCTGTGCGGAGCCTTTGTGAGCATGAATGTGACCTTGATTCTGACGACGGTACCCGATGCCGGCGTTGCTCAGAAGCTCACCGAGGATGCACTGGCCGCGCGGCTATGCGCCTGCGTCACGCAGTTGGGCACCGTGTTGTCCAGCTATCACTGGCAGGGCACGATCGAAGCGGCGCAGGAGATTCAGTTACTGTTCAAGACGAGCGCCGCACGCGCGCTGGAACTCGAGCAGTACATTCAGGCGCACCATCCCTACGACACGCCGGAAATCCTCTCGTGGCAAGCTACGGCATCGGCCGCATACGGCCAGTGGATCACCGCTGAAACCCAACGTCCTCTCCATGTTTAACGGTCTCAACCGAGGTGCGCGCAATGCACTGCGCACCGTTCTTTTCTTGCTTGGCTGCCTGATCCTCGCGCAGTTCGGCACGCTTGCCCATGCTGCGGATGACTTCCTCGATCCCGCCATCGCCTTCAAATTCAGCGCGACCGAGAAACCCGGCGAGATCAACGTCACCTACAAGATCGCGGACGGTTACTACATGTACCGCGAGCGCTTCGCGTTTGCGACCCGTAACGGGACGACGACGATCGGCGAGCCGCAATTGCCGGCTGGCCACGTCAAGTTCGATCAGACCTTCAACAAGAACGTCGAAACCTATCGCAATGAGCTGACGATCCGTATTCCCGTCAAGCAGGCGGCCGGGCCGTTCGATCTCGCCGTTACGTCTCAAGGCTGTGCCGATGCCGGCATCTGCTACCCGCCGATGGAGCGCGTGTATCACGTGAGCGGTGAGGCGTTGCAGGCGGCCGGTAGCGTAGCGCCCGCTGCCGCCACGCAACCATCCGCGGCAGCGGGCGCGTCATGGTATGAGCGTGCCACCAGCGCCGACTATGCGCAGTCGCTACTGCAAGGTGGTGGCTTTTTCGCGATCATCGGGCTCTATTTCTTGGCCGGCGCGGTGCTCAGTCTGCTGCCGTGCTCGTATCCGATGATTCCGATCCTCTCTGCAATCATCATTGGCGAAGGCGCGCGGGTGACGCGTGCCCGTGGCTTTGCGCTATCGCTTGCGTACGTGATCGGCATGGCGCTCGTGTACACGGCGCTTGGCATTGCGGCAGCGCTCGTTGGGCAAAGTCTCGGCGCGTGGCTGCAGAACCCATGGGTGCTCGGGACGTTCGGCGTACTGTTGACGGTTTTCGCGTTGACGCTGATCGCGGGCTTCGACATCGCATTGCCGCAGCGCTGGCAGGACGGCGTGTCGCGTGCGTCGACCGGGCGTTCCGGCGGCAAGTTCGCCGCGGTGGCTGTGATGGGCGCGCTGTCCGCGTTGGTGGTCGGCGCCTGCATGACCGCACCGCTATTTGCCGTGCTGGCATTCATCGCGCATAAGGGCGACGCGTTGCTCGGCGGAGCGGCGCTATTTTCAATGGGACTCGGGCTCGGCGTGCCCCTCCTGATCATTGGGCTCGGCGCCGGTACGTTGCTGCCGCGCGCCGGCGCATGGATGAACGGGGTCAAGGTGTTCTTCGGCGTGGTGCTGCTTGCGGCGGCCCTGTGGATCGTCTGGCCGGTGCTCGGTGCGACCGCAACCATGCTGTTGAGCGCGCTGTGGCTGCTGGTCGCCGCGGCCGGGCTCGGTCTTTTCTCGGCACCAGCGGCGGGCGCTTCCGTCTGGCGCAGGCTCGGCCGGGGTATCGGCGCAGCGCTGGCAATCTGGGCGGCGGTGCTATTGGTCGGCCTCGCTGCTGGCTCCTCCGATCCGCTGCGCCCGCTAGCTGTCCTGGCCGCGCGCGGCGGCGGAGAGGGCGGCGTGACAAGCGTCTCCAATAACTCGAATACGGCGTCACAGAGCGATCTGACGTTCGCTCCGGTGCGCTCCTCGACCGAGCTCGACGAGGCCGTCAAAACGGCTGCGCAGCCCGCTATGCTCGATTTTTACGCAGACTGGTGCGTGAGCTGCAAGGAGATGGAGAAGTTCACGTTTAGCGATCCGCGTGTCCGTGCGAAGTTGAAGCAGATGAATCTGCTGCGAGCCGACGTCACCGCGAATAACGCCGCCGATCAGATGCTTCTCAAGCGTTTCAGCCTGTTCGGGCCACCTGGCATCATCTTTTTCGATCAAGGCGGCAAGGAAGTGCTGCGCGTTGTCGGGTACGAGTCCGCGGACAAGTTCTTGCGCAGCCTCGATCGGGTGAGCGCACCGGGCGCCTAGCCCGCACGGTTTTGCCCGCGAGGGCGCGCACAAAAAAACGGAGGCGTGACTGAAAAGTCCGCCTCCGTTTCCTTTTAAGCGTTCAAGCGTTCAGACCAATGCCGCCCGTCAAGGCGACGCGTCGAACCAAATCACTTCTGCGAGCGCAAAATCCGCGCGGCATCCAGCGCGAAGTAGGTCAGCACGCCATCGGCGCCAGCCCGCTTGAACGCCAGCAGCGATTCCATCATCGCCTTGTCATGATCGAGCCAGCCATTCTGCGCAGCCGCCTTCAGCATCGCGTATTCGCCGCTCACCTGGTACACGTAAGTCGGGAACTTGAACTCATCCTTCACGCGACGCACGATGTCCAGATACGGCATGCCCGGCTTGACCATCACCATGTCCGCGCCTTCCTCGATGTCCGCCTGCACTTCGCGCAGCGCTTCATTCGAATTGGCCGGGTCCATCTGATAGGTCATTTTGTTGCCCTTGCCGAGGTTCGTCGCGGAACCGACGGCATCGCGGAACGGGCCGTAAAACGCCGACGCGAACTTGGCCGAGTAAGCCATGATCCGTGTATGGATATGACCCTCGCTCTCGAGCATTTCGCGGATCGCGCCGATGCGGCCGTCCATCATGTCCGAGGGCGCAACGATATCGACACCCGCTTCGGCTTGCGCACGCGCCTGTTCCACGAGGATCTCGACGGTCTCGTCGTTGATCACGTAGCCGGCTTCGTCGAGCACGCCGTCCTGGCCGTGGCTCGTATACGGATCGAGCGCGACGTCAGTCAGCACGCCGAGATCGGGGAAGTTTTTCTTCAGTTCGCGAACCGCACGCGGGATCAAACCAGCGGGATTGGTCGCTTCGCGGCCATCAGGCGTCTTCAGGGAAGGCTCGATCGCCGGGAACAGCGACAGCACCGGCACGCCCAACTCGACGCATTGCTCGGCCACGCCCATCAGCAGATCCACCGACACGCGCTCGACGCCCGGCATCGACGGTACGGCTTGCCGCACGTTGGTGCCTTCGACGATAAACACGGGATAGATCAGATCGTTGGTGGTGAGGATGTTTTCTCGCATCAGACGGCGCGAGAAGTCGTCACGGCGCATGCGGCGCGGACGGTAGTGCGGGTAGAAGCTCATAAACGAATCGAAGAAACGTGGATGTGTGGAGAGGGCAAATAACGCCTGCCTCCGCTCCCGGAAACTTTTCGAGACAATGGTATATCATACCGATCGAGCAAGGCGCCACGCGCTGACCTCCCCGCTTCTCCTCCCTGAGCGGGTGCCTGTCGTTTTTCGATTAGGCTGTTTGGCCCGCCGTTAAAGCGGCGGGTTTTTTTATGGGCGGTCGAAAAGGCGTTTTTTTTGCCGATTCGTATGAGCCGCGTGGTTACTGCGGCGCGTCTGCTTCGTCCTTCGCGCCGGGGATCAGCCAGCTTTCAATCAGTTCGTGCGCCTCGTCGATGCCGACGCGTTTGAGCGCTGAAAACAATTGCGCGGTCAATTCGCCCTGGTAACCGGCGGTGCGGTATTCAGCCAAACCTTTCTGCGTCGCGCGCAAGGCGTTGATGCTTTCCTGGCGCGTCAATTTGTCGCACTTCGTCAGCAGGGTGTGGATCGGCTTGCCGGTCGGCGCGAACCACTCGATCATCCGCCGGTCCAGATCCGTCAACGGGCGGCGCGAGTCCATCATCAGAATCATGCCGCGCAGTTGCGAGCGCGATTGCAGGTAGGTGGAGAGCAGCGCTTCCCAATGGGCCTTGGCTGCGCCCGGTACTTCCGCATAACCGTAGCCCGGCAGGTCGACCAGGTGCGCAGTGGGCTCGTCCTCCTTGCCCACGGAGAAATAATTGATGTGCTGGGTGCGGCCAGGCGTCTTACTGGCGAACGCAAGGCGCTTCTGATTGCACAGAATATTGATGGCCGTGGACTTGCCCGCATTCGAGCGTCCCGCAAAGCAGATCTCGGGTTGCGCGGTGGCCGGCAGATCACGCAAGTGATTGACGGTCGTGAAAAAGCGGGATTGGTGGAGCAGGAAGGACATGATCAGGCCAGAATTCGAGACGCCGGGGAACCCGGAGTGGGGACGGGTCAAGCCCGACTGGCGTCTTAGCGATTAGCGAGTTATTGTACAATACGATGGTTTACTGAAAACCTGAGGGGGCCAGCCCGCGTGCCTTGGCGGCTCTTAGCGGTCACTCAGTCGCTGTCGTATCTTGCAAAACCTCTAAAATCCCACAAGACGAGACAGGGTGTGCGAATGAATCGACTGTGCAAGACTCTGATGGTGCTTCAAGTCGCGGCAGGTCTTTCAAGTTTGGCAATTCAGGCACGAGCAGCAGATCCGGCAAAGCCGGACATCAATCGGGGGCAGGCAATCGCGGTGCAGGTTTGCGCGTCATGTCACGGTGCGGACGGCAACAGTGCCGGCGGTGCGTATCCGAAGCTGGCGGGCCAGCATCCCGAGTATCTCGTCAAGCAATTGATGGATTTCAAGACGCAACCGGGCGCCAAGCAGCCCGCGCGCAACAATGCGATCATGGCGGGTATGGCTGCGGCGCTGTCCGACCAGGACATGGCCAACGTGGCGGCTTATTTTTCGACGCAGACCCCGAAGCCAGGTTACGCGCATAACAAAGACACCGTCCCGCTCGGTCAGAAGATTTATCGCGGTGGGATTGCCGATAAGGGCGTGCCGGCGTGCGCAAGCTGCCACGGTCCGACCGGTCAGGGGATTCCGTCGCAGTATCCGCGTCTGTCGGGGCAGTGGGCCGAATACACGGTGGCGCAGTTGACCGCGTTCACGCAGGGTCCGGGCGCACGTAACAACAATGAGGCGATGCATGCCGTTGCATCGCGTCTGTCGGACAGCGAGATCAAGGCTGTAGCTGATTACATCGCGGGCTTGCACTAGGAAGTCCGCACGCAAGTGCAACCGGCCCGGCGAGGCCGGTACAAAACAAGAAAAGGGTGAGGGCGTCGTGCCTACGACAGCCCTTCACCCTTTTTTGCTGTTCAGTCGGAGTATGAATGAGCGTCACCACGTCGGGTTTGCAGTCGAAGTCGGGCAATCGCATTACGCGCAGCATCATCGAAGTATTGAGTTCGATGCGTTTCGCGATTGCGCTGCTCGTGATTCTGTCGATCGCCAGCATCATCGGCACCGTCCTCACGCAGGACGACCCCTATCCCAACTACGTCAATCAGTTCGGCCCGTTCTGGGCGGACATCTTCCGCTCGCTGAGCCTGTACACGGTGTACAGCTCGTGGTGGTTCATGCTGATTCTCGGCTTTCTGATGGTCTCGGTGTCGCTGTGCGTGATCCGCAACGCGCCGAAAATGATCGCGGACGCCAAGAGCTGGAAGGACAAGGTTCGCGAAGGCAGCTTGCGCGCGTTTCATCACAAGGGTGAATTCGCGGTGCACGGCACGCGCGCGCAGACCTCGGCGATCCTGGCTCAACTCTCGGGCAAGCTCGGCTACAAGTTCGTCACACGTGAATCGGATGGCGCGACACTGATCGCCGCCAAGCGTGGCGCGCTGACCAAGTTCGGCTACATCTCCGCTCACCTTGCGATCGTCGTGATCTGCCTGGGCGGTTTGCTGGACAGCAATCTGCCGATCAAGCTGCAAATGTGGCTGTTCGACAAGTCGCCGATTCGTAGCAACACCGTGATCAATGAAATTGCGCCGGAGCATCGTCTGTCGCAATCGAACCCGACTTTCCGTGGTTACGCATGGGTGCCGGAAGGCCAGCATGTGTCGACGGCCATCCTGAACCAGCCGGACGGCTCGTTGATCCAGGACCTGCCGTTCTCGATCGAGCTGAACAAGTTCATCGTCGACTATTACTCCACGGGCATGCCGAAGCTGTTCGCGAGCGACATCGTGGTGGTCGATCATAAGACGGGCGCGCGCGTGCCGGCGCGCGTCGAAGTGAACAAGCCGTTCACCTACGAGGGCGTGTCGATCTATCAGTCGAGCTTCCAGGATGGCGGCTCGCAGATGCGGATGACCGCGTACCCGATGTCCGGCGCGAGCGCGAAAACGGCGCCGTTCGGCGGCACCATCGGCGGCAATGCGCCGTTGAGCACGGCCACGCCGCTGGCTGACGGCCAGACGGTCGAATTCACCGATTTCCGCGCGATCAACGTCGAAAACGTCTCGAACGGCAACGGCCAGACCGATGCCCGTGGCGTCGCGGCGCATCGAACCTTGAAAGAAGCGTTCGACGAGCGCCTCGGCTCCGGCGCCAAGAGCTCCAAGCCGCTCGATCTGCATAATGTCGGCCCGTCGGTGCAATACAAGGTGCGTGACAAGGACGGTCAGGCGCGCGAGTACAACAACTACATGCTGCCGGTAGACGTTTCGGGCGAAAAGATGTTCCTCGCCGGCATGCGCCTGAATCCGGACGACCCATTCCGCTACCTGCGTATTCCCGCCGACACCGGCGGTACCGTCAAGGAATGGATGAACCTGCGCGCCACGCTGGAAAATCCGGCGATGCGCGCAGCCGCCGCTCATCGTTTCGCGCTGCGCTCGGTGCCGGGTTCAAACGCCGAATTGCAACAGCACCTGGAAGAAAGCGCGCTGCGTGTCCTGACCCTGTTTGCCGGCGCGGACAACAGTATCAAGATGCCGAACGGCCAGACGGTTGGCGGCTTTCAGGCAATCGCCGGGTTCATCGATCATTCGGTGCCGAAGGGCGAGCAGGAAAAGGCCGCGGGCCTGCTGCTGCGCATGCTGGAAGGCGCGACGTGGGACTTGTGGCAACTGTCGCGTGAGCAGCTGGGCGAGCCGGATGCGCAGGCCAATGCGGACGCCAGCCGATTCATCCAAAGCTCCATCAACGCCATATCTGACAGCTTTTTGTATGGATCGCCGGTCTATTTACAGCTTGACTCATTCAAGCAGGTGCAAGCTTCGGTATTTCAGTTGACGCGCGCACCGGGCAAAAAAGTCGTGTATCTTGGCAGCTTGCTCCTCGTGTTGGGCATCTTTTCGATGTTCTACGTCCGCGAACGGCGCCTCTGGTTCTGGCTTAAAGATACCGATCACGGCACGAATGTCGTGATGGCGATGTCGAGCGCGCGCAAAACGCTCGATTTCGAAAAGGAGTTCGTCCAAACGCGCGACGCTGTCGGCGCCGCGCTGGGCGCCAAACTCGTTGAAGCATCCGACGCCGCCGGCGCCTCCGACAAACCCGGCACTGCCGGCGCGCCGTCCGCACGCCCACAAGATTCGACCCGGTAAGATCATGGACTTGACTCAGGTTTCTTCATCCTCCTCTTCACCCTCGCGGCCGCAGAAGACGTTCGCGAGCGAGACACTCAACGTCGCGCAATTCGACGAGCGGCCGTTTCTGAAGCGCCTCGGTGTCGTCGACTGGCTATTCGCCGCTCTGATGGTCGCGGGCGCGGGGTTCGCGCTGTCGCGCTATTACCCGTTCATGAATTACTACGACAAACTGGTGCTGTTCTGCGCAGTGCCGGTGTTCGTCGTACTGGGTTGGCGCTGGAAACCGGTGCGACCGCTGATGGTGGGCATCGCCGCGTTGTCGCTGCTGGCGATCCAGATTTATCAGGGCGATCTGACCCGCGCGGATAACGCGTTCTTCCTCAAATATTTTCTGTCGAGCCAGTCAGCGATTCTGTGGATGAGCGCGCTTTTCGTGTTTGCCACCGTTTTCTACTGGATCGGCTTGCTGTCGCGTTCACCAACCGGCGCCGCGATCGGTTCGAAAATGACGTGGGCCGCCGTGGTAATGGGCTTCGTCGGTTTGATGGTGCGCTGGTACGAGTCGTACCTGATCGGCGCGGATGTCGGCCATATTCCTATTTCGAACCTGTACGAAGTGTTCGTGCTGTTCAGCCTGATCACGGCGTTGTTCTATCTGTACTACGAGCAGCACTACAACACGCGTGCGCTCGGCGCATTCGTGCTGCTGGTGATCAGCGCGGCGGTTGGCTTCCTGATGTGGTATTCGGTTGCGCGTGACGCACAGCAGATTCAGCCGCTCGTGCCGGCGCTGCAGAGCTGGTGGATGAAGATCCACGTGCCGGCTAACTTCATCGGCTATGGCAGCTTCGCGCTGTCGGCCATGGTTGGCGTTGCGTATCTGGCGAAAGAGCGTGGCGTGCTGGCAGACCGCTTGCCGCCGCTCGACGTGCTCGACGACGTGATGTACAAGTCGATCGCCGTCGGCTTCGCGTTCTTCACAATCGCGACGATCCTCGGCGCGTTGTGGGCTGCTGAAGCATGGGGCGGTTACTGGAGCTGGGACCCGAAGGAAACATGGGCGCTGATCGTCTGGCTGAACTACGCGGCCTGGCTTCATATGCGTTTGATGAAGGGCTTGCGCGGCGCGGTGGCGGCATGGTGGGCGCTGACCGGTCTGCTGGTGACGACCTTCGCGTTCCTTGGCGTCAATATGTTCCTGTCGGGGCTGCATAGCTACGGCAAGCTGTAAGATCCGCCGTTCTCAGCCGACTAAGAACCGCCGCGTGCTTCGCACCGGCGGTTTTTTTACGTATGGCGGAATATTCGCTGCATCCAGTGTGTTCGTACGAGCAGCACCCAAGGATGGCTGGGCGAGTCGTTAAACAAGCCGATCATCAATATGGCCCCTTAAGATAGACCGATGGGCCCGCAAGGAGCAGCACGATGTGGATCAAGCGCAGCGACAGAATTCAACTCATCGGCGATGACATCGCACGCAGCGAAATCACGCCGCAGCGGGTCTTCGAGAACCGGCGGCGCGTGTTACAGGCGGCCGGCGCGGCCGTGCTCGGCAGTTTGATCGGTGTGAATGGCGACGCGCTGGCAGCGTATTCGTCGCCGGATCCGAAAGCGCAAAAGCTGGCGGCGAACACCAACCCGAAGTTCGTCGCGCTCGACAAGATCACGCCGTATAAAGACATCACCACGTACAACAACTATTACGAATTCGGCACCGACAAAGCGGATCCCGCGCACAATGCCGGCACCTTGCGCCCGCATCCGTGGAAGGTGAGCGTCGAGGGCGAAATCAAGAATCCGAAGGTGTATGACATCGACGAATTGCTGAAGCTCGCGCCGCTCGAGGAGCGCGTGTACCGGCTGCGTTGTGTCGAAGGCTGGTCGATGGTGATCCCGTGGATCGGTGTGCCGCTCGCGGAACTGATCAAACGCGTGCAGCCGACCGGAAATGCGAAGTACGTGCAATTCATCACGCTCGCCGATCCGTCGCAAATGCCCGGGCTATCGACGCCGGTACTCGAATGGCCGTACACCGAAGGTCTGCGGATGGACGAAGCGATGAATCCGCTGACGCTGCTGACAATGGGCCTCTATGGGCAGGTGCTGCCGAATCAGAATGGCGCGCCGATCCGCGTGGTGGTGCCGTGGAAATATGGCTTCAAGAGCGCGAAGTCGCTGGTGAAGATCCGCTTCCTCGACAAGCAGCCGCCGACCAGCTGGAATACGTATGCGTCGAACGAATACGGTTTCTATTCGAACGTGAATCCGAACGTCGATCATCCGCGCTGGAGCCAGGCCACCGAGCGGCGTATTGGCGAAGACGGTTTCTTCACGCCCAAGCGCAAGACGCTGATGTTCAACGGCTACGGCGATCAGGTCGCGTCGCTGTATCAAGGCATGGACCTGAAGAAAAATTTCTGAGCGACGGCGCAATCATGGCTTCTGATACTCAACCTGTTGCTCAAGCCGAACGCAAAGCACCGCGAGCGGTGCCGGCGTCGGCCACGGCTACCAGCACGGCAAAGCGCCCGGCAAGCGGCGCGCGCTGGATCGTACCGGCGAAGATCGCGGTGTTTATCGCGGCGTGGTATCCGCTCGCGCGCATCGTGCTGTTCGGCATGACCGATCGGCTGGGCGCAAATCCGATCGAGTTTATTACGCGCTCGACTGGTTTGTGGACACTCGTCTTTCTTTGCATCACGTTGGCCGTGACGCCGTTGCGGCGGCTCACCGGCATCACCGCATTCGCCCGTTTTCGCCGGATGCTAGGCCTTTACGCATTTTTCTACGCGACGCTCCATTTCACCACCTACCTGTGGTTCGACAAGTGGTTCGATGTTGGCGCGATTCTCAAGGACATCGGCAAACGGCCGTTCATCACCGTGGGCTTTGCCGCGTTCGTGCTGCTGATCGCATTAGCCGTTACGTCGCCGCGCGCGATGATGCGCAAACTGGGACGCCGCTGGCAGTCGTTGCATCGCGCGATCTATGCGATCGGCGGTTTGGCGATCCTGCACTTCTGGTGGATGAAGGCGGGCAAACACGACCTGATTTTGCCGAAGATCTACGGCGCGATCATGGTCGCGTTGTTGGGGTGGCGTTTGATCGTATGGCTGCGCGAGCGGGGGTTAAAGACGCGCTGACCGCTGACCACCCGGATCCGCGCGCAAATGAAAAAAGGCGATGCCGCAGTGGCATCGCCTTTTTTATGTCGCTGAGGTGCTGACGTTTACGCCGGCAAAATCGTTTCGCCTGCAAACAGCTGCTTGACCTCTTCGCGTTCGCGAACGACATGCGCTTGTGTACCATCAACCATCACCTCGGCCGCACGCGGCCGGGTGTTGTAGTTCGAGCTCATCACGAAGCCGTACGCGCCAGCCGAGCGAATCGCCAGCAGATCGCCCGGTTCGACCGCCAGCAGACGCTCACGGCCCAGCCAGTCGCCGCTTTCGCACACCGGGCCGACCACGTCGTACACGTGAGCGGGCAGCTCGCGCTTAACGACTGCCTCGATCGCGTGATACGCCTCGTACATCGCAGGGCGCGCGAGGTCTGTCATCGCCGCATCGACGATGGCGAAGTTCTTTTCCGCGCCCGGCTTCAGAAACTCGACGCGCGTCAGCAGCACGCCCGCATTGCCGACCAGCGAACGGCCCGGCTCGAAATACACCTCACGATGCCCGTGACCGCGCGCTTCGATGCGGTCCAGCACGGTGCGCACGAAGTCGCCGATTTCCGGCGGGGTTTCGTTGTCGTATGTGATACCGAGGCCGCCACCTACGTCGATGTGGCGGATCTTCACGCCGTCCTGCTCGATCTGTTCGACCAGTTCGAGCACCTTGTCGACCGCGTCCAGATACGGCGCGACTTCAGTAATTTGCGAGCCGATATGGCAGTCGATGCCGACCACCTCGAGATGCGTCATCGCGGCGGCGGCTTGATACGTAGCCCGTGCATCTTCGAACGCGACACCGAACTTGTTCGACTTCAGGCCGGTGGAAATATATGGATGCGTGTTCGCGTCGACGTCCGGATTCACCCGCAACGAGACGGGCGCTTTTTTGCCCATTTCCGCCGCGACTGCATTGAGGCGGTCGAGCTCAGGAATCGATTCGACGTTGAAGCATTTCACGCCGGCCGCGAGGGCCTGACGCATCTCGTCCGCATGCTTGCCGACGCCGGAGAACACGGTGTTTTCCGCTTTGCCGCCGGCGGCCAGCACGCGCGCCAGTTCGCCACCCGACACGATGTCGAAGCCGGCGCCGAGACGCGCGAACACGTTCAGCACCGCGAGATTGCTGTTGGCCTTGACGGCGACGTGAACGGTCGCGCGGCGGCCGGCGCAAGCGCCTGCGTAGGCATTCCACGCTTCGGTGAGCGCGGCGCGCGAATAGACGTACAGCGGCGTGCCGAACTGCTCGGCGAGTGAGATGGCGGACACGCCCTCGGCGTGCAACACGCCGTCGACGTAGTCAAATGCGGATCGAGTCATGCGAAAGTCTTATTGAGCGGGAGTGACGGCGGAGGCAGGTTGCACAGGCGCAGCAGCGGATGCGGCGGACGCGGGCGGCGCGGCAAGTTCGCTTTCCGGCGACAACGAGAGCGGCGCGCCAGTGGTATCCGGTACCTCACCCATCGGCGAGGCGGATTGCGCACCCGGTTTCACTTCATCTGATGACGCTGACGGCGGCGGTTGCGTGCGGTCGATCGGCTTGGCCGGTAGCGGCGGTACGGTAGGCAAATAGAGCGAACCGCGTTGCCCGCAGCCGGCAAGTGCACAACCTGCGAGAATGGCTAAACCCGCTACAATCGCGCGGCCGGGCGCCGCCGCGCGCATCCGAGATACGACTCGCATGACTGTCCCTGAATAAATAATCGATGGAGTTTAGCATGTCCGATAGTGATTACCTGACCCGCGCAGAAGCCGCGCTAGCCGCCATCGAGCGCGCGCTGGACGACACGGAAGCCGACATCGAACTCGAGCGCAGCGGCAATGTCCTGACCCTCGAATTCGAGAACCGCTCGAAGATTATCGTCAATCTGCAGCCGCCGATGAGCGAGATCTGGATTGCAGCCAAGGCGGGTGGTTTCCACTTCCGTTTCGTCGACGGCGAGTGGCGCGATACGCGCAGCGGCACGGAGTTTTTCGCCGCGTTGTCGGAGTACGCCACGCAGCAGGCCGGCGAGCCGGTTCACTTCGAAGCGTGAAAGTTGTCGCTGAAGCGATTGCTGAATCGACCGCCCAAACGAAACCGTCGCGCATCGAGCGCGGCGGTTTTTTTATTCCGGCGAACCTTGGTCTTTCTTTAGTGCCCGCGAAACAGATTCATGATGTCCTGCTTTTCCTGTTCGCCCACTTGTTCAGGCGCCGCCGCGGCAGCGCCGCTCGCCCCGGCCTCCAGCGCCGCCTGACTCACGCCGACTGTCGCGACGAAACCGTGGCCCGGCGTGAAGTCGTCGAAATACAGTTCTGAGCCGAGCTCGGTCAGGCCGTCGGGCATCGGCATCTTGTAGTCCGGCACGCCTTTGAGCGCACGCGCCATGTATTCGATCCACACCGGCAACGCGAGGCCGCCGCCCGTTTCCTTATCGCCGAGGCTGCGCGGGTTGTCGTAGCCGATCCACGCGATGGCCGTGAGCGTGTGCTGATAGCCGGCGAACCACGCATCGCGCGAATCGTTTGTCGTGCCGGTTTTGCCGCCGAGATCGGTACGCTTGAGCACGTTGCTCTTCGCGCCCGTGCCACGTTGCGCGACGCTTTGCAGCAGGCTGTTCATCACATACGCATTGCGCGGTTCGATCGCGTGGGGCGCGCTCTGCTCGGCAACCAGCGGTTGCGCGTGCGCCACGACGATGCCGCGCTGATCGGTGACTTCGGCGATCAGATACGGGTTGATGCGATAGCCGCCGTTAGCAAACACGGAGAACGCGCCTGCCATCTGCAAGGGCGTGACGAGGCCCGCGCCAAGCGCCATCGGCAGATAAGCCGGATGACGATCCGCATCGAAGCCGAAACGCGTGATGTATTGCTGCGCGTACTTGGTGCCGATCTGGTTCAGGATGCGAATCGACACGAGGTTCTTCGACTTCTGCAGCGCGGTGCGCATGGTCATCGGACCGTCGAAACCGCCACCGTAGTTCTTCGGTTCCCATGCCTGGCCGCCGGTTTCCGCAGCGCTGAAAAAGAGCGGCGCGTCATTGATCACCGTGGCCGGTCCGAGCCCCTTTTCGAGCGAAGCCGAGTAGATGAACGGCTTGAAGCTCGAACCCGGCTGACGCCACGCCTGGGTCACGTGGTTGAACTTGTTCTTGTTGAAGTCGAATCCGCCGACCAGCGCGCGAATTGCGCCGTCTTGCGGTATCACCGAAACGAACGCGCCTTCCACTTGCGGCAACTGCGTAATCGACCAGTTGCCGTCGTCATCCTTCACGAGGCGAATAATCGCACCGGGCCGCAAGCGCTGATTCGGCTGCGCGCGGGTGCCGAGCGCGAATTGCGCGAAGCGCAGGCCGTCGCCCTGAATCGTCGCCACATTGCCATCGATGAAGGTGGCCTGCACCTGCTTCGGGCTCGCCGCCGTCACCACCGCGGCAATGATTTCGCCGTTGTCGGGGTGCTCGAGCAATGCGTCGTCGATCGCCTGTTCGCGGTCGTCCGCATCGGAGGGCAAATCGATGAACGCTTCCGGGCCGCGATAGCCGTGGCGACGTTCGTAGTCCATGAGGCCTTTGCGCAGTGCCCGGTAAGCGACGTCCTGATCGGCCGAGTCGATGGTGGTCACAACGTTCAGGCCGCGCGTGTACGCCTCTTCGCGATACTGCGCGTACATCATTTGTCGCACCATTTCCGCGACGTACTCCGCGTGCACGCTGAACTCCTTGCCCGCACCCTTGACGACCAGTGGCTGCTTGCTTGCCGCGTCGTATTGTTCCTGACTGATGTAGTGCAATTCGTACATGCGCTCGAGGATGTACTCCTGACGGATCTTCGCGCGTTTCGGATTGACCACCGGGTTATACGCGGACGGCGCTTTCGGCAGGCCCGCCAGCATGGCGGATTCTGCCAGGGTCAGGTCCTTCAGATCTTTTCCGAAGTACACCCGCGCCGCGCTCGCGAAGCCATACGCACGCTGACCGAGATAGATCTGATTCATGTACACCTCAAGAATCTGATCTTTCGACAGCTTCGACTCGATCTTGTACGCGAGCAGCATCTCGTAGATCTTACGCGTGTAGGTCTTCTCGCTCGAAAGGAAGAAGTTACGCGCCACCTGCATGGTGATCGTGCTCGCGCCTTGGGTGGCGTGACCATTGGTCAGGGCGACGAAACCAGCCCGCGCGATACCGGTGAGGTCGACGCCGCCGTGATCGTAGAAGCGCGCGTCTTCGATGGCGAGCACGGCTTTCTTAAGGCTATCGGGCACGTCCTGGATATGGACGATGTCGCGCCGCTCTTCGCCAAATTCGCCGATCAGCACGTGGTCGGCCGTATAGATGCGCAAAGGCACCTTCGGCCGGTAGTCGGTCAGCGCGTCGAGCGACGGCAGGTTCGGCGTTGCCACCACCAGCGCATAACCGAGCACCAGCAGCACGCACAGGATGCCTGCGACGATCAGACCCACAAAGCCGAGGATGAGCTTGAGCCACAAGGGGCGTTTGCGCTTCTGCGGCGCGGGCGGCGGGGACGTAGGAGACGTGGATTGCATATAGGCACCAAAAAACAGTCCCGCGATTATAGCTGCCTCGCTTTTCAGCTTTCGGCGTGCTTACTGACAGTTCTTGACAAGTCGGCGCACCGCGCAGGAATGACTTCACTGTAGACGCTTTGATGGCGCCCAGGGCGTGCTTCGCGCAACGTTAGCCATTTGGCTGAGTGTCGCGCGGCGGCGCGGCTACGCACAATTCCTCCTTGTTACTCGCGTTCGAATGGTTCGTCGCGTGAGTCTGAGGGAGGGCGGGATGACGTTCAAAGATTCGTGGCTTCAAGGTGTGCGACTTGGTGCGCAGCGTTTTGCTGCGGGGATCGATGTGGATCCGCAGGCGGTGCGTCTGATTGTGCTAAGTCAGCATTCGCGGACACGTGCCGCGCTGCATATCGAATACGCGTGTACCGTGCCGCTTGGCGCGGGTGCGATGGCCGGCACGGAGATCGCCGACCGGCACACGGTGGCGCGTGCGTTGCGCGACGCATTCGCTAGTCTGCCGCACGCGTGTGCGATCCACGCATTGCGTTGTGCGATGGCGTTGCCCGCTTCGGCCACGTTGACGACTACCGTGCCGCTCACATGACTCGCCGCGCTGGCCGGTTGTGCGGACGACGGCGGGCATGAACTCGCCGAACTCGAGCCCGCGGTGATGAGCGAAGTCGGACGTATCGCGGGCCTCGAGCGGCATGCGTTGGCCGTCGACTGGTTCGTCGACGAAACCCATTCACCGATTCGCTCTGTAACGATCGCCGCAACCGCGCGCCAGCATCTCGAAGCGCGGATCGAATGCGCGGCGACCGCCGGCATTTCGCTCACCGCGATCGACGGCGAGCCGCATGCGGCTTTGCGCGCAATGCGCTATGCGGCGAGCCACGAACTCGATCCGCACGAGCCCTATGTCGCGCTCTGGATCGGCACGGACGGCGTGTACGGCTGGCGCATCGTCGACGACTGCGTGGTGGGCGAAATGCGTTACCCCGCGCCCGAGCACGCCGATCTCGCCGACGCGTTGCGCGATCTCGCACACGGCCCCGAACTCGACTGCGCGTTGTTGAGCGGCGAGGTCGATTTGCTCGGTGGCGTGGGGTTCTCGATTGCGGATATCGCCGACGTGCTGAGCTGCACTGTGCTGCCGTTCGAATGTGCGGCGTTGGGCGGCTTCGCACGTCAACTGCACGATCCGTTGTTGCATGAGCCTGCCGCCGCGGTCGCGTTTGGACTTGCGTTGCGCGGGGTGTTCGAATGATGCGCGGCCTGCGCTCACGTCTGCATTCGGCGGCACCACTCACGCACGCTTCCACACGTGGCGCGCGCTTCGCACGGTCATGGCTAGGCGGTTTCAATCTGTTGCCATACCGGCAACGTAATGCGCGGCTCGCGCGCCGGCAGCGTTTGCTCGAATGGGTTGGCGCGGCGCTCGCCGGTTTCGCGGCCGTCCTCGCGTTAGCTGGGTGGCAGGTATTTGAAAGGGCGCGGCTCGATGTAGAGCGTGCGTCGATCGAACAATCGCTCACGCAATTGACCATGCCGCTCGCGGAGCACGCCAGTTTGCTGAGGGCGCAAGACGAACATCGCAAAGGCGTGGCGCGTGCGATGAACCTGTCCGAGCCGCTTGCGCATTTGCGCGATCTGCTGAATGCCTTGAGTTTCGAACCCGGTGATGGCGTGGTGCTGCAGCGGTTGCGCCAGCGCGAGTACGAGACTGAGTTGCTCGCGACCTCGCGCGGATATCTCGCGTCGGCCGAATGGCTCAAACGCTTGAGCGCGATCCGTGGCGTCAAGGGCGCGCAGGTAAGTGATCTGCATCGCTCGGCGCCACGCAGCGGCGCGGTTGCGGCAGCCAGCGTGACCGGCCCGATCGAATTCGGCGCGCATTTGCGCTGGGGCGACCCGCCAAAGAAAACGGGCCATACGTCGGCCCAGGCGGCGCAGCGTCCCATGAAGTCTGAACAATCCGGAGGTGCGAAATGAGTACGACTTTTGTCGAGTTCGGCGGCGCGGCGAGCGCGCGGTTCTCTCTTTCCCAGTTGATGGCGCATGTGCGTGTGCCGCTCGCCGCCTGGAGCCGTCGGCGCCGTTGGGTGGTCGCATTGCTGATCGCAGCGGTGGTATTCGGACTCGGCACGCATGGCTGGGTTGTAGCCGATTTCGGCGGCGTCGAGGCGAGCCGAGCGGCATTGGAAGCGGCCACGCGGCATCTCGCGGACGCACGCCGCGCGCTGGCGCAATTGCCCGCGCTGCGCCGCGAAGCTGCCGCCAAACCGGGCCTACAGTTGCCTGCGTCATGGACCTCCGCGGACGATGTACGCATCGTGTCCGAACTCGCGACGCAGAATGGCGTCTCGTTGCTCTCGTTAGAACCGGGCGCCGTCAGCGGCTCGGGTGCCCAAAGCATGCGTCCCATACAACTCGCCGCGCACACCGATTTCGTCCACCTGATGGCATTTTTTCGTGGCCTGTCTGACTTGCCGGTGCTGATCGTTCCCGTCGACGTGACGGTCAACCGCGACGCCGCTTCGTTAGGAGTGAGGGCAACGCTTCACGTATTCAGCGCGCTGAGGCCGGCTACTTCCGCTGCTACTGATAGTGCTCCTGCGGATGCGTTTGCCGACGAGACTCTTGATTCGGAGGAGGAAGAAGACATCGTTTTCTTTGACCCGTTCTCGCTTCCGCAGATGCTCGCACCCGGCGAACTGCAATCCGACGCGTCTGAACTGCGCCTCGTCGGCTTGCTACACGATCGTACGCGCGGGCTTGCGTTGCTCGACACACCGGATGGCGCCACCACGGTCGTGTCCGGACAGCAACTCGGAGCCGAGCGCGTCACGCGGCTCGACGCGCTCAGCATCACGCTGGCCAATGGCGGTGGGACGCGCACGCTGGCACTGACGGAGGCGTCCTGATGGGGCAGATGAAACCGTTCGGTGTCGCGGAGTCGTGCGTCAGCGTTTGTGTGCGATCTGGATCTGGCGAATGCCGCCGCGTGCCTGAAAGCGTGCGTGTGAGCCCGGTTCGCGACTTGATTCGCAACCTGGTTCTGGGACTGGTTAGCAGCCCGATCCGCAAGCCGATTCGGAGCCCGATCCGCAGCCTGATCGCCGTCATGGCATTAGACGGTGTTAGGAACTTCCGGTCAAAACCTGGTACCCTGGAGGGATGACAAGAGAGAAACGTAAAGCGTACCCGACAGACGTGTCAGACGAAGAATGGAGCTTCGTAGCAGCGTATCTGATGTTGATGGATGAGAGTGCACCACAGCGTAAATACGAGTTGCGCGAGATGTTCAATGCGTTGCGCTGGATGGCTCGCGCTGGGGCTGCGTGGCGAATGCTGCCGACCAACTTCCCGCCGTGGGAACTCGTGTACCAGCAGACGCAACGATGGCTGGCGGCCGGCTGTTTCGAATGCATGGTGAGTGATCTTCGTTCAATCATCCGTGTCGCGCAGGGGCGGCGGGGGCAGCCCAGCGCGGTGATCCTTGATGGCCGTACGATGCAATCGACATGTGAGAGCGGTCCACGCGCAGGCTATGACGGCTACAAGCGCAAGCGTGGCAGCAAGGTGCATATGGCGGTCGACACGCTGGGTCAGTTGCTCGCCGTACACGTGACGCCGGCCAACGAGCAGGAGCGCGCACAGGTGACAGAGCTGGCGCGCCAGGTGCAGCAGGCAACGGGAGAAACCGTGAAAGTGGCCTTTGCCGATCAGGGTTACACGGGCGAAGCTCCTGCGCAGGCCGCGCGCGCTCAGGGAATTGATCTCCAGGTGATCAAGCTCGATGAAGCGAAAAAGGGTTTTGTGCTGTTGCCACGTCGATGGGTAGTCGAGCGCAGCTTCGGATGGCTCAACCGCTTTCGACGCCTCGCTCGCGACTACGAACGCTTGCCCGAAACACTCGCAGGTCTGCATTTTGTCGTCTTCGCCATGCTTATGCTTGTCCATGCAATCCCAGTACTTCGAAGTTCCTAACACCGTCTAAGCGCCGGCATCGTTCATGCTTCGACTCCACCGCTGTCGCCGCTGCCCGCGATCATGCCACTCGACGACGCCATTGCGCCGCCCGATGCCTGATACGACGTACCGCCGCTGCCGCGCGGCGTCGTTGCCGAAGTGCCCAACCCGTTTCGCGACGAGTCCGCCGACGAGCGCGGCGTATCGCGCGCAGAGGTAAGCGCCGAAATCGGGCGCACCGACGACCTGGGCAGTGACGCAGACGGCTCATTGCCGCTACGGAGGCAATCCGCAGCAACGGCGCGCGACGACCTCACTGGAGCCGCGGCGCTCGAAGGGCCGCCGGTGCCGCTGTCTCCGCTTGCGCGGCTGAGCGGCGCGCCGAAAACGCCTGCAGACGCTAACCTCGCCGCCGACGACAAACCGATCTCGCTCAACTTTCAGCGCGCCGAACTCGGTGCCGTGCTCAACGCGTTCGCCCAGTTCACCGGACTGAACACCGTCGCGAGCGAGAGAGTGCGTGGCGCCGTTTCTCTGCGGCTCGACAAAGTGCCATGGCGCACTGCGTTCGATACCTTGCTCGACGTCAACGGGTTAGCCATGGAGCGCCACGGCAACGTGATCTGGGTCGCGCCGATTGCCGATCTGGCCGCGCGTGAACGGCAGCGTTTCGAAGCGCACGCGAGAGCTGCCGATCTTGAGCCGCTCGCAAGTCGCACGTTCGAGCTGCACTATGCACGCGCGGGAGACGTGCGGCGCCTGTTGACAGGTGCCGGCAACCAGCGCGTGCTGTCCAAACGCGGCGCCGCGACTGCCGATCCGCGCACCAATCTGCTGTTCGTCACCGATCTCGACGCACGCCTCGCGCAAATCACTGCGCTGCTTGCCTCCGTCGACCGGCCGAGCCGTCAGGTATTGATCGAAGCGCGTATCGTCGAGGGCGAGCATGGTTTTTCGCGCAATCTCGGCGTGCGGCTTTCCATGGCGGCCACCAATGCCGACGGCACCGCCCGAGGCTTGACTGAGGGCATGTACGATCTGTCGGCACGGCCGATTTCCGGTTTCGACGCCGCCACCGCCGGGTTGACCTTGTTCGCAGCCGGGGCGACGCGGCTCCTGAACATCGAGTTGAGCGCGCTGGAGGCCGAAGGGCGCGGCGAAATCGTCTCGAGCCCACGGATCGTGACGGCGGACCGGATGAAAGCGGTCGTCGAGCAGGGCACCGAGCTGCCCTATCAGGCGAAAGTGGGGCAGGGCGTGTCGGGCGTGCAGTTTCGCCGCGCCACGCTCAAACTGGAGGTTGAGCCGCAAATCATGCCGGACGGCAGAGTGGTGCTGGACCTCGACATTGCGAAAGACAGCGTGGGCGAGCAGATCGATGCCGGGCCCGCGATCAACACCAAACACGTGCAAACGCGCGTCGAAGTCGAAGATGGTGGTACGGTGTCGATCGGCGGAATTCATGCGACCGACGACCGGGACGATGTGACGCGGGTGCCGGTCCTGGGCAAAATACCGTTTTTAGGGGCGCTTTTTCGCCATCGGGCCCATCGGGACAAGCGCAGTGAACTGGTAGTTTTCATCACGCCGCGCGTCGTTCAGACAAATTAGGGGCATGCTGCCACCGCTGTTGAGCGGCGGCCGGCAGGCTCGACAAGGCAGCCGCTTTGCCAGTAAGCTGCGGCACGAACCATACCGGATTAGCCAGAGGACACCGTTGCAAGCGCGGGACGCACACGCCAATGTATTTTTTGTAGGGCTCATGGGGGCAGGCAAAACCACCGTGGGCCGGGCCATTGCGCGCCGTCTCGATCGCCCGTTCTTCGATTCCGATCATGAAATCGAGGCGCGCACGGGCGCGCGCATCCCCGTGATCTTCGAGCTGGAAGGCGAAGCGGGCTTTCGCGAGCGCGAGGCGCACGTGATTTCCGACCTGACCGGGCGCGACAATATCGTGCTGGCCACGGGCGGCGGCGCGGTGCTGCGGCTGGAAAACCGGCAAGCGCTGCAAAATCGGGGCGTGGTGATCTATTTGCGCGCCAATCCGCACGATTTGTGGCTGCGCACCCGGCGCGACAAGAATCGCCCGCTTTTGCAGACCGAAGACCCTAAAGCGCGCCTCGAAGCGCTCTACGAAGTGCGCGATCCGCTATACCGGGAATGCGCGCACTTTGTGATCGAAACCGGCCGGCCTTCGGTCAACGGACTCGTCAACATGGTTCTGATGCAGCTCGAGATGGCCGGCGTCGCCAAACATCCTGCTTCATAATGGACCGTATGAATACCGTCAATGTCGAACTGGGCGAACGCGCCTACCCCATCCATATCGGTGCCGATCTGATCGGCCAGACTGCGCTGTTCGCGCCGCATATCGCCGGCAGCTCGGTCATGATCGTCACGAACACCACGGTCGATCCGCTCTATGGCGACACGCTGCGCGCGGCGCTAGCGCCGCTGGGCAAGCAGGTGTCCACGGTCGTTTTGCCGGATGGCGAAGCGTACAAGAACCTCGAAACCCTGAACCTGATTTTCGACGCGCTGCTGGGTTCGCGCGCCGATCGCAAGACCACGCTGATCGCCCTCGGCGGCGGCGTGATCGGCGACATGACGGGTTTTGCCGCGGCCTGCTACATGCGCGGCGTGCCGTTCATCCAGGTGCCGACCTCCTTGCTGTCGCAAGTCGATTCGTCGGTGGGCGGCAAGACCGGCATCAACCATCCGCTCGGCAAGAACATGATCGGCGCGTTCTACCAGCCGCAAGCCGTGATCGCCGACATCGGCGCGCTGCGCACGCTGCCGGCGCGAGAACTGGCAGCGGGTGTCGCCGAAGTGATCAAGACCGGCGCGATTGCCGACGCCGGTTTCTTCATCTGGATCGAAGCGAACGTCGAGGCGCTCAATCGCTGCGAGCCGGCAGCGCTGGCCGAGGCGGTCAAGCGCTCGTGCGAAATCAAGGCATCGGTGGTGGCGCAGGACGAGCGCGAAGGCGGGCTGCGCGCGATCCTCAATTTTGGCCACACCTTCGGCCATGCGATCGAAGCCGGGCTCGGTTATGGCGAATGGCTGCACGGCGAGGCGGTCGGCTGCGGGATGGCGATGGCGGCTGACCTGTCGGTGCGCATGGGTTTTCTCGACGAAGCGGCGCGCAAGCGTCTGGTCGACGTGATCGTTGCCGCGCATTTGCCCACCCGGGCGCCCGCGCTCGGCGATTCGCGTTACGTCGAACTCATGCGGGTCGACAAGAAGGCGGAAGCCGGTGCGATCAAATTCATTCTGCTGAAGCGTTTCGGTGAGACGCTCATCACCCAGGCGCCCGACGCCGAGGTGCATGCCACGCTGGCTGCCGCCGTCTAGACCGACTCGGCGAGGGCCTGGCAGCAAGGCAATATGCACCAGCGTCACGAGGCGCCGCCCATGTTTCGGAGAATCCGGTGACTGACAGGCGCAGCGACGATGTACAGCATGACCCGGCAGGCACGCCCGTGAGCGGCGTGCCATCGCAGGAAGCACTTGAAGCGCATCTCGCGCCGTATGCGGCTCATTCCGCCCAGTCGCGCGGCCGCCGCTATCCCGAAGCCGCGCCGAGTGCGCGTACCGAATTCCAGCGCGATCGCGACCGCATCGTCCACTCGACGGCATTCCGTCGGCTCGAGTACAAAACTCAGGTGTTCGTGAATCACGAGGGCGACCTGTTTCGCACGCGCCTCACGCACAGCCTCGAAGTCGCGCAGATCGCCCGTTCGGTCGCCCGCAATCTGCGCGTCAACGAAGATCTCGTCGAAGCCATTTCGCTGGCACACGACCTCGGCCATACGCCGTTCGGCCACGCTGGCCAGGACGCGCTGAACGAATGCATGCGCGAACACGGGGGCTTCGAGCACAACCTGCAAAGCCTCGCGGTAGTCGACGATCTGGAGGAGCACTACGGCGCGTTCAATGGCCTGAACCTCTGCTTCGAAACGCGGGAAGGCATTCTCAAGCACTGTTCTCGTGAGAATGCACGGCGGCTTGGCGCGCTCGGTGAGCGTTTTCTGGAGGGGCGGCAGCCTTCTATCGAAGCGCAGATCGCCAACGTCGCCGATGAGATCGCGTACAACAATCACGATGTCGACGACGGCCTGCGCTCAGGCCTCCTCACGGTGGAACAGCTTGCCGAAGTGGAGTTATGGCAGACGCACTTCGAGGCGGCGCGTGGGGATTATCCGCACATCGAGGGACGCCGGCTGATTCACGAGACCGTGCGCCGCATCATCAATACGCTGATCGTCGACCTGATCGATACGACCTCGCTCAATCTGGCAAGGCATGCGCCCGTCTCGCTGGACGCTGTGCGCGCGGCACCGCCGCTGGTCGCGCATAGCGAAGCGATCGCCGCGCAGGCCGCAGCGCTCAAGCGCTTTCTGTTCAAGAACCTGTACCGCCACTATCGGGTGATGCGCATGGCCAACAAGGCGCGCCGTGTGGTGGCAGGTCTGTTCGACGCCTTCACTGAAGATCCGCGGCTATTGCCACCCAGCTATCAATCCACGGACGCGTCGCAGCAACCGCGCCTGATCGCCCACTACATCGCGGGCATGACGGATCGATATGCCGTGAAGGAGTATCAGCGGCTGTTCGTGATCGACGACAATTGATCAGCCGGACGCCTGGTGCGACCGGCCTACCGCACTCGGCCTACCGTAGCCGCGACGCGAACAACGCACCCGCAATCAGCGCTACACCGCCGACGATCGCAAGCGTTTGCCACGGATTTTCACGCACGTAGTCGTCGGCGCTGCCGATCGCGACTTCGGCGCGTTCCCGCATGGCTTCGCGAGCGTCGTTCAGCCGGTCGCGCGCGACGTCGAGCTGTTTGCGCAGTTTGCTGCGCAGCGCCACGGCGTCGGCCTGTGTGCCGTCCGCCAGGCTGGATTCGAGTTCCGACACCAGCGTGCGTAATTCGCCCGCGATATCTTCAACCGCATGGCGGCTATGGCGAGCGATACGCCGCGCACGGCGGCTAGTGGTTGTCCAGGATTCGCCGAGGGCGTCTCGCGTATTGGGAAGTGCTGTCATGGTCGCTCCGTCGATGAAGGTGAGAAAAGTCTCCGCGTACTCATGCTGAAACATGGCGTGACGCAACTTCGATGCCACAGGCGGCGAGCTGTTCCGGCAAGATCATCGCACACGTGTCGACGGTTTCCAGTGGCAGAAATTGCACAGGAAAGGTCGATTGGTGGTCAAAATTACAATGCATCCGGCATTTACCATAATGGGTGACAGAGGCATAGAATCAAAAAAACGCCGTCACATGGGTGACGGCGTTTGGTCGAGGTGCGGACTGTTCGCGACGGTTCGATCCAGGCAGACACAGCCGGATTCCCTAGAACACGTAACCTATCTTCGCGTAAGTAACGATCGGGTTGAGCCTGATTTTTGCCTCGGACGTCACGGTCAGGTTGCCGACCGGAGTCGACGCGTTCGAGGTCAGTTTCGCGGTTACGCTAAGCGGTATGTATGAGACGGAGAGCCCTGCGAACCAGTGTTTGGTGATCGCATAGTTGAAACCGAGATTAAACACCGGTGCCCAGGAACGATCCGTCGATACTGAGGTCGGACCATGCAGTACGCCTTGTTCAAACGCCGTGTTGGTGATCTTCGCGTCGGTGAACCAGACGTACGTGACGCCAAGGCCTGCATACGGTCGGAACTTCGCGGCGGCGTCGTTGAAGTAGTATTTGAACAGGAGAGCAGGACTCCATTGCTTCGCGGAGCCGAGCGTACCGAATTGCGAGAAGGTGCCTGTACCTAGCAGATTGAATTTCGGCGGAATGCCAATTTCGGCTTCCGCGGAGATGTGATCGGTGACAAAGTAGCCTAGGCTTAAGCCGAGGGTGTCGGAGCTGTCGATGCCAGCGCCGGTGCCGGGCAGTGAAATGTTGACGGGTGTTCCGCCGGCGCTTGTTTCCTTCAGCGGATCGCTACTGTCTTGGGGGGCGAAATGGAACCACCCCGTCGTAGCGTAGAAACTGCCGGCCGATTGCGCGTGAGCTGCCGTCATGCAGGCAAGCGCCGCGATCCCCGTTATGGCCTGTTTTAATTTCATATGTGCTCCTCCAAAAAAGGCCCGCTCATTATGACCACAACGTTTGAAACAAACCATACGCGGCAGTTAGAGCTTTCTCCCTAAGCGCCGGGCGGTTTCTGGCTAAGCCGCGCCGCGCCGAACCCAGCGCCCATGCGGCTTTTCGGACCTTCGGGTATATACCAACGCGACTATCGGATACTCCAGCATGGCACGGCTTGCACGTCTCTATGTCCCTGACCAGCCGCAGCACGTCATCCTCCGTGGACTCGATCAGCAGCCCGCGTTCGTCGACGACCAGGACTACGAGCTTTTCATCGACTGTCTGAAAGCGGCTTCACGCGACCATCACCTATCTATCCATGCGTATGCGTTGATGCCCGGCGCTGTGCAACTGCTCGTCACGCCGACTGAAGAGTCGAGCCTGCCGAAGGCGATGCAGGCGGTGGGGCGTCGCTACGTTGCGCACTTCAACCGGCGTTACGCGCGCCGCGGCACCTTGTGGGAAGGGCGCTACCGCGCCACGGTGATCGAAGGTGAGCGCTACTTCCTGCTTGCGAGCCGGGTTGTCGAGATGTGCCCGGTCCGCGCCGGACTCGTGAGCGCGCCCGAGGACTACCGCTGGTCGAGCTACCGTCACCACATCGGCCTGACGCTCGACAGCCTGATTACCGATCACCCGTTGTACTGGTCGCTCGGCAACACGCCGTTCGAACGGCAGCGCACCTATCGCGAGTTGTGCGAGCAGCCGCTCGACGAACGCGAAGCCAGTCAGCTTCAGCAGGCCACCTTGAAAGGCTGGGTTCTGGGTAGCGACTCCTATCGGGAGTGGGCGGCGCGGGCCGCCAATCGGCGGGTTTCGCCACTGCCGCGCGGGCGGCCGCGCAAAGTTCGCGAGACGCCACAGACCCAATAAAGCATTTCGCATCAAAGTGATACGGTCGAAACGGCATCTTCGCATGCCGTTTTCTTTTGCATCTTTTTGGTATGGCACCAATAAAAAATTCTCGCAATGCACCAATTTGATAATTGGGGATCGAACATCATGTTTTATTTGCTATTCCTTTGATTCGTCGCGTATATTCCGAATTCCGGCGCTTTTTGGTACGCACGGCATCCCGCGTATCGAGTCGCCGACGTGGTTGCGCTGCGCACTGCGGCAATAGAAAAACGGTTTAACGGCCTGTCCGGCCCCTCACAGACGGTGTCCCCATGAACGACCACCAGCAACCGACTCACCCGGTTCCCGCCGCGCAAGGTCTGTACGACCCGCAAAACGAACATGACGCCTGCGGCGTCGGCTTCGTTGCTCACATCAAAGGCAAGAAAAGCCACGAGATCATCGAGCAAGGCCTGAAGATTCTCGAGAACCTCGACCACCGGGGCGCCGTCGGCGCCGATCCGCTGATGGGCGATGGCGCGGGCATCCTGATCCAGATTCCGGACGGTTTCTATCGCGAGGAAATGGCCAAGCAGGGCGTTGTGCTGCCGCCGAATGGCGAGTACGGCGTCGGCATGGTCTTCCTGCCGAAGGAACACGCATCGCGTCTCGCCTGCGAACAGGAACTGGAACGGACGGTGAAGGCCGAAGGCCAGGTCGTGCTGGGCTGGCGCGATGTGCCGGTCGACCACACCATGCCGATTTCGCCCACCGTCAAGGCGAGCGAGCCGCTGATCCGTCAGATTTTCATCGGCCGCGGCAAGGACATCATGGTGACCGACGCGCTCGAGCGGAAGCTGTACGTGATCCGCAAGACCGCGAGCCATCGCATCCAGGCGCTCAAGCTCAAGCACGGCAAGGAATACTTCGTGCCGTCCATGTCGGCGCGCACGGTGGTCTACAAGGGTCTGCTGCTGGCGGGCCAGGTCGGCGTGTACTACCGCGACCTGCAGGACGAGCGCACGGTGTCGGCGCTGGCGCTGGTGCACCAACGCTTCTCGACCAACACGTTCCCGGCGTGGGAGCTGGCTCACCCGTACCGCATGATCGCCCACAACGGCGAAATCAACACGGTGAAGGGCAACGTCAACTGGCTGAACGCCCGTACCGGCGCGATCGCGTCGCACGTGCTCGGCGACGACCTGCCGAAGCTCTGGCCGCTGATCTATCCCGGCCAATCAGACACCGCCTCGTTCGACAACTGTCTCGAACTGCTGGTGATGGCCGGCTATCCGCTCGTCCACGCAATGATGATGATGATCCCGGAAGCCTGGGAACAGCACACGCTGATGGACGACAACCGCCGCGCGTTCTACGAATACCACGCCGCGATGATGGAGCCGTGGGACGGCCCCGCCGCGATCGCCTTCACCGACGGCCGTCAGATCGGCGCCACGCTCGACCGTAACGGCCTGCGTCCGGCGCGCTACATCGTCACGGACGACGACCTCGTCATCATGGCGTCCGAAGCGGGCACGTTGCCGATTCCCGAGTCGAAGATCGTCAAGAAGTGGCGTCTGCAGCCGGGCAAGATGTTCCTGATCGACATGGAACACGGCCGCATCATCGACGACAAGGAACTGAAGGACAACCTGGCCAACGCCAAGCCGTACAAGAGCTGGATCGATGCCGTGCGTATCAAGCTCGACGAAATCGAGGCGAAGGCCGAAGACGTCGCGACGGAACGCCGCGAAGCCGCCGCTTTGCTGGATCGCCAGCAGGCGTTCGGCTACACGCAGGAAGACCTCAAGTTCCTGATGGCGCCGATGGCGCAAGCCGGTGAAGAAGCCGTCGGTTCGATGGGCAACGACTCGCCGCTGGCGGTCATGTCCAACAAGAACAAGACGCTCTATCACTACTTCAAGCAGTTGTTCGCGCAAGTCACGAACCCGCCGATCGACCCGATCCGTGAAAACATGGTGATGTCGCTGGTGTCGTTCGTCGGTCCGAAGCCGAACCTGCTGGATACGAACAACATCAACCCGCCGATGCGTCTCGAAGTGTCGCAGCCGGTGCTCGACTTCAAGGACATCGCGAAGATCCGCGCGATCGATCAGTACACGGGCGGCAAGTTCAGCTCGTACGAACTGAACATCTGCTATCCGGTGGCCTGGGGCAAGGAAGGCATCGAAGCGCGTCTCGCGTCGCTGTGCGCGGAAGCCGTCGATGCGGTGAAGTCCGGCTACAACATGCTGATCGTGTCGGACCGCAAGACCGACCGCGACAACGTGGCGATCCCGGCTTTGCTGGCTACGGCCGCGATCCACACGCACCTCGTCCAGCATGGTCTGCGCACGAGCGCGGGTCTGGTCGTGGAAACCGGCTCGGCGCGTGAAACGCACCACTTCGCGTTGCTCGCGGGCTACGGCGCGGAAGCCGTGCACCCGTACCTCGCGATGGAAACGCTCGGCCAGCTCGCAGCGGGCCTGAAGGGCGACCTGTCGGCGGAAAAGGCGGTCTACAACTTCACCAAGGCAGTCGGCAAGGGCCTGCAGAAGGTCATGTCGAAGATGGGCATTTCGACCTACATGTCGTACACCGGCGCGCAGATTTTCGAAGCTGTGGGCCTGGCTGAAGGCCTGGTGTCGAAGTACTTCAATGGCACCTCGTCGAAGGTCGGCGGAATCGGCCTGTTCGACGTCGCGGAAGAAGCGATCCGTCTGCATCGCGACGCGTTCGGCGACAACCCGGTGCTCGCGAACATGCTCGACGCGGGCGGCGAATACGCCTATCGCGTGCGCGGCGAAGAACACATGTGGACGCCGGATGCGATCGCCAAGCTTCAACACTCGGCGCGCAGCAACTCGTACCAGACGTACAAGGAATACGCGCATCTGATCAACGATCAGACCAAACGCCACATGACGTTCCGCGGCCTGTTCGAATTCAAGTTCGATCCGACCAAGGCGATCCCGCTCGACGAAGTCGAGTCGGCGAAAGATATCGTCAAGCGTTTCGCCACCGGCGCCATGTCGCTGGGCTCGATCTCGACCGAAGCCCACGCCACGCTGGCTGTCGCGATGAACCGCATCGGCGGCAAGTCGAACACCGGCGAAGGCGGCGAGGACGTGAACCGTTATCGCAACGAGCTGCGCGGCATTCCGATCAAGAACGGCGACACCATGAAGTCGGTGATCGGCGACGAAGTGATCGTGGATATTCCGCTGAAGGACGGCGATTCGCTGCGCTCGAAGATCAAGCAGGTGGCGTCGGGCCGTTTCGGCGTGACGGCGGAATACCTCGCGTCGGCTGATCAGATCCAGATCAAGATGGCGCAAGGCGCAAAGCCGGGCGAAGGCGGTCAATTGCCGGGTCACAAGGTGTCGGAATACATCGGCAAGCTGCGTTACTCGGTGCCAGGCGTCGGCCTGATTTCGCCGCCGCCGCACCATGACATCTACTCGATCGAAGATCTGGCGCAGCTGATTCACGACCTGAAGAACGCCAACTCGGCGGCCAGCGTCTCCGTGAAGCTGGTGTCGGAGTCGGGCGTCGGTACGGTTGCTGCGGGTGTCGCCAAGGCGAAGGCCGATCACGTCGTGATCGCCGGCCATGACGGCGGCACGGGTGCATCGCCGCTGTCGTCGGTGAAGCATGCCGGCACGCCGTGGGAACTCGGTCTGGCTGAAACGCAGCAAACGCTGGTGCTGAACCAGTTGCGCGGCCGTATCCGCGTGCAGGCCGACGGTCAGATGAAGACCGGCCGCGACGTCGTGATCGGCGCGTTGCTCGGCGCGGACGAATTCGGCTTCGCGACGGCACCGCTCGTCGTCGAAGGCTGCATCATGATGCGCAAGTGCCACCTGAACACCTGCCCGGTCGGCGTTGCGACGCAAGATCCGGTGCTGCGTGCGAAGTTCCAGGGCCAGCCGGAGCACGTCGTCAACTTCTTCTTCTTCGTTGCGGAAGAAGCGCGCGAAATCATGGCGCAACTGGGCATCCGCAAGTTCGAGGACCTGATTGGTCACGCCGAACTGCTCGACATGAAGAAGGGCGTTGAACACTGGAAGGCGAAGGGTCTCGATTTCTCGCGGGTGTTCTATCAGCCGCAAGTGTCGGCAGACGTGGCGCGCAAGCACGTCGACGTGCAGGACCATGGTCTCGACCGCGCGCTGGATCACGTGCTGATCGAGAAGGCGAAGGCCGCGATCGAGAAGGGTGAGCATGTCTCGTTCATCCAGCCGGTGCGCAACGTGAACCGTACGGTCGGCGCGATGCTGTCCGGCACGATCGCGAAGAAGTACGGCCATGACGGCCTGCCCGACGACACGATTCACATCCAGTTGAAGGGCACCGCGGGTCAGAGCTTCGGCGCGTTCCTGGCGAGGGGCGTGACGCTGGATCTGGTCGGCGACGGAAACGACTACGTCGGCAAGGGTCTCTCGGGCGGTCGCATCATCATCCGTCCGACCAACGATTTCCGCGGCAAGTCGGAAGAAAACATCATCTGCGGCAACACGGTGATGTACGGCGCGATCGAAGGTGAAGCGTTCTTCCGCGGCGTCGCAGGCGAGCGTTTCTGCGTGCGTAACTCCGGTGCGACGGCGGTTGTCGAAGGCACGGGCGACCACGGTTGCGAATACATGACCGGCGGCACGGTGATCGTGCTCGGCGAAACGGGGCGTAACTTCGCGGCCGGCATGTCGGGCGGTATCGCTTACGTGTTCGATCCGGACAACACGTTCGCGGGCAAGTGCAACAAGTCGATGGTCGCGCTCGAACCGGTCTTGCAACAGGCCGAACAGGAACGCACGGTCGACAAGGGCCTGTGGCACAGCGGCACGACCGACGAAGCCCTGCTCAAGGGTCTCATCGAACGTCACTTCCAGTTCACGGGTTCGCCGCGTGCAAAAGCGCTGCTCGAAAACTGGGATGCCTCGCGCCGTCAATTCGTGAAGGTGTTCCCGACCGAATACAAGCGCGCGCTGGGCGAAATGGCCGCGAAGAAGGCGAATAAGGAAGTGCTCGCCGCTTAAGCCCTGCCATCGCAGACGTCACATTTAGCCGTACCCGCCGCCGCTCGATCGTTCGACGCGCGGCGGGTGTAGATCACCTCACCTGATACAGATAGAGAAGAGAACCACATGGGCAAGGCAACCGGTTTTCTCGAGTTCGAGCGCCGCCACGAGGCGTACGAAGCTCCGCTCACGCGTGTGAAGCACTACAAGGAATTCGTTGCGGCATTGACCGACGACGAAGCCAAGATTCAAGGCGCGCGTTGCATGGACTGCGGCATTCCGTTCTGCAACAACGGCTGCCCGGTGAACAACATCATCCCGGACTTCAACGACCTGGTGTTCCATCAGGACTGGAAGAACGCGATCGAAGTGCTGCACTCGACGAACAACTTCCCCGAGTTCACGGGCCGCATCTGCCCGGCGCCGTGCGAAGCGGCCTGCACGCTCGGCATCAACGACGACCCGGTGGGCATCAAGTCGATCGAACACGCGATCATCGACAAAGCGTGGTCCGAAGGCTGGGTCGCGCCACTGCCGCCGAAACACAAGACCGGCAAGAAGGTCGCCGTGGTCGGGTCGGGCCCCGCTGGTTTGGCCGTCGCGCAGCAACTCGCGCGCGTGGGGCACGATGTCACCGTGTTCGAAAAGAACGACCGCATCGGCGGCCTGCTGCGTTACGGCATTCCTGACTTCAAGCTGGAAAAGTGGCTGATCGACCGCCGCATGCGCCAGATGGAAGCCGAAGGCGTGACGTTCCGCGCCAACGTATTCATCGGCAAGGCCGATTCGCTGCCGGCGCATATCGGCAACACGGCAAAGGAAACCATCACGCCGGCCGAACTGAAAGAACAGTTCGACGCAGTGGTAATCGCTGGCGGCTCGGAAACGCCGCGCGACTTGCCGGTGCCGGGCCGCGAGCTGGAAGGCATCCACTACGCGATGGAATTCCTGCCGCAGCAGAACAAGGTCAACGCCGGCGACAAGGTCGCGAACCAGCTGCTCGCGAAGGGCAAGCACGTGGTCGTGATCGGTGGTGGCGATACGGGTTCGGACTGTGTGGGTACGTCGAACCGTCATGGCGCGAAGAGCGTCACGCAATTCGAACTGCTGCCGCAACCGCCGGAAGAAGAAAACAAGCCGCTCGTGTGGCCGTACTGGCCGATCAAGCTGCGCACGTCGTCGTCGCATGACGAAGGCTGCTCGCGGGATTGGGCGGTTGCCACCAAGCGTCTGGAAGGCAAGAACGGCAAGGTCGAGAAGCTGATCGCCGCGCGCGTCGAATGGAAGGACGGCAAGATGCAGGAAGTGCCGAACTCGGAATTCGAAATGAAGGCCGATCTGGTGCTGCTGGCCATGGGCTTCACGCAACCGGTGTCGCCGGTGCTCGAAGCGTTCGGCGTCGACAAGGACTACCGCGGCAACGTCCGTGCGTCGACCGAAGGCGACAAGGCCTATTACACGTCGGTGGACAAGGTGTTCACCGCGGGCGATATGCGTCGTGGCCAGTCGCTGGTGGTGTGGGCGATTCGCGAAGGCCGTCAATGCGCGCGCTCGGTCGATGCATTCCTGATGGGGCATTCGGAACTGCCGCGCTAACGTCTCAGGCTGGTTTCCACGCGATGGCCTGGAGACCAGCTAATGCTTGCAGGACGAGGTGGAGACGACAAAGCGGTATATAAGCAGTACGCCGAAGCGGTAAAAAACAAAGCCGGGCACCTGAGAGGGTGACCCGGCTTTTCCTTTTTTGCTGCGCGCGCAGCGTTCTTCCTGTTTATGCGTTGGATCGCGCCGTCATTTCCGATACCGGTTCAACGTCAACCCGTCGAGATCGATCTCCGGCTTGCGCTGCGTAATCAGGTCCGCGACCACCCGGCCCGAACCCATCGACATCGCCCAACCCGTCGAGCCATGACCGAGGTTTAGCCAAAGATTGTCCACGCCCGAAGGACCGAGCAATGGCGCGCCATCGGGCGTCATCGGCCGGCGGCCGACCCAGAAGTGCGCGGAGGTCGGATTGGCCGCGTGCGGAAACCAGTCGCCGAGCACTTTCATCAGCGTCTGCAAGGCCTGCTCGCGCAAGGTTGTCTGGCGATTGCCGAGTTCAGCGGTCCCGGCCACACGCAGGTTGTTGCCAAACCGCGTGATCGCCGTTTTCAGCGACTCGTCCATGAGTGCCGCACGCGGGGCTTTTTCTTCGTCGGTGATGGGCAGCGTGGCTGAATAGCCTTTCACCGGATAGAGGGGCACCTTCACGCCGAGCGGCGCGAGCAGCGCCGCACTGTCGACGCCCAGCGCCACCACCACCGCATCCGCTTGCAACTTCTCATTGCCGCGCTCGGTCTCGATATGCACCGCGTGAACCATACCGCCGCGAACGTCGAGCGCGCTCACGCTTGTATCGAACCGAAAGCGCACGCCGTTGCGCTCGCAGATAGCACGCAGTTCGCGGGTGAAGCGGGCGCAATCGCCGGCTTCGTCGTCGGGCAGATAGAGACCCGAGAGCGGCGTCTGACGCGCCCAGCGCAAACCCGGTTCGATCTCGACGCACTGCGCCGCGCTGACTTCACGATGCGCGATACCCGCGTCGCGCAGAACAGCCAGGGCCGGTTGCGCGAGTTCGACGTCGTACTCGCTGCGGAACAACTGCAGATAACCCAGGCTGCGTCCGTAGTCGAAGGGATGGTAGCGGCGGAATTCATTCAGGCACTCGCGACTGTAATAAGCGATGCGTTGCATGCGCTGCTTGTTGATGCGAAAGCGTTCGAGGTCGCATTCACGCAGCCAGCGTGCGATCCAGCGCCATTGAGCCGGGTCGAAGGTGGGGCGGAAAATCAGCGGCGAGGCCGGCTTGAACAGATACTTGAGGATCTTCGCCGGCATGCCGGGCGCGGCCCACGGCGTCACATAGCCCGGCGCGATCACGCCGGCATTGCCGAAACTGGTGGAGAGCGCGACGTCCGGCTCCCGCTCGATCAAGGTGACGTCGCAGCCTTGCTGGCGCAGATAAAACGCGGTGGCGACGCCGATCACGCCGCCGCCCAGAACAATCGTTTTCATGTGTGTGTACAGCGATTTCAGGCGGTAGGACGGGCCGTGCCGAGCACTTTGCCCTTGGTTTCCGGAAGACACACCGCGGCGACGATCACCAGCAGATAGCCTGAACCGGCGACGATGCCCATCGCCTTAACCAGCGTCATGGTTTGCGACAAGGTACCGACCAGGATCGGAAAGAACGAACCGAGACCGCGGCCCAGGTTGTAGCAGAAGCCTTGTCCCGACCCGCGGATCGAATTCGGATAGAGCTCGGACAAGTACGCGCCGACGCCCGCAAAAATCCCTTGCACGACAATGCCGAGCGGGAAGCCGAGCGCGAGCATCATGCCGTCGGTGATCGGCAGCATCGTGTAGACCATGCCGAGCACGAACGAGCCGATCGCGAACAGCACGAATGACGCGCGCCGGCCGATCTTGTCGCACAGAACCGCTCCGACCATATAGCCGGTGAACGAGCCCACGATCAGCACGATCAGATAGCCGCTGGTGTTGAAGACCGACAGATGGCGCACGGTTTTCAGATAGGTCGGCAGCCAGGTGGTGATCGCGTAATAGCCGCCGAGCATGCCGGTGCATAGCACGCTGCCCAGCACGGTTGTTTTGAGGTGAGGGAAGGAGAAGATCTGCAGGAAGTGCGAGGTGTCGAAACCGCTCTCACGAGCGCGGCGCGTTTCGAGAAAAATCTCGGGATCGCTGACATTGCGGCGAATGTAGAAGATCCACAGCGCGGGCAGCAGGCCGATCCAGAAGCAGGCGCGCCATGCGACCTGTTCCGGCAACAACGCGAAGAACGCCCAATAGATGATGGCCGCCGCAGCCCAGCCGAACGACCAGCTGCTTTGCACGGTGCCGACCGCTTTCGCGCGATGCTGAGGGGAACGGATGGTTTCCGCCATCATGATCGTCACGACCGACCATTCACCGCCGAAGCCAATGCCTTGCAGCGTGCGGGTGGTGAGCAACTGCCAGAACGAGTGGGTGAAGCCGGACAGGCAGGTAAAGGTCGCGAAGGTGGCGATGGTCCATTGAAGGACGCGCACGCGTCCGTAGCGGTCAGCGAGGATACCGGCCAGCCAGCCGCCGATCGCCGACGAAATCAGCGAACTGGTCGCGATCATGCCGGCTTCGCTTTTGGTCATGCCCCACGTCGCGATCAGCGTCGGAATGAGGAATGAGTAGATCATGAAGTCGAAAGCGTCGACTGCGTAGCCGCCGAAACCAGCGTAGAGGGTGCGGCGTTCGCGCTGGGTCAGTTCGGTGAACCATTGGAGAGAGGGCATGTTTTTGTGGGGTCTCCAGGCCGTTTCGCCTTCCGGCGTCTTGATCGTGGTTTTTTGTATTCTAAGGGGACGAGGAGTTCTGCGGCCAGATGTGGTCAAAAATGGCGCTGGAGTAAGAGATTTCATTCCACATCCTTACGAACTACTACCGTGTAACCCAAAAATAATTCGCCGCCGTTAAACTGCGCCGGCAGCATTCACGCTGCGAAAATTCTCTTCACGTTCGCGCTCGCCACCTCTTCACAGCCAATGCCCGCAACCGCAAAAATCTGCTCGCCGTCCTGCCGCTCCGCGAGTACGCCTGTGCGGGCCTATCAATCGCGTCGCGGGTTCCTGAAATCCTCGGCAAGCGTGCTGCTGCTCTCGAGTATGGGGAGTTCGCTGCTGTCGGCTTGCGGGGGCGGAAATCTGGACACTGATCAGCCGGAAACGCCTCGCCTCGCCTCGGTAAGCAACTTTCGCGATGTGGGGGGCGCGGCCGCCGGCTATCCCACAGTCGACGGCAAGCAGATGCACCGTGGCGCCTTTTATCGCGCGAACGTACTGACCCTCAGCGCCGCCGACGCGGCCGCCCTCGACAAACGAGGCATCGTCTCGGTCTACGATCTGCGCACACCCGGCGAAATCGCGCGCGCCGCGGATAGCCTGCCGACCGGCGCGACGTCGCAAGCGCTCGACGTCCTGGGTGTCAGCGACTTCGTCGCGCCGACGTTCGATACGGCGGGCGCCGCCGTCGCGTTCATGGAAGCCCAGGCGCGTGCCTATGTCACCGGCGCCGCGCAGCGTGTCGGTTACGGCGAGCTTCTTACGCGACTCGCCAATGGCGCCGGCGCGCAACTGTTTCATTCCAATGCGGGTAAGGATCGAGCCGGCTGGGTTGCGGCACTCCTGCTCAGCATCGCCAACGTGCCGCTCGACGTCATCATGCAGGACTATCTGCTGAGCAACGTCTACCTGGCCCAGTCGATCCAGGCGCAGACCGCCACGTTGCGTGCGCAGGATGGCGACGCCGTTGCAACGGCCAAGTCGCCCTTGCTCAACGTCCAGGAAAGTTATCTGCAAGCGGGGTTCGATCAGGTGCAGGCGAGCTACGGCACGATGGCGAGCTATCTGACCCTGGGCCTTGGTCTCTCTCAAGCAACGATTGATACGTTGCACGACCGCCTGGTCGTTTGACTCGCACTTGCCGCACCGGGTGTCGAACGGAACACGTCGGCGGATGCAGATGAAAAACAGGCGAAAAAAAGTCCGCCTTACGTAACCGGGCGGACGGAGAAGGGCGGCATCGATGTTGCCGGGGGTGACTATAAGGCCATAGCTATCGCGAAACCCCATTCAGTAAGGGCGCGTAAGCGCCCGTGCCTAACGCTGCTCAACGCCTCTCAGCCTTCCCGGCCAGCCTCATGCTTGTGCCGGCCCAACCGGCAATTCGATCCGTACTTCCAGGCCGCCTTGCGCGTGATTACGCACATGGCACCGTCCGCCGCGATCGTGCGCGAGCCGCGCGACGATCGCGAGACCCAAGCCGCAATGACCTTCGCCGCCGCGCGCGGCGTCGAGCCGCACGAACGGTTTCATTGCCGCGGCGATGCGGTCGTCGGGAATGCCGGAGCCGTGATCGCGCACGCTGATGACCCAATGCCGGTCATTACGCGCCGTGGCGATATCCACCGGCGGCGAGCCGTGTTCGAGCGCGTTGTCGACGAGATTCGTGACCAGCCGGTCGAGCAAGGTGCGCGGCAGCGTGAACGACGAACCGGCGCGCAGATCGAGCGTGAACAGCGGCGTTTCGGTGCTGTCGCTGGCGGAAAACTGTTCCTGCAGGAATGCGTCGACTTCGACCGGGGGGCCCGCGTCGGCGGATTGACCGGCAAACTCCAGAAACTGCTGCACGATGTTGGTCAACGAGTCGACGTCGCGGATCAATCCAGCCCGCTCGTTTTCCGCAACCAGTACGCTCGCGCGCAATTTGAGACGGGTGAGCGGCGCCTTAAGATCGTGCGCGACGCCAGCCAGCATCACCGCCTGGTCATCGCCGGCTTCGTTCAGACGCCGCATCATGTCGTTGAAGGAGCCGATCAGGTCGCGCAGTTCACGCGGTCCTTGCTCGGTGACGGGTTCCGGCCGGCCGCCTGAGCCGAACGCGCGGGCGGCGTCGGCCACGCGCGACAACGGGCGCTGCATCTGCCAGACCGCGAAGAGCGACAGAATCAGCGCGGCCACCAGCATCGAGACGGATTCGACCAGGAAACGCGGGCGCGGCGGTACGTCCACCGGCACGACGACCCAGTTCGACTTGCCGGGGAACAGCACCCATAGCTGGGGCGGACGCAGGTCGTCGACGGCGATCTGTGTGCCGGGCGGCAGGTTCTCGCGCAAATGCCGGCTCAGTTCGACCAGCGGATGCATGGTCGGCGTGTGCAGATGGACGCTCGACGGCATGTTCCAGGTGGGGACGAGGTGCACACGCATGGCGGGCGCGAGCGCGGCGCCCTTCATCGGCTCGCCGTTGACGGCCTGCAGCACCAGCAGAATGCCGCGCGCGAAGCCGTCGATTTCGTGGCGCGGCGGCTGCATCACCACCAGCACGAACCACCCGGCCTGAATTGCGAACAACACCGCCGTCGACAGCAACGCCATTCTGCCGAATAGCGTGTTCAGCGGGTTTCTCATGCGCTTGAGGCAGCCTCGTCGGCGAACGGCGTGCCGTCGGCATCGGGCACGAACACGTAGCCTTTGCCGCGCACCGTCTGCACGTAGCAAGGATTGGACGGGTCGTCTTCGATCACGCGGCGCAGGCGCCAGATCGGCACGTCGAGGCTGCGGTCGCGGAAGGCGAGATTGTCGCGATGCACGAGATCGTGAATCAGCACGCGCGACAGCACCTTGTACGGATTGTTGACGAAGATCTTTAGCAGCGCGAACTCACTATCGCGCAGCGGCAGTTTCGAGCTTTCGCGCGACAGCGAACGGGTGGAGAAGTCGAGTTCGAACGGGCCGAAGCGATACGGCTTGCGGGCTTCGGGCGCACTCGTGGTGGACGGCCCGCGGCGGCGCAGCACCGTATGGATGCGCGCGAGCAGTTCGCGTGGATCGAACGGCTTGGTCAGATAGTCGTCCGCGCCGAGCGAAAGCCCGACGATGCGGTCGGCTACCGTACCGCGCGCCGTCACGAAGATCACCGGAATGTCGTCGCCGGCGGCGCGCAACGCGGTGAGCGCGCGTAAGCCGTCGGTATTCGGCATCATGATGTCGAGCACGACGACCGACGGCCGTTCACGTTCGAGCCGGCGTTGCAGATGGGTGCCGTCGTGCAGCACGGATGCGTCGAAGCCGTTCGTCTGCAGAAACTTGCAAAGCAGATCGCGTACGACCGGATCGTCGTCGACGATAAGGACCTGTGGATTCATGGCGAAATTCTAGACTGACGCGCGCGACGCGCGATCGACTGTTTTCTTACCAATGCTTACGGAAAGTCGCACCATTTCGGCTAGTTCGCGCGTCAGGCCCGCCAACAAAGGCTCACGGCATATTTCAGCGCTGCATATTTGGCAATGCGCTGGAAAGGCATGGGCAACGCATGGGCACCGTGCCGCACGGCGCGGCAGTCATTTTGCATCGCTTAAATTCCTCCGATGAAAGAATTTTCGCGCAATTGCTACTGCTGGAAACGGGGCGCAATGCGTCGCAACGGGTCGTAAGAACCGCTGGAAAGCGCGCGTTCCTTCGTGCATCGCCACCGTGTGTGCGGCGAGATGATTCGTCGTGCAGTACGTTGCGCCGCATGTCGAAAACAGCCTAACGCCTTGGGCCCACGGCAGGCGGCGTGAAATCGAAACCTAGCGCCACGCGAGGCTCATCATGACCGTTCACAGCAATCTCAGTTCAACCCGCTTTTCTTCGCTCGCACCCACGCCGGCGGCGGAAAAGCCCGCAACGCCCAACAACTCGTCGGCTACACCTGCACCCCGGGCGCGCGAGTCCGCTAGCGAGGCGCTCCCGTCGCTGCCGTCGGGGCTGATCGGGCATCACGTCAACACGACTGCCTGACGCACCGAGGCCCGTGTGTCGACCCCAAGCATTCCTGACCGCTTCATCCGTGTCGCTGCGTGGTTGACGCTCGGCGCGGCGCTGCTGCCACTCGGCGGCTGCGCCGTCGCCGCGCTGCCGTGCCGGCTGACATCGATCACGTTGAAAGTCATCCCGGTCGTCGGCCATGCCGCGGCCACACCGTTCGACATGTGTTCATCCGCCATCGACTGAATCATGACACTCAAACGGATTGCCTGCGCCTTGGCGCTGCTCGGCGGCATGGTCTCGATAGCTGCCGAGGCGCAGCCGGTCGTGCGCGAAGCGAATGCGGCCAGCGCCGCGTCGAAGAGTGCGTCCGCTGAGACACGCCGGCGTTCGCAGGACATGCCGTTTGTGTTTCGCGGCATCGCGCTCGGCACCACGCTCGATGAATTCCGCGCCGGCTCGACCGTGCGCGCCACGCCGCTCGGCAGCGTGCCCGTCTGCGAGACGGACGTACAGGCGGGCGCGCTCGGCATGCGGCTGAAATCGCACGAGAGTCTGACGGTTGCGTGCCGCTGGGCGCATCGCACGGACGATGGCTGGGAGGTCTCGCAAGCCGTTGTCGACGGCGCGCCGGCTCAGGAGCATGTGCTGCGCTTTGCGCGTGTCGACGGCCAGAGCGCACTGCGTCTGTACGAGATTTCTTTTGTGATCGACGAGGTCACCGCCGAGGACTTGCGCGACGCGCTCGCGGACCGTTATGGCACGCCGCATCTGGTGACGCAAAGCGTCTCGTCGCCGGGCGCGATGCCGGTCTACGTGTGGGACAACGCGGTGAGCTCGATCACGTTGTGCTTTCTGCCTGGGACCCGCAACGGCACGCTTACCTATCTGTTGAAGGGCTCGGATGCGTGGGTGAAATCGGTCGTGCGGCAATGGCAGGCAAGCGGTGCCGAGGCGGGCTGATGTGCGGTTTCATCCATCGCGCCGGTTGAGGGTGCATGTGTCGCTTCGATTGCTTCGAATGCTTCGATTGCATCGTTAAGCCAGGCATCGCTACGGCGACCCCACCGTCCGTTTTCAATCAAGGAGCGTGCATGACTGCGCTACGTCTCACTGTCGTGCTCGGCGCGGCGGCCTGTCTCGCGGCTTGCGGAAGCAATCAGCAGCCGTCGATCGTCGAAACACCCATGTCGCCGCCGCTCGCATCGGCGCCGTTGAACGTCAATACGCAGGGGGCGATCTATCAGGCCGGCTCGCCCTTGCTGCTCTACGAAACACCGCGTGCCCAGCATATCGGCGACGTGCTGACGATCCGCTTGTCGGAGTCGTACAGCGGTAACAATAGCGCGACCGCCGCCGCGAGCCGTTCGAGCAGCATCACCGCGACGGCCGCCGATCAGTCGACCAACGCCGCCGCGCGGCTCGCGAGGCTCTTCAACATCGGCTCGGCCAGTACCGACTACAAAGGGCAGGGCAGTCTCACCGATATCAGCGGCATGACCGGCACGCTGGCCGTGACCGTGATCGGCACGATGTCGACCGGTAATCTGGTGGTGTCGGGGGAGAAGGTGATCGCGATGAGCGGCAACCGCGACCGCTTGCGCCTGTCGGGTATCGTCAATCCTAAGGATATCGAATCAGGCAATTATGTGGCGTCGAGCAAGGTCGCGAATGCGCGTATCGAGCAGGCCGGCGTGGGGATGGTGTCCGACGCCACCACGATGGGCTGGCTGCAGAGAATGTTTCTGAGCGTGCTGACGTTCTAGACCGGATTGTTGTGAATGTGCGCGCGACACGCCGCGCACGTTCTCTCAAGCGTCACCCAAACATCAGGCAAACGCTAGGCAAGCGGCGGCGCGTCGCGTTCCGCTGCGCCGATTTCGCCGTCCGGCACGAAGACGTAACCGCGTCCCCAGACGGTTTGCACATAGCGAGGCTCGGAAGGATCCACTTCGATCAGCCGCCGCAAACGCCAGATCGATACATCAAGGCTGCGATTGCGATGCGCCTCGCTATTGCCGTGCAGCTTCTCCAGCAATTGCGCGCGAGTGAGTACGGTCATCGCGTGCGTGACGAACACCTTGAGCATCGCAAATTCGCTCGAACGCAGCGGAATGCGTTCGCCATTGCGGCGCAATTCGCGCGCCGGGAAATTCACCTCAAAACGACCGAAGCGATAGGGCGCGCGCTGTTCCGGTGCGCTCGGCGCAATCGTGCCGCGGCGGCGCAGAACCGTGCGAATCCGCGCGACCAGCTCGCTTGGTTCGAATGGTTTGCCGAGATAGTCGTCGGCGCCGAGTTCGAGGCCGATCACGCGGTCGATCGGATCGGCGCGCGCGGTCAGCAGGATCACGGGAATATCGTCGCCAGCGACGCGCAAGGCGCGCAGCGCGCTGATGCCATCGAGCTCCGGCATCATGATGTCGAGCACGACCAGCGCGGGACGCTCGTTCTGCAATGCGCGCTGCAGCGCCATGCCATGTTCGAGCGTGGACACCGTGAAGCCTCGCCCTAGCAGATAGTCGCTGACGAGATCACGTACGACGGGGTCGTCGTCGACGACCAGAATGGATGGGTTCATCCAGGTCATCTTAGTGATCCGCGCGTGCGGCGCAAAGCGCGTAACGCTTTCGAATCCTTTCTCGCGTAAGAGAAAACAAGCAAAGCAGGCGGTACGCCTAGTTTGCCTGCGACGTCTGAATGGTCTGCATCGGCTGCCGGGCCAGCTCGGTTTGATCGACCACCATCTTGTCGATCAAGCCATTGAGCTTGGTCGATGCCGTAGAGAAACGGTCGGTATTGAGGCCGCCGGTCTGGTAACGCGCGGTGATGAGAATGCGCCCGTGCTGGATCAGCGTCAGATCGATGATCGACAGATACTGGATCGTTTCGTCGCTGAACGAGCGGCGGCCGTAATCGATTGCTGCGTTGTAGACGAGGCGTGCCTCGCATCCGGCGGGCGAGGTGCCCGGATTGTAGACGTCCGAACGAATGCCGTGCCGGTCGAGCGCAAGCTGCAGCGCCGGCACGAAATCGCCGACCGTCACCGTTTGATTCACTTCGATGCAGACGTTATGCACGTCCGCCCGCCGGCCATTGACGAAGGTCGGCGACGAGTAGTTCGCCGCGATCGCGTAGCCCGCCTGAATCACCGAGCCGGTGGCGTCGGCCGCCGAGATTAGCGTCCACGCGCAGCCGTTCAGACCCAGGGCGAGGGTGGCCGAGGCGGCGAGCCGGGCGCCGGGGCGCCGCAACATGACCCACGCAGCCAAAGGGGCTCGCGTGAAAGCGTAAGCGCGCAAGCTCGGCATAGAGGTCATGATGCGGTGCCTGGTGGCGGTGAAGAAGTGCGGTGTAACACTGGATACCAGTGATCGCAACGGTCGCGGCGGATAGTGGCAATACGGCCCACGCTCAGCGCGTGACGCGCAGGCGCAATTCGTTTTGCCCTTGCACGCTTGCCGTGACGTTCACGCGCCGGTCGTCGGTGGTCACGATGAAATGCTGACGCGTCGGCGTGTTGACGTCATGCACGACGTTCGGGAAGCAGGCGGCGATATCGGCGCCGAATTCTTCGAGCGGATCGCTGATGACGCCGTCAGCTTGCCAGTGCGCGCGCCAGTGGCAATCGTAGGCATGCGTATTGGCGCGGCAGTCATCCGTGGCCGACACACCTGGCAGTTGCGCGGCGGGTTGCGCGTGCAACTGCTTGAAGTCGGGGGCGTCAACAATGTGTTTGAGCGCGGGGCAAACGTCTGCTGGTTCGTTGGGCTGGGCGGCAAGCGCCGCGTGCGTGGTGCTCGCGAGCAGCAGGGCTGCACCCAGCGCTAGCGCTGCGCGGCGGGTCAAAGGATGGGAGTGGCGATCGAATGACATGTGCGAAGAGTCCAGTAGCAGTGAGGGGCGTGGCGGACCGGACGTGGTACGGTCCGCACGACTATCGTCGCTGCTACAAGGGCTTTTCAAAGCGGGGAACAGGTTGCCGGCTTCGCAACTGCTTTCGAACTCTTCTCGCGTGTTTCCGGATGTTGCGGCGCGCTGTCTAGCCGAGCGTGAGGCCGCCGTCGATATGGATCACCTGGCCGGTAATGTGACGCGTTTCGTCGGAGAGCAGGAACGCGATCAGGGCCGCGATATCCGCGGGCTCGGCAACGTGACCGAGCGGCGTGACTTCGGCGGCGCGGGTCCACACCGATGCATTATCGGCACTGGGGCCGCGATCTTTACGGGTATATCCAGGGGCCACGCAATTGACCGTCACGCCATGCGGCGCAAGTTCGGCGGCTGCGGTTTTAGCCAGCGATTCGATCGCCGCCTTCGCCGCCGCCGTGGCGGCGAACGGTGCATCCACGCGATAGCGGTGCGCGACGAACGAACTCAGCGCCACCACGCGACCCCGCTCCGAGGTTGCCAGGGCGGGCGTCGCACGCTTGACGAGCGCGGCGAACGCGGCCGGCATGGCGGCGAAGGCGGCGCTGAGTGCATCCGTGTCGAGTGCGTTGAGCGTTTGCCGTTGCGCGTGACCGGCGTTCGCGACCAGTTGATCCAGCGCGCCGAAGCTCGCGAGCGTTTGATGAATCACGTGTTCGGCGGCGCCGCGTTCGGCCAGATCGCCGAGCACCGTCGCGCAGCGCGCGCCGTTCGCGCTGCAATCGGCGGCGACTTGTGCAAGACGCTGACGCGCTTCGTCGTCGGCACCGCGCGCATGCAGCATCAACGCGGTGCGCGGCGCGGCGATGCGCCGGGCCAGTGCCGCGCCGATGCCGGAACTTGCGCCGGTGATCAGCACAACGCGATCGAACCCGGCGCCGCTCATGCCAGCCGTGCCGTTCGTGTCACCCGTGCTGCTCATGTCGCTCGCGTGGCTCATGCTGGTCACGCTGCAATCGGTTCGCCCGAGCGCTCGACGTCAAGCGTGTCGCCATGGAACGCCGCCAGCGATTCGCGATGCGCGACGCTGACGATCGCCGCCTTCGGCAGCCGCTCGGTGAACAGGTGATAAAGACGTGCTTCGTTCTCCGCATCGAGCGCGCTGGTCGCTTCGTCGAGGAACAGATAGTCCGGCTTGTGCAGCAGCACGCGGGCGCCGGCGAGACGTTGTTGTTCGCCCGGCGAGAGAATGCGCGTCCAGTGTCCCGATTCTTGCAGGCGGTCGGCGTACTCCGACAGGTGACAGGTGATGAGGGCTTCACTGCATTCTTCGTCGGTGTAAGTGTCCACGGCGGACGGATAGGTGAGCGCGGCTTTCAGCGTACCGATCGGCATGTAGCTGACCTGCGGGATGAACATCATGCGGGCGTTGACCGGGGCGTCGATCGAGCCGTCGCCGAACGGCCACAAGCCGGCGAGCGCGCGCATCAGCGTGCTCTTGCCCGAGCCGGACGGACCCCGCACCAGCCAGCGCGAGCCCGGCGTGATCACGATATCGCGGATGCGCGAAAGCGGGTTGCCGTTCGGCAGCGCAAGCTGGAGGCCTTCGGTGGTGAGCTTGTCTTCGTCGACGAAATGCAGGTTGATGCCGCCGTGCGCGGTGCCGGGCGACACCGATTCCTTCAGACGCGGCGCATGCACGATGCGGCTAAATTCACGCAATCGGTTCACGGTAGCGCGCCATTCGACCAGGGTGCCGTAACTATTGATGAACCATGAAAACGAATCGCTGACGGTGCCGAACGCGCTCGAAATCTGCATCAGCACGCCGAAGGTGAACGCGCCCGCGAAGTAACGCGGCGCCGCCACCACCAGCGGAAAGATGATCGCGATCTGACCATAGAAGCTCAGCACGAACGTGAGCCGCTTGGTGTACTTCATCACCTGCCACCAGTTGTCGCGGATGCGGCCGAACAGCGAGTGTGTGTTCTTCTTCTCGGTCTCCATGCCGTCGTAGAAGGCGATCTGTTCGGCGTTTTCACGCAGACGGATCAGGCCGAAACGGAAATCCGCCTCCACCTTCTGCGCCTGGTAATTGATCGACACGAGCGGATGGCCGACCTTCTGGATGATCAGCGAACCGACCACCGCGTACAGCGCCGCGGCCCACACCATGTAGCCCGGAATCTGCACCGGCATGCCGCCGAGCGAAACGGTCAGCGCACCGGCCAGCGACCACAGGATCGTGATGAACGAGACCAGCGTGACGACCGTGGACAACAGATCGAGCGTCAACGAGAGCGTAGTGGTGGCGAACGATTGCAGGTCGTCGCTGATCCGCTGGTCGGGGTTGTCGGCGAGCCGGTCGCGTTCGATCCGGTAGAAGGCGCTGTCGTGCAGCCACTCGTTGAGATAACGCGTGGTCAGCCACTGGCGCCAGCGGAAGCCGAGCATCTGGCGCAGATAGCGGCCGTACACGGCGAGAATGATGAAGCCGAACGCGAGCCCCGAGAACACCATCAGCAGGTGCGGAAAGTCGTGCACGTTCTTGGTTTGCAGCGCGTTGTAGAAGTCGGCGCTCCAGCGGTTCAGGCGCACGTTGATCCACACGACGAGCAGATTCATCACGACGATCGCGATGAGCAGCCCCCACGCCGTTTTTCGTTCTTCGGAAACCCAGTAAGGTTTGATCAGGCTCCAGGCGGAGACTCTATCGTCTGGCGGCAGCACGGGGCTGGAAGCGGTATTCGGTGTCATGAGCATCCTGATGAAGTGCTGGCCCATCGGGGCCGGCCTCAGTTGGGCCGGCTCCACGGCGGGTTTGCGGTGCATACCCTGGGCGTCGTGCTCGACGAACGCACGCCCGGGAGAGCGTCCGATTCTGGCGCGAAGCCCTTAAGTGAAAATTAATTTCCACCCAGCGGGCTCGCCCCGGTGCCGCCGTCGCGCATGTGGCTAAGCGTGCCGCCCGCGCCGGGCTCCTGCGGCATCCGGTCTTGGCATTGTGCCAGAGCGTTGCCTCCGGCCGTATTGGCGAATCGAAAGAAGGTGCCGGATCAATCGCGCGCCTGCATGGGCCGCTGGTTTGCGGGCGCCGCGCCTTTTATGGTCTAATGACCTTCGACGAAACAGGGGTGCTTTGCCCACAGGCTGCGTGATTCTCACGCAGCGGCGGCAAGGCTGAGAGAGACCCTTTGCACCCGATCCGGGTAATACCGGCGCGGGAAGTTTCCGGAAGCAGCCAGTCTTCCATTCCCCGCCGGGCGGCGTCCGTCATTGGACGCGCGTATTGCCCGGCCGGCCTCACCCGCCGGTTTCGTCCTGGGTACGTGCGCTTTTGGGCCGTACGGAAAGGACTCGATGACCGCCTATTCTTCAGACATGTGTTTTGCTGTTCGCCACGCCCTCGTCGGCTATGTCGATTACGTCGGCGCGCCTTGCTGCTTTAGCCTTGCTTGCCGTTGCCGTTGCCGTTGCCGTTGCCGTTGCCGTTGCCGTTGCGGTTGGGAGCGGGCGCGATGAACCGTTCTGCTCAACCTGATTTCGCTGTACTCGGCGGCGGGCTGTGCGGGCGCCTGGTCGCGTGGCGTCTCGCCGGAGAGGGGCATCGTGTGGCGCTCTATGAGCGCGGCGATGCCACGGGCTCGCAAGCCGCGGCCTGGGTGGCCGCCGCCATGCTGGCGCCGCTGGCCGAAGCCGCCAGTGCCGAAATGCTGATCACGCGCCTCGGCGCGACTTCGCTCGACACCTGGCCGCAAGTGCTGGCCGAATTGCCTGAGCCGGTGTTCTTCCAGCGCAATGGCACACTCGTCGTATGGCATCACGCCGACCGGACTGAAGCGCCGCTGTTCGAACGCCGCGTGCGCTCGAATGCGCCGGCCGAATTGCTCGACGGCGGCATCGTGACGCTGGCCGGTGCCCAGCTCGGCGCCGCCGAACCCGCCTTGGCGGGGCGCTTCAATCAGGGCTGGCTGCTCCCGCGCGAAGGTCAACTGGACAACCGTCAGGTGCTCGCGGCACTCGCTGCCGGCATGGCCCAGCGCGGTGTCGAAACGCACTGGAACACGCCGGTCGACGATCATGCGCTGCCGCCCGCACGCGTCACGATCGACTGCCGGGGTTTGGGCGCGAAGCCCGTGCTGCCCACGCTGCGCGGCATCCGCGGCGAAGTCGCCCGCGTGCGTGCGCCCGGTATCAAGCTGACGCGGCCGGTGCGGCTGCTGCATCCGCGCTACCCGCTGTATATCGCGCCGAAGCAGGACGATCTCTACGTGATCGGCGCGACCGAAGTGGAAGGCGAGGACATGTCGCCGGTCAGCGTGCGCTCGGCGCTCGAGCTGCTGAGCGCGGCGTTTTCCGTGCATCCCGGCTTCGGCGAGGCCCGCATCCTCGAACTGAATTCGCAGTGCCGCCCAACGTTGCCGGACCACCGTCCGGCCTTGCTGTGGGATGGCGCGCAAACGCTGCGCGTGAACGGCCTGTACCGGCACGGCTACATGATCGTGCCCGAAGTCGCCGACGAAGCCGTGCGCTTCGCCGCGGCGCTGCTCGACGGCCGCATTGGCGACGCCGATGCCTTCGCCGACTGGCAAAGCGCCGCGCGCTGGAGCGAGCTGTTTCAACTGGATTCCACGCGGGAGCCGGCATGAGCGCCGTGCGCCTGCGGGTGAAATAACCGCAGGCGAACCAGCGCGCGCCGCTACCGCCATCGATTGGACCGTATTCGAATCTCATGGACATTCATATCAATCAGAAGCCGTTGTCGTTGCCCGATGGCGCGACTGTCGCCGACGCGCTCGCCGCGTTTGGCGCGCGTCCGCCGTTCGCGGTCGCACTGAACGGCGATTTCGTCGCACGCACCCAGCATGCGGCGCGCGCGCTGCAGCCGGGCGACAAGCTCGATGTCGTGCAACCCGTGGCCGGCGGTTAAGCCCCGCCCCACGCCTTGCCGGAGACCAGGATTATGCAAATGACTGCCCCCCAAACCGCCGACGCGCTCATGCTCTACGGCCAGACTTTCGCGAGCCGCGTGCTGCTCGGCACCTCGCGCTATCCGTCGCTGCAATCGCTGTCCGATTCGATCGACGCAGCACAGCCCGGCATGGTGACCGTCGCGCTGCGCCGGCAGATGAACGAAGGCGGCGCCGAAGCCGGCTTTTTCGACCTGCTCAAGCGCCACGGCGTGCCGCTGTTGCCCAATACCGCCGGCTGCCTGACTGTGGGGCGAGGCGGTGACGACCGCGCACATGGCGCGCGAAATCTTCGAAACCGAGTGGATCAAGCTCGAACTGATCGGCGACGACTACACGTTGCAGCCCGATCCGGTCGGCCTGATCGAAGCGGCTACGCAGTTGATCAAGGATGGCTTCAAGGTCCTGCCGTATTGCACCGAAGATCTGGTGATCGGCCGCCGCCTGCTCGATGCGGGCTGCGAGGCCCTGATGCCGTGGGGCGCGCCGATCGGCACCGGCAAGGGCGTAATCAATCCGTACGGGCTGCGCGTGTTGCGTGAACGCCTGCCGGACGTGCCGCTGATCGTCGACGCCGGTCTCGGCGTGCCGTCGCACGCGGCGCAAGTGATGGAGTGGGGCTTCGACGGCGTGCTGCTGAACACCGCCGTTTCGCAGGCAACGCACCCCGATGCGATGGCGCGCGCCTTTGCACTGGGTGTCGAAGCGGGCCGCCAGGCTTTTCTGGCGGGGCCGATGGCCGAGCGCGAAAGCGCGCACGCGAGCACGCCGGTGGTCGGCATGCCGTTCTGGCATCAAGACGGGAGCGCCGCATGACGCAAACTTTGCCTTTGACTGGCCGCGATCTTTTCTGGCCGCCCGCCGATGAACTCACCGAATCCGCCGAGCGCATCCGCGCGCGCCTCGGCGAGTGGCCGCCGACGCATGCGCCGTGGCGCATCTGCCTGACCGCGCCGGACGAACCGAACGGTGGGGACCTGATCGTCGTCGCGGACGCGCAGCAGCATGGCGAGCAGGTAGCGCGCTGGCTGGTGCAGGGTGCCGGCGTGATCGTGGCTGCCGAGAATACGGCAGCACTCCATCTGGGCGGGGAAACATACCGTCTGGAAGGTCATCTGGCGGAAGACTGGATGCCCGCGCTGGCGGCGTTTCTGGACTGCGGCTTCGATCCGCATGATGCGCTGGTGCTGGCGCTGGCCTGGCGCGACGGCGATGAAACCAGGGCGGACGACGCCTTTCCGGCCGATATCGCGCATTTCCCGCGCTTGGCCGGCCTGCCGGCCGCGCCGGCGCAAGCGTTCGCGCGTTGTCCCGACCGGCTGGGCCTTTACCCGGTGCTGCCGACTGCGGAGTGGGTCGAACGGGTGGTGGGCTTCGGCGTGAAAACGGTCCAGTTGCGGCGTAAATCGGCCGAACCCGCCGACGAACTGAAGCGCGAAATCGCCCGCTGCGTCGCCGCCGGCCGTGAACACGATGCCCAGGTTTTCATCAACGATCACTGGCAGGCCGCGCTGGAAGCGGGTGCCTACGGCGTCCACCTCGGCCAGGAAGACGTGCATACGGCCGATCTGCCGGCGCTTGCCGCAGCCGGTATCCGGCTCGGTCTGTCGACCCACGGTTTCTACGAGATTCTGAGGGCGCTGCATTTCCGGCCCAGCTATATTGCGTTGGGCGCCGTGTTCCCGACCACCACCAAGGTCATGCCGACCGCGCCGCAGGGCCTCAAGCGTCTGGCGCGGTATGTTCGCCTGCTCGACGGCGTCGTGCCGCTGGTGGCGATCGGCGGAATCGATCTGCAGGTGCTGCCGGACGTGCTGGCGACGGGCGTCGGCTGTGCGGCCGTGGTGCGTGCCGTGACCGAGGCTGCCGATCCGGCTGCGGCGGTTTCTGCGTTGCAACACGGGTTTACGCGATAATCGTCAAGTTCAGTAAAGGGACAGGGCACCTCACGGCAGCTTTTGCATGATGGCCCTATAATTCGGCCTTCCGTGTAAAAGGACTGTCAGTTTCGTGTCTTCTTCCCCCGAGCCTTTACTCGAGCTGCGCGACGTCGACTTCGGTTATGGCGACCGGCTCGTCCTGTCGAACCTGAATCTGCGCTTCAAGCGCGGCCAGGTCGTCGCGGTCATGGGCGGCTCGGGTTGCGGCAAGACCACGGTGCTGCGCCTGATCGGCGGTCTGGTGCGCGCGCAGCGCGGCCAGATCCTGTTCCATGGCCAGGATATCGGCCAGCAGACGCGCGACGGCCTGTACGCGCTGCGCCGCAAGATGGGCATGCTGTTCCAGTTCGGCGCGTTGTTCACCGATATGTCGGTGTTCGAAAACGTCGCCTTCGCGCTGCGCGAGCACACCGACCTCCCCGAAGAACTGATTCGCGACCTCGTACTGATGAAGCTCAACGCGGTCGGGTTGCGTGGCGCACGCGACCTGGCGCCGTCGGAGATTTCGGGTGGCATGGCGCGTCGCGTCGCGCTGGCCCGGGCAATCGCGCTCGACCCCGAGCTGATGATGTACGACGAGCCGTTCGCCGGCCTCGATCCGATCTCGCTCGGCATCACCGCGAATCTGATTCGCGCGCTGAATCAGGCACTTGGCGCGACGTCGATCCTCGTGACGCACGACGTGCCGGAGTCGTTCGCGATTGCCGATTACGTCTATTTCCTCGCCAACGGCGGGGTGCATGCTGAAGGCACGCCGGCCGAGCTGCGCGCGTCGACCGATCCTACGGTGCGCCAGTTCATCGACGGCGCGCCGGACGGCCCGTTCAAATTCCACTATCCCAGCAAGACGCCGCTCGCGGCAGACTTCGGCATCGGCGGAGGTCAGTCATGATCAGTTCGATCGGCCGCTCGGTACTCGACGGACTGGGCACGGCCGGCTACGCCACGCGTTTCTTCTTCCGGCTGCTGCTCGAGTTTTTCCCGCTGCTGCGCCGGCCGCGCCTTGTCACGAAGCAGATCCACTTCGTCGGTAATTATTCGCTGGTGATCATCGCCGTGTCGGGGCTGTTCGTCGGCTTCGTGCTCGGTTTGCAGGGCTATTACACATTGAACCGCTATGGTTCCGAGCAGGCGTTGGGGCTGCTGGTCGCGCTTTCGCTGGTGCGCGAACTCGGTCCGGTGGTCACGGCGCTCCTGTTCGCGGGCCGCGCCGGCACATCGCTCACGGCCGAGATCGGTTTGATGAAGGCGGGCGAGCAACTGACCGCGATGGAAATGATGGCGGTCGATCCGGTGAAGGTGGTGGTGGCGCCGCGTCTGTGGGCGGGCATCATTTCCATGCCGATTCTGGCCGCGATTTTCAGCGCGGTCGGTGTGTTCGGCGGTTATGTGGTGGGCGTGCTGCTGATCGGCGTCGACGCCGGCGCGTTCTGGTCGCAGATGCAAGGCGGCGTCGACGTCTGGCGCGATGTTGGCGCCGGGGTCATCAAGAGCGTGGTGTTCGGCCTCGCGGTGACCTTTGTGGCGCTGTTTCAGGGCTACGAAGCCAAGCCGACGCCGGAAGGCGTGTCGCGCGCCACGACCAAAACGGTCGTGTATGCGTCGCTTGCGGTGCTCGGCCTCGATTTTCTGCTGACTGCACTGATGTTCAGCTAAGACTGCGCTGCACGTTTCCTGTCAGCGGGCGCGCCTCGGGTTGCGCGTGACGGGAGCGGGAGCAGCGTGGCGGATTCACTTTGGGATGACGATGAAAAAGACTGCTCTCGACTTCTGGGTCGGCCTGTTCGTAGTGTTGGGTTTCGTGGCGTTGCTGTTTCTCGCGCTGAAGGCCGGCAACATGAGCTCGTTGTCGTTTCAGGCAACGTACCCGGTCAAGCTCAAATTCGACAATATCGGCGGACTGAAGGCGCGCGCGCCGGTGAAGAGTGCGGGCGTGACGGTCGGCCGGGTTGCTTCGATCGGCTTTGACAGCAATGCGTATCAGGCTGTCGTCACGATCGACATCGACAAGCAATACCCGTTTCCGAAAGACACCTCGGCAAAGATCCTGACGTCGGGTCTGTTGGGCGAGCAATACATCGGGCTCGAACCCGGTGGCGATAGCGAGATGCTTAAAGCAGGTGACACAATTTCGATGACACAATCGGCGATCGTGCTCGAAAACCTGATCGGACAATTCCTGTATAGCAAGGCCGCGGACTCGGGCGCATCCAAACCGGGCGCGGGTTCGACTGCAGCTGCCCCTGCCACTGCGCCCGCGCCGTCGGCGCCGACTTCGCCCGCCTCTGGCGCGGCCGGTCAATAAGGAGAATAAAAATGCAGACCCTACGCATACGAGGCGTGCGCACCGTCCAGTTAGCGACGTTCGCGCTCGCGGCCGCAACGCTCGCCGGCTGCTCGACCGTTCAGACGCCGACCAAGGGCGACCCGCTCGAAGGCCTGAACCGCACGATCTTCACCGTCAACGACAAGCTCGACCAGTACGCGCTGAAACCGGTCGCGAGGGGCTACGTGTTCATCACGCCGCAGCCGGTGCGCGATAGCGTCACCAACTTCTTCTCGAATATCGGCGACGTCTACATTGCGGCGAACAACCTGCTGCAGTTGAAGATCACCGATGGCGTCGAAGACATCATGCGGATCGTGATCAACACGGTGTTCGGTGTCGGCGGTCTGTTCGACGTGGCGACGCTCGCCAAACTGCCCAAGCACGACAACGACCTCGGCCTGACGCTCGGCCACTATGGCGTGCCGGCGGGCCCGTACCTCGTGTTGCCGCTGTTCGGCCCGAGCACGGTGCGCGACGCGGTCGGCTCGATCGGCAATTACTATGTGAATCCGCTCAGCTACATTCATCCGGATGGACTGAGCTGGGCGCTGTACGGCCTGAACGTGATCAACACCCGTGCGAATCTGCTGGGCGCGAGCGACGTGCTGGAAGGCGCCGCGCTCGACAAGTACTCGTTCGTGCGTAACGCTTATCTGCAACGCCGCCAGTATTTGCTGTCGGAAGGTAAGCACTCGCAGGCGCTGCCGAGCTACGGTGATGAAGCACCGTTGCCGAAGTACGACGACGTCGACGGCGGCGCGGCTGCAGCGCCGGCAGGCACGCAGGGTGCAACAGCCAAGGCAGCGTCTGGTACGGCCGCCGCAACGCCGCCGCAAGCTGCGTCGGCAGCTGGAGCCACCGCGGGTGCAACCGGCACGGCAGCTGCACCTGAAGCCGCCTCCGGCAGCGAATCGCCGCCGCTCGACCTGAACGGCGGTCCGGAAACGACGCAGATTCCGGCCGGCCAACTGGTCCCGCCCTCGCGTTTCAACTTCCCGTCATTCAAATTGCGTTGATCGTGCAGCCGTAACACCTCGATACGACTCTCGCAGTTTGCGCATGGATTGCCGCTGAACTCGCGTGTTAATGTCGGTTCCAACGATTGCACAATTTTTAAGGCAAGGCTCGATATGAAAAAATTCTTCCTGATCCCGTTGTTTGCTGCGTTGTTTTCGTTCGCTAGTGCCGGTGCATCGGCACAAACGGTCGACTCCAGTTCGCCGGATGGCCTGATCAAGACCGTGACGCAGCAGGTGATCGACGCGATCCACGCTGACAAGTCGATCCAGCAAGGCGACATCACCCACATCACCAATCTCGTCAACGAAAAGATCCTGCCGTACACCGATTTCCGCCGCACCACCCAACTTGCGATGGGCCGGAACTGGCGCACCGCGACGCCGGAGCAGCAAAACGCCGTGGTCGAGCAGTTCAAGATGCTGCTGATCCGCACGTACTCGGGTGCGCTCGCCCAGGTTCGCGACCAGCAGATCCAGTACAAGCCGTTCCGTATGAATCCGGACGACACCGACACGGTGGTGCGCTCGGTGGTGATGAACAACGGCTCGCCGATCGAACTCGACTACCGTCTGTACAAGACGCCGCAAGGCTGGCGCGTGTATGACATCAACGTGCTCGGCGCGTGGCTGATCCAGGCGTACCAGCAACAGTTCAACGAGCAGATCCAGCAGAAGGGCGTGGACGGACTGATCCAGTTCCTCACGCAGCGTAACCAGCAACTCGCCGCGGGCAAGCAGTCGTGAGCGAAGTGCTGAACGCCGCCGTCGCAAGCCGCTTCGAAAGCGGCGCGACGCTGACCCACGAGAGCGCGAAAGCCGCGCTCGAGGCGGGTTTGCAGCGGATCGCCGCGGGCGCGAACGGCGTGGATTGCGCGCCGCTCGCGCAATTCGATTCGACCGCGCTTGCCGTCCTGCTCGCATGGGAGCGTGCCGCCCAGGCACGCGGCATCGCGTTCGAGATCGTCAACCTGCCGGCTGGTCTCGCCAGCCTCGCACAAGCCTACGGCGTCGACACGCTGCTTTCAGCGCGACATTGACGCTCCACTAGCGTCACTTCCAATCGCCCCGGCCGAGCCGGGGCTGCCGATTTTTGCCCTATAATCAAACGTTTTTTGGGGCATACAACCGGCCCCAATTTCGTCCCTTCCAGCACTTTTGCGCCCCCTCAGGGCTCCTTTAGGCGCCGCTCCGCACGCGGCCCATAGTCATGTCAGCCATAGAAATTCGTAACGTCAAGAAGCGCTACAAGGACTTGCAGGCGCTCAAGGGCGTCAGCCTCACGGTGGAAGAAGGCGAGTTCTTCGGACTGCTCGGTCCGAACGGCGCGGGCAAGACAACGCTCATCAGCATCCTCGCCGGTCTCGCGCGCGCCGATGAAGGCAGCATCGCGGTGCGCGGCCATGACGTAGTCGGCGATTTCCGCGCTGCGCGCCGTGCGCTCGGCGTGGTGCCGCAGGAGCTCGTGTTCGATCCGTTTTTCACCGTGCGCGAAACTTTGCGCATCCAGTCTGGCTACTACGGGCTGCGCAATAACGACGCGTGGATCGACGAGATCATGGCCAATCTCGACCTCACCGAGAAAGCCGACGCCAACATGCGCGCGCTGTCCGGCGGCATGAAGCGCCGCGTGCTCGTCGCGCAAGCGCTGGTGCACCGTCCGCCTGTGATCGTGCTGGATGAGCCGACCGCGGGTGTCGACGTCGAATTGCGCCAAACCTTGTGGAAATTCATCTCGCGCCTGAATCGCGAAGGGCACACGATCGTGCTGACCACGCACTATCTGGAAGAAGCCGAATCGCTGTGCGACCGCATCGCAATGTTGCGTCGCGGCGAGGTCGTCGCGCTCGAGCGCACCAGCACGCTGCTGCAGCGCTTTGCCGGCATGCAGCTGTTCCTGCGCTTTGCGCAAGGCACCTTGCCCGTGGAACTGCGTCCGCTCGAAGTGGAAAGCGGCTTGGGCAACGGCAACGGCCATCAGCATCTGCTGCGTCTCGCGAGCTATGACGACGTCGAGCGGATTCTCGCGCAGTGCCGCGCAGCGGGCTGCACATTAGAAGAAATCGAGGTCCGCAAAGCCGACCTCGAAGATGTGTTCGTTCAGGTGATGAACGGTCCGGAAGTGATCGAGGGGCTGGCATGAGCGGCTTTCGCACGCTGTTTTACAAAGAAATCCTGCGTTTCTGGAAGGTGTCGTTCCAGACCGTGCTGGCGCCGGTTATCACCGCGCTGCTCTATCTGACGATTTTCGGCCACGCGTTACGCGGTCACGTTGAGGTCTATCCGGGTGTCGAGTACACGAGCTTTCTGATTCCCGGCCTCGTGATGATGAGCGTGTTGCAGAACGCATTCGCGAATAGCTCGTCCTCGCTGATCCAGTCGAAGATCACCGGCAACCTGGTGTTCGTGCTGCTGCCGCCGCTCTCGCACTACGAAATGTTCAGCGCGTATGTGCTCGCTGCCGTGGCACGCGGTCTGGCGGTCGGTTTTGGCGTGTTTATCGTGACGATCTGGTTCGTGCCGGTCAGCTTCAGCGCGCCGCTTTACATCATCGCGTTCGCGATTTTCGGCGCGGCGATCCTCGGCACGCTCGGTTTGATCGCCGGCATCTGGGCCGAGAAGTTCGATCAGCTCGCCGCGTTTCAAAACTTTCTGATTATGCCGCTCACGTTCCTCTCGGGCGTGTTCTACTCGACGCATACGTTGCCACCTGTGTGGCGCGAAGTGTCGCGGCTCAATCCCTTTTTCTACATGATCGACGGCTTTCGCTACGGTTTCTTCGGGATGTCGGATATCGATCCGCTCGTGAGCCTTGCGATCGTTGCCGGTTTCTTTGTGGTGCTGGCTGTGGTGGCGATGCGCATGCTCGCCTCCGGCTACAAACTGCGCCACTGATCAGGAGCTTCTCTTATGTTGCCGACTCCCGAACAGGTCAAGCAATACATCGCGGCTGGGCTCGCTTGCCAGCATCTCGAAGTCGAGGGCGACGGTCAGCATTTCTTTGCGACCATCGTCTCACCGAGCTTCGAAGGCAAACGTCTGATCCAGCGCCATCAACTCGTGTACGCGGCGCTCGGCGACCGCATGCGCGAAGAAATCCACGCGCTCAGCATGAAGACGCTGACGCCCGCCGAATGGCAGACCGCGTAATCTGGAAATTTAGTGCGAATTACTCAAGAAGGACGCGACGCCGGTAGCGGCGCGTCGAATACAGTCAAAGCAGGCCCGGCTGAAGTCCGGGTCAATCAGGAACTGACAGGCATGGATAAACTCGTCATTGAAGGTGGCTACCCGCTGTCGGGTGAAGTCGTCGTCTCAGGTGCCAAGAACGCGGCATTGCCGATCCTGTGCGCGTCTTTGCTGAGCGCGGAACCGGTGAGTCTGGAAAACGTGCCCGACTTGCAGGACGTGCGCACGATGCTCAAGCTGCTCGGCCAGATGGGCGTGCGAATCGAGAGCGGCGAGGGGCGCGTGTCGCTGGATGCGTCGAAGGTCGATAACCTGGTTGCGCCGTATGAACTGGTGAAAACCATGCGTGCGTCGATCCTCGTGCTCGGGCCGCTGGTGGCGCGCTTTGGTCACGCCAGGGTGTCGCTGCCGGGCGGCTGCGCAATTGGCGCGCGTCCGGTGGATCAGCACATCAAGGGCCTGCAGGCAATGGGCGCCGAAATCACGATCGAGCACGGCTTTATCGAAGCGCGTGCGAAGCGTCTGAAGGGCGCACGCATCGTGACCGACATGATTACGGTGACGGGCACCGAAAACCTGCTGATGGCGGCAGTTCTGGCCGAAGGCGAAACGGTCATCGAGAACGCCGCGCGCGAGCCGGAAGTGGGCGACCTCGCGCATCTGCTGGTCGAGATGGGCGCGAAGATCGAAGGCATTGGCACCGACCGTCTGGTGATTCAGGGTGTCGACTCGCTGCATGGCGCCAGGCACACGGTGATTCCGGATCGTATCGAAGCCGGCACGTTCCTGTGCGCGGTCGCGGCTGCCGGCGGCGATGTCACGCTGCGTAAGGTGCGTCCGCTGATTCTTGAAGCCGTCACCGAAAAGCTGCGCGAAGCCGGCGTCATGATCGAAGAAGGCGACGACTGGATGCGCGTGCGGATGAACAGGCGGCCGAGCGCGGTGAGCTTCCGCACGTCCGAATACCCGGCCTTCCCGACCGACATGCAAGCGCAGTTCATGGCGCTCAACACGATCGCGGACGGCACCTCGCAAGCCGTCGAAACGATCTTCGAGAACCGCTTCATGCACGTGCAGGAATTGAACCGCCTCGGTGCGAACATCACGATCGACGGCAACACCGCGCTCGTGACCGGCGTCGAGAAGCTGTCCGGCGCGAAGGTGATGGCGACCGACCTGCGTGCGTCCGCGAGCCTCGTGATCGCTGCGCTCCGTGCAGAAGGCGAAACGCTGATCGACCGTATCTATCACCTGGATCGGGGCTACGACCGGATGGAGAGCAAGCTCAACGCCATTGGCGCCAAGGTGCGCCGCATCGCCGGGAGCCAGGCATGAGTTCGATGCCGCAAACTTCGTTTTCGCCGGCCGTGAGCGCACCGCTCACGCTGGCGTTGTCGAAAGGGCGTATCTTCGAAGAGACGTTACCGCTGCTCGCCGCAGCCGGGATTGAAGTTGCCGAAGATCCGGAAACTTCGCGCAAGCTGATTCTGCCCACTACGGACGCGAACCTGCGCGTGATCATCGTGCGCGCCACGGACGTGCCGACCTACGTCGAATACGGCGCGGCGGACTTCGGCGTGGCAGGCAAGGACGTGCTGCTGGAGCACGGCGGTAGTGGCCTGTATCAGCCGGTCGACCTGGATATCGCGCGTTGCCGCATGTCGGTCGCGGTGGCGGCCGGTTTTGACTACGCGAACGCGGTGCGCCAGGGCGCACGCCTGCGCGTAGCGACCAAGTACGTTGAAACCGCACGTGAGCATTTTGCCGCCAAGGGCGTGCACGTCGACCTGATCAAGCTGTACGGTTCGATGGAACTGGCGCCGCTGGTCGGCCTCGCCGACGCGATCGTCGACCTGGTGAGTTCGGGCAACACCTTGCGCGCCAATAATCTCGTCGAGGTGGAGGAAATCATGCAGATTTCGTCGCGCCTCGTTGTGAACCAGGCGGCGCTGAAACTCAAGCGCGCCGCGCTGCGGCCGATCCTCGATGCGTTCGAACGCGCGTCGAAGGCTGGCGCCGCGGCGGCCTGACTAGTTTGACCACGCGAGTGGTCAAACTTTTAACGCGCGCCTTACCGAAACGGATACCCGTATGTCTATCAAGATTCGCAAACTCGATTCCAGCGCTCCTGACTTTCACAAGGCGCTGCACGCGGTGCTCGCGTTCGAGGCGAGCGAAGACGAAGCAATCGAGCGCTCGGTCGCGCAGATTCTGAACGACGTGAAGGCACGCGGCGACGCCGCGGTGCTCGAGTACACCAAACGCTTCGACCGTGTCGAGGCGAAGAGCGTCGAGGCGCTCGAGTTGCCGATGTCCGAGCTCGAAGCGGCCCTCGAAAGCCTTGAGCCGAAGCGCCGCGCGGCGCTCGAAGCGGCGGCGGCGCGCGTGCGCGGTTACCACGAGAAGCAGAAAATCGAGTGCGGCAGTCATAGCTGGCAATACACGGAAGCCGATGGCACCGTGCTCGGCCAGAAAGTGACGCCGCTGGATCGCGCGGGGATCTACGTGCCGGGCGGCAAGGCGGCGTATCCGTCGTCGGTGCTGATGAACGCGATTCCGGCCCGCGTGGCCGGCGTGCGCGAAATCGTCATGGTCGTGCCCACGCCGGACGGCGTGAAAAATCCGCTGATGCTCGCGGCTGCGTTGCTGGGCGGCGTGGATCGTGTCTTCACGATCGGCGGCGCGCAGGCGGTGGGCGCATTGGCGTACGGCACGGAGACGGTGCCCGCCGTCGACAAGATCTGCGGCCCCGGTAACGCCTACGTTGCGTCGGCCAAGCGTCGTGTGTTCGGCACGGTTGGTATCGATATGATCGCCGGGCCGTCGGAAATTCTCGTGCTGTGCGACGGCACGACGGACCCGCGCTGGGTCGCGATGGACCTGTTCTCGCAAGCCGAGCACGACGAGCTCGCGCAATCCATCCTGCTGTGCCCGGACGATGCATTCATTGCGCGCGTCCACGACGCGATCAACGAACTGCTGCCCACCATGCCGCGTCAGGACGTGATCCGCGCGTCGCTCGAAGGCCGCGGTGCGCTGATCAAGGTGCGCGATATGGCCGAAGCCTGCGCGATCGCCAACGACATTGCACCGGAACACCTCGAAATTTCCGCGCTGGAGCCGCATCAATGGGGCCAGTTGATCCGCCATGCCGGTGCGATCTTCCTCGGCCGCTATACCAGCGAAAGCCTCGGTGACTACTGCGCGGGACCGAATCACGTACTGCCTACGTCTCGTACCGCACGGTTCTCGTCGCCGCTTGGCGTCTACGATTTCTTCAAGCGTTCGAGCGTGATCGAAGTTAGTGCGGAAGGTGCGCAGACGCTCGGCGAGATCGCCGCCGAACTCGCCTACGGCGAAGGCCTGCAGGCGCACGCCCGCAGCGCCGAATACCGGATGCGGCAAAGCGGCGAGCGCGGTTGACCGGTCAAAGGCGCCAGCGGGCATCGAACCGATGCCCGCGAACACGACCGACGGATTTCGCGCGGTTTCCCGTTTAATAACGACAATACAGACCAACCTGGCGTAGTCCGCAAGCCGCCGATACCCGGCCGGCGTCTCTCGTGCGGCCCGGTCCACAGACTTATGACGACACCTCAAGACATCATTCGCCGCGACGTGCTCGCGATGACGAGCTATCCGGTTCCGGACGCCACGGGCTATATCAAGCTCGATGCGATGGAAAATCCGTTTCCGCTGCCGCCGGTCCTGGCCGCCCATCTGGGCGAACATCTGGCCGGCGTCGCACTGAACCGTTACCCGGCGCCGCGCCCGGAAGCGCTGATCGAGAAGATCAAGCGCGTGATGGGTGTGCCGGCAGGCTGCGACGTGTTGCTCGGCAACGGCTCGGATGAAATCATCAGCATGGTGTCGGTGGCGTGCGCGAAGCCCGGCGCCAAGGTGCTCGCGCCGATGCCGGGTTTCGTGATGTATCAGATGTCGGCGAAGCTGGCGAATCTTGAATTCATCGGCGTGCCGCTGAAGCCCGATTTCACGCTCGACACCGAGGCGATGCTGGCGGCGATCGCCGAGCATGAACCGGCGATCGTCTATCTGGCCTATCCGAACAACCCGACCGGCACGCTGTACAACGACGCGGACATGGAGCGCATCATCGCCGCGGCGAGCAAAAGCCTGGTGGTGATCGACGAGGCGTATCAGCCGTTCGCGCAGCAAAGCTGGCTGCCGCGCGCCGACGCGTTCGACAACGTCGTCGTGATGCGTACCGTGTCCAAGCTCGGTCTGGCCGGCATCCGCCTGGGTTATCTGGTCGGCAAGCCCGCCTGGCTCACCGAATTCGACAAGGTGCGCCCGCCCTACAACACCAACGTGCTGACGCAAGCCGCCGCCGATTTCCTGCTCGATCACGTCGACGTGCTCGACACCCAGGCGGCGCAATTGCGCGAAGAACGCACGAAACTCGCGCAAGCCGTGGCCCAATTACCGGGCGCCGAAGTGTTCCCGAGCGCCGGCAACTTCCTGCTGGTGCGCGTACCTGACGCATCCGTTATGTTCGAAACGCTGCTGGCAGCACGGGTTTTGATCAAAAACGTGAGTAAAATGCATCCATTGCTGGTCAATTGCGTGCGTTTGACCGTCGGTTCGCCCGAAGAAAACGCGCAATTGATCGCCGCACTGAAACTCGTGCTGCACTGAACGGCAGGCCGTTTTTCCATCCCACATACCTATCGCTTTCTAGCTAGATTCGAGGAATTACCATGCGCCTTGCGGAAGTCGTTCGCAACACCAGCGAAACGCAGATCCGTGTGAAGATCAATCTGGACGGCACCGGTCAGCAGAAGCTGGCCACCGGCGTGCCGTTTCTTGATCACATGCTCGACCAGATCGCACGGCATGGCTTGTTCGATCTCGACATCGAAGCGCATGGCGACCTGCATATCGACGACCACCACACGGTCGAAGACACCGGCATCACGCTCGGCCAGGCGGTTGCGAAGGCGATCGGCGACCGCAAGGGCATTCGCCGCTACGGTCATTCTTACGTGCCGCTCGACGAAGCGCTGTCGCGCGTCGTGATCGATTTTTCCGGCCGTCCGGGCCTCGAATTTCATGTGCCGTTCACGCGGGCGCGTATCGGCACGTTCGACGTCGATCTATCCATCGAATTTTTCCGCGGCTTCGTGAACCACGCCGGCGTCACGCTGCATATCGACAACCTGCGCGGCCTGAACGCCCATCATCAAATGGAAACGGTGTTCAAGGCGTTCGGGCGTGCATTGCGCATGGCCGTCGAACTGGACGAACGCGCGGCGGGGCAGATTCCGTCGACCAAGGGCAGCCTTTAAGCGTTAAGCGCCCATTTACCAGCCTCGTGACCAGGACCGGCCGCGCTTCTACGCGTCCGGTGTGCGATGGATATTCTGAAGTCGTTTATTTCGCTGCTGGCGCTGATTAACCCAATCGGCGCCATCCCATTCTTCATGAGCCTGTCGGCGCATCAGAGCGACGCCGAGCGGCGCAGAACCATCCGTATCGCGGCGATTTCGGTGTTCTGCGTGATTGCGGTGACCACGCTGCTCGGACAGCAGATCATCAGCTTCTTCGGCATTTCGGTCGGCTCGCTCGAAGTGGGTGGCGGGATCATCATGCTGCTGATGGCGATCAACATGCTGAACGCGCAAATCGGCAACAGCCGTTCGACGCCGGAAGAGCGCGACGAAGCCGAGCAGAAGGACAACATCGCGGTCGTGCCGCTGGCGATCCCGCTGCTGACCGGCCCGGGCGCGATCAGCACTACGATCATCTACGCGGCCGGCTCGACGCACTGGTATGACCGGCTGAGCCTGGTCGCGATCGGCGCCGTGCTGGCGGCGATCTGTTTTTTTTCGCTGCGGCTTGCTGAACCGATTGCCCGCTGGGTCGGTCGCACGGGTATCAACATCGGCACGCGGCTCATGGGTTTGATGTTATCGGCGCTGGCGGTGGAATTCATCGTCGATGGATTGAAGGCATTGCTGCCTAACTTGAAATGAAAACTTCGATAGCGATTGTGGATTACGGCATGGGCAACCTGCGCTCGGTTGCCCAGGCATTGCGCCACGCCGCGCCGGAAGCGGACGTGGCGATCGTCGATCGGCCCGAAGCGATCCGCTCGGCCGACCGCGTGGTGCTGCCCGGTCAGGGCGCCATGCCGGACTGCATGCGCAGTCTGGCCGAATCCGGCCTGCAGGAAGCGGTGATTGGAGCCTCGCGCAACAAGCCGCTGTTGGGCGTGTGCGTCGGCGAGCAGATGCTGTTCGACTGGAGCGCCGAAGGCGATACGCCGGGCCTCGGCCTGTTGCCGGGCAAAGTGCTGCGCTTCGACTTGGAAGGCCAAGTGCAGGACGACGGCTCGCGCTTCAAGGTGCCGCAAATGGGCTGGAACCGCGTGCGCCAGGCGCAGCCGCATCCGTTGTGGGACGGCGTCGCGGATAACGCGTTCTTCTATTTTGTGCACAGCTATTACGTTTTGCCGGACAACGCCGCCCATACCTCGGGCGAAACGGTGTACGGTGTGCCCTTTACCTCGGCGGTGGCGCGGGATAACATCTTCGCGACCCAATTCCACCCGGAAAAGAGCGCCGAAGCGGGGCTGCGCGTGTATCGCAACTTCGTGCACTGGAACCCGTGAGCGCCTTTCTTCATTCTGTTGCTGCGTGTCTTTCCGCTACAAGCGGGGCGTCGGCCGTGCGCTACAACCGCAGCAAGACGATTTCGCTCCAATTCGGTGCTCCGCAAGGGCGTCGAAAGAGTTGTACTAAACTAGCGAAACGGCGTTGTGGCGGGCTGGCTTGCCAGCCGCTGCCGCCGACCTTCAACCACCTCCCAGACAACACCCGATTGCTATGCTGCTGATTCCCGCCATCGACCTGAAAGATGGTCACTGTGTACGCCTCAAACAGGGCGATATGGACCAGGCGACGATATTTTCCGAGGAACCGGCGGCGATGGCCCGGCATTGGGTCGACCGCGGCGCTCGCCGTCTGCACCTCGTCGACCTGAATGGCGCGTTCGCCGGCAAGCCGAAAAACGAAGACGCGATTCGCGCGATCATCGAGGAAGTAGGGGGCGAGATTCCCGTCCAGCTGGGCGGCGGCATTCGCGACCTGAACACGATCGAGCGCTATCTGGACGACGGTTTGTCGTACGTCATCATCGGCACGGCCGCGGTGAAGAATCCGGGCTTCCTGCAGGACGCGTGCACGGCTTTCGGCGGCCATATCATCGTCGGGCTGGATGCGAAAGACGGCAAAGTCGCCACCGACGGCTGGAGCAAGCTGACCGGTCACGAAGTGGCCGATCTCGCGCGCAAGTTCGAGGATTACGGCTGCGAGTCGATCATCTACACGGACATCGGCCGCGACGGCATGCTGCAGGGCATCAACATCGAAGCGACGGTGCGCCTCGCGCGCGCGGTGAAGATTCCGGTGATCGCAAGCGGCGGTTTGTCGAACCTCACGGACATCGAGTCGCTGTGCGAAGTCGAGGACGAGGGCATCGAAGGCGTGATCTGCGGTCGGGCGATCTACTCGGGCGATCTGGATTTCACGGCTGCGCAGACCCTCGCGGACCGGTTGCGCGAATCGGACGACGCGTAAGGTCAACGCCTAAGGTCAATGCTCGTAGCGTCGCGCTCGACCTGGAATCGACGCAGCAGCGGACTTGAAAGCGGACGCAACGGCGTGTCTCGACCGCGTGTCACGCCGCAGGTGTTTCGGTTCGACACCCTTGCGGCCTGGCGCGGCGAGCCGCGCCGGCACTGTGCCGCTCGTGAAGATTCAGACGAGCGGCCTCATCAGCGGTATTGGCAGAATTGCAAGATCATGGCTCTAGCTAAACGCATCATCCCCTGTCTCGACGTCACGGCTGGACGCGTGGTCAAGGGCGTCAACTTCGTCGAACTGCGCGACGCGGGCGATCCCGTAGAAATCGCGCGCCGCTACGACGATCAGGGCGCCGACGAACTCACCTTCCTCGACATCACGGCCACCTCCGACCAGCGCGATCTGATCCTGCCGATCATCGAAGCGGTCGCGTCCCAGGTATTCATTCCGCTGACGGTCGGCGGCGGCGTGCGCGCCGTCGAAGACGTCCGGCGTCTGTTGAACGCGGGCGCAGACAAGATCAGCATGAACTCGTCGGCGGTCGCGAATCCGCAACTGGTGCGCGACGCGACGGACAAATACGGTTCGCAATGCATCGTCGTCGCCATCGACGCGAAGCGCGTCTCGGCGGACGGCGAAGCGCCGCGCTGGGAAGTCTTCACGCATGGCGGGCGCAAAGCCACCGGCCTCGAAGCCGTGGAATGGGCGCGCAAGATGGCCGAGCTGGGCGCGGGCGAAATCCTGCTGACCAGCATGGACCGCGACGGCACCAAGAGCGGCTTCGATCTCGCACTCACGCGGGCGGTGTCCGATGCAGTGTCGATTCCGGTGATCGCCTCGGGCGGCGTCGGCTCGCTGCAACATCTGGCCGACGGCATCAAGAACGGCCACGCGGACGCCGTGCTGGCCGCCAGCATCTTCCACTACGGCGAACACACCGTGGGCGAGGCCAAGCGCTTCATGGCCGATCAAGGCATTTCGGTGAGGTTGTGACGTGGTGAATCCCTCTTCAGTAGATTGGCTCGACAAGGTCAGGTGGGACGCGAACGGCCTCGTGCCGGTGGTCGCGCAGGAAGCGTCGACCAACGACGTGCTGATGTTCGCGTGGATGAACCGCGAAGCCCTGGCGAAAACCGTCGAAACCGGCCGCGCGGTGTACTTCTCGCGTTCGCGCCAGCGCCTGTGGTTCAAAGGCGAAGAGTCCGGCCACGTGCAGCATGTGCATGAAGTGCGGCTCGATTGCGACGAAGACGTCGTGCTGCTGAAGGTCGAGCAGGTGTCGGGCATTGCGTGCCACACCGGCCGTCACTCGTGCTTTTTCCAGAAATTCGAAGGCACGGTTGAAGATGGCGGCTGGGCCGCCGTCGATCCCGTGTTGAAAGACCCCGAACACATCTACAAATGACGCAATCCACGCAATCCACCGAACCCGCTTCGTCCACCAACGACACGCTGCTGCGCCTCGCAGCCGTTATCGACAGCCGCAAGGGTGGCGATCCGGATGTCTCGTACGTGTCGCGCCTGTTCCATAAGGGCGATGACGCGGTGCTCAAGAAGATCGGCGAAGAGGCAACCGAAGTCGTGCTGGCCGCCAAAGACGCACGCCACGGCGGCGCGCCGAAAGCCCTGGTCGGCGAAGTGGCGGACCTGTGGTTTCACTGCCTCGTGATGCTCTCGCATTTCGACCTGAGCCCGGCCGACGTGCTGGCCGAACTCGAGCGCCGCGAAGGCCTGTCGGGCATCGAAGAAAAGGCGCTGCGCAAGAGCCGCGAGCGCGAGGAAAACGGCGACTGATTGTCGCCGCCTTGTCGCCGCGTCTTGAAGCGGCGAACGTCGGCACCCACATTGCACTGAACGCATAGGATCGCATCCTCGGGAGGACGCAAGCATGGAACAGTCGCAAGGAAATTATCCGCCGCCGGTCTACCGCAACGCGATCGAACCCGAACGCGAACGCAGTCTGCGCACGCTCACGCACGTGCTGTACGCGCTGTATGCGGTCCATTGGCTGACGGGTGGCCTGACCATCCTGATCGCCATCATCATCAACTACATCAAGCGGGCCGATGTGGCGGGCACACCTTACGAGGCGCATTTCGAGTGGCAGATCCGTTCGTTCTGGATGGCCTTGCTGGGTTATGCGATCGGGGCCGTGCTGCTGTTCGTGCTGATCGGCATTCCGGTTCTGTGGGCCGTCAGCATCTGGATGTTGTACCGTATTATCAAAGGCTGGCTGTATCTGTACGATAACAAGCCGTTCGCGAATCCGCGTGGCTGGGTTTGAGTCGAGTCCGGTTGCGGCCGGGCGGGACCCCAACCGTGCCGCATCACGCTTCGCGCTCTAGCCCTACTGCATCAGGAATACGATGAGTCACGACCCGAACTGTCTTTTCTGCAAGATCGCCGCCGGCGAGATTCCGTCGACCAAAGTCCATGAAGACGAAGAGTTTGTCGCCTTTCGCGACATCCGTCCGGCAGCTGAAACGCATGTGCTGGTGATTCCCCGCAAGCACGTCGCCACGCTGTCGAATTGCACCGAAGACGAGGCTCCCCTGCTTGGTAGAATGCTTGTTCTGGTAGCGCGTTTGGCCGAGCAACTGGGCGTGGCGTACACCGGTGGCGAAACCGGTTTTCGTACGGTAATCAATACGGGGCCGGGCGGCGGCCAAGAGGTGTATCACCTGCACGCGCACATCCTCGCAGGGCCGCGTCCGTGGCATCGAATGGGCTGACAAAAACCGCGGGCTGCAGTTGCAAGGCGTGCGGCGAGTTTTGGCCGTCGACAATAACGGGGCTGTTGTTTTTGCTGAATTTTACTGAACTGTAATGACGCCGACGCGATCGTCAGGTCAGAATGGCACACCGAGTCGCGGGTTGAATCGCAATAGCTCGCGGCAACGTATAGATGGAGCGTACGCGCTTCGATTCACGCCGTAAGGCGCACGAGTTTTGCCGCATCACGGTGCGGTGTCGGGGTTAAGGAGAGTAGTCATGGGTTCGTTGAGCATTTGGCATTGGCTGATCGTGTTGCTGATCGTGGCGCTCGTGTTCGGCACGAAGAAGCTGCGCAATATCGGCACCGATCTGGGTGGCGCGGTGAAGGGCTTCAAGGAAGGCATGAAGGAAGCCGAAACGCCCGCTGCAGGTGACGCGCAGCAGCGCGAACTGCCGCGCAATGGCACGGTAGATGTGGATGCGAAGGAAAAAGCGCCGCGTTCAGGCGATTACCGCTAAGCCGCGGCCCAACCGCGTTACTGACGGACACTCCACTTCATGCTGGACCTCGGTCTAACCAAGATGGCGCTGATCGGCGTCGTTGCGCTAGTCGTACTCGGGCCTGAGCGCCTGCCTCGCGTCGCCCGCACGGCCGGCGCGCTGTTCGGCCGCGCGCAGCGGTATATCAATGACGTGAAGGCCGAAGTTACCCGCGAAATCGAACTCGACGAATTGCGTCGCATGAAAACCGAGTTCGAAGCGGCGGCGAGCAACGTCGAAACCAGCGTTCAGGACAATCTGCGCAAGCATGAAACCGAACTGAACGATGCGTGGAATAGCGGCACCTCGGTGTCGCCAAGCATTGCCGGCGGCGCGCTTGAAGACGCCGGCAATTCGTCGTGGCAGACCAGCACGCCACCGGCAGGCCCCAAACGCAAGAACTGGCGCGTCAAGCAGACAGCCATGCCCACCTGGTACAAGCGCGCCACCACGCGCCGCACGCGTGTGCTATCAGGTGCGGCGCGCGTGGCGCGGCATACGCCGGCCACCATGCGTCGTCCGACGCGGTTCTTCTGATGATCAGAACGACAATCCCTAACCGAGGGCCGGTGTGAGCGACCCCCAGCAAACCCAGAACGAAGGCACTGAAGAGACCTTCATTTCCCACCTCGTTGAATTGCGCGACCGTATCATCCGCGCCGGCCTTGCCGTCATCGTGGTGTTTGTCGGGCTCGTGTATTGGGCGCCGGACATCTTCCGGCTGCTGGCGCGGCCCTTGATGCAGAATCTGCCGAAGGACGGCAAGATGATCGTCACCGACGTCACCGGCTCGTTCTTCGTGCCGATGAAGGTGACCATGCTGGTCGCCTTCGTGATCGCGCTGCCGATCGTGCTGTATCAGATCTGGGCGTTCGTGGCACCAGGCCTGTATCAGCATGAGAAGAAACTGGTCGGGCCGCTGGTGGGCAGCAGCTACACGCTGTTCCTGTGCGGCATGGCGTTCGCGTACTTCGTGGTGTTTCCGACCATCTTCCGCGTGATGGCGCACTACAACGCGCCGCTCGGCGCGGAGATGACGACCGATATCGACAACTACCTGAGCTTCGTGCTCACCATGTTCATCGCGTTCGGCGTGACGTTCGAAGTGCCGATTGTCGTGGTGCTGCTGGTCCGCATGAACGTGCTGACCATCAAGAAGCTTAGGGAAATCCGTCCGTATGTGATCGTGGGCGCGTTCGTGATTTCGGCGGTGGTGACGCCGCCGGACGTGTTCTCGCAGCTGATTCTGGCGATTCCGCTGATCGTGCTGTACGAGGCGGGGATCATCGCGGCGCGGTTGATTGTCGGCAAGCAGCCGGTAGCGGTTGAAGACGCAAGTCCGCCGAATTAACGCTAACGGCGTGATGCGCGGCACGCGTGGGTTACGTTTAGCCGGATGGCCGAGCGGGTCAGGGCAAACAAAAAGGGCAGTCCATCGCGGACCGCCCTTTTTGTTTTATGGCGACGTTGCCGTTTGGCTTTCAACCGCCGTCGTCGTCCTGCTGATCGCCGCCGCCGTTGTCATCCGCCGGTTGTTTCGGCGGAGGCGGGCGCTTGCCGATGGTCACGTCGAGATCCATCTCGTGGCTCTTGCGCACCAGGTGAACCTTCGCAGCCGTGCCCGGTTTGATCTGCGCGATGACGTTTAACAGGCGCGTGGTGTCGGTGATCTCCTGGCCGTTCACGCTCACCAGGATGTCGCCCGGCTTGATGCCCGCACGATCGGCCGGTCCGTTCTTCAGGACGCCCGCCACAATTGCGCCCGACTTCTGCTCAAGCCCAAACGATTCGGCGATTTCCGGCGTCACGTCCTGCGGCTCCACGCCGATCCACCCGCGTGTGACCGAGCCCGTCGTGATGATGCTCTCCAGCACGCTGCGCGCGGTCGAGACGGGAATCGCAAAGCCGATGCCGAGCGAGCCGCCCGAGCGCGAATAGATGGCGGTATTGATACCGAGCAGATTGCCGTTCACGTCGACCAGAGCGCCGCCGGAGTTGCCCGGGTTGATGGCCGCGTCGGTCTGAATGAAGTTTTCGAAACGTGTTGATGCCGAGGTGATTGCGCCCGAGTGCGCTGACAATGCCCATGGTCACCGTTTGGCCGACGCCGAACGGATTGCCGATCGCCAGCACCACGTCGCCCACGCGCGTCTGGTCCATGCGGCCGAGCGTGATGGTGGGCAGATTGGTCATGTTGACCTTCAGCACGGCCAGATCGGTCTCAGGATCGACGCCGATCACCTTCGCATTGGTGGTGCGACCATCGGCCAGGGCAATTTCGATCTGATCGGCGCCGTCTACGACGTGCTGGTTCGTTAGAATGTAACCTTCCGAACTCACTATTACCCCCGAGCCGAGATTCGACGCGGGTTGTTCCTGCTGCTTGCCTTTGTTCTTGTCGCCGAAGAAGTAACGGAACAACGGGTCTTTAGCGCGCGGGTCGGGCGGCAGTGAGCCATCCTTGCTGGAGAACACATTGACGACCGCGGGCATGGCTTTTTGCGCGGCGTCCGCATAGGACGCTTGTGCGGGGCCAGTGCCGATGCCTGGCGCTACTTCCCGAAGGGCGACGATCGGTTCGGCGAGTTGCTTGCCGAATTGCCCTTGACGCTGGAGCCACTGCGGTTTGAGGGTCGCAATGATGAACATTAGCGCCAACAGCACGGTCACCGCTTGGGCAAAGAACAGCCAAAAGCGTCTAAGCATCTGAAGACTAGAGGTTTATATGGATCGGATCGAACTTGAATTGTACTTGAACAATCTCCTTGAAACCGCGCGCTTCAAGGACTATTGCCCCAATGGATTGCAGGTGGAAGGGCGCCGCAAGGTCAATAAGCTCGCGACCGGTGTTACCGCTTCAGTGGCCTTTCTTGAGGCCGCACTCGACTGGGGTGCGGACGCGGTGCTGGTCCATCACGGCTACTTCTGGCGCAACGAGGCGCCGCAAATCACCGGGCGCAAACACGCGCGGCTGAAGCTGCTGATCGCCAACGACCTGAACCTGTTCGCCTATCACCTGCCGCTCGACGACCATCCCGAGTTCGGCAACAACGCGCAAATCGGCGCAAAGATGGGCTGGATCAGCGACGCGCGCTTCGGCGAGAACGACCTCGGCTGGCTCGCCACCTTCCCGATGCCGATCACGCTCGCGCACTTCACCGCGCAAGTCGAGCAGACGCTTGGGCGCACGCCGCTCGTGTTCGGCGACCCCGATCGCGAACTGCGCCGCGTGGGCTGGTGCACGGGCGCCGCGCAAGGCATGTTCGACGCCGCGATCAATGCCGGCGCCGACGTCTACCTGACCGGCGAGGTGTCGGAGTCGGTCATGCACACCTCGGCGGAAAGCGGCGTGGCGTTCCTCGCGGCCGGCCATCACGCCACCGAGCGTTTCGGCGTGCAGGCGGTGGGCAAGCATCTGTCCGAGCAGTTCGATATCGAACACCTGTTTATCGATATCCCTAATCCCGTTTGAATTGAAACTCGGCATTAGATAAGAAAAAGGCACGAATAACGCAGAGGGCACTTAAAAGGAGGTACGAAAAAGTTTGCGATCCGTACGGAGAAACCCTGAGTTATCAAGGGGTTCGCACGGTTTTTGGCAATCGGGCCTTGTAAATGCCGACTCCATTCGCGCAAACTAGCGGCGGTAGAAGCGACGTGAAGGAAAAATCCAACTCAGAAGTGGGGCGTGTAATGCGAGACAAGGAAGATGAACGCGTCGACGGCGGCCGCCGTACCTGGCTGATAGCGACGACCGTAGCAGGTGGCATAGGAGGCGTTGCCACTGTCGTACCCTTTGTTAGTTCGTTTGCACCATCTGAAAAGGCCAAGGCAGCAGGTGCCCCGGTCGAAGTCGATATTAGTGATCTCAAGCCCGGCGACATGAAGACCGTCGCCTGGCGCGGTAAGCCGGTGTGGATCATCAACCGCACCGACAGGATGCTCGCCGATGTCCAGAAAGCCGATAACGAAGTAGCGGATCCCCACACGAAGAATCCTTTTTCGATGCCGTTGCCGGAGTACTGCAACAACGAGTTCCGTTCGCGTACCGATCACAAGAATCTTTTCGTCGCCGTCGCCGTGTGCACCCATCTGGGTTGTACGCCGACGCCGCGCTTCCAGGAGGGCGCACAGCCCAATCTTCCCGACGACTGGCCAGGCGGCTTTCTGTGCCCGTGCCACGGCTCGACCTATGACATGGCCGGCCGCGTCTTCAAGAACAAACCTGCGCCGCAGAACCTCGACATCCCGCCCTACATGTTCACGTCGGCCACCGGCCTCGTGATCGGCAAGGACGAGAAAGGAGAAGCGTAATGGCGATCGAACATGAAGTAGAGACGACCGGGCTGGTCGGCTGGATCGACCGGCGCTTCCCCATGACGTCTACGTGGAAGAAGCACGTATCCGAGTACTACGCGCCGAAGAACTTCAACTTCTGGTACTTCTTCGGTTCGCTCGCGCTGCTGGTGCTGGTCAATCAGATCGTCACCGGCATCTTCCTCACCATGAACTACAAGCCCGACGCGACGCTCGCGTTCTCGTCGGTCGAGTACATCATGCGCGAGGTGCCGTGGGGCTGGCTGATCCGCTATATGCACTCCACGGGCGCGTCGATGTTCTTCGTCGTCGTGTATCTGCATATGTTCCGTGGGCTGTTGTACGGCTCGTACCGCAAGCCGCGCGAACTGGTGTGGGTGTTCGGCTGCGCGATCTTTCTGTGCCTGATGGCCGAGGCGTTCTTCGGCTACCTGCTGCCGTGGGGCCAGATGTCGTTCTGGGGCGCGCAGGTGATCGTGAACCTGTTCTCGGCTATTCCGTTCATCGGGCCGGATCTGTCGCTGTGGATTCGCGGCGACTACGTCGTATCGGACGTGACGCTGAACCGCTTCTTCGCGTTTCACGTGATCGCGATTCCGCTGGTGCTGATCGGACTGGTGGTCGCTCACCTGGTGGCGCTGCATGAAGTGGGGTCGAACAACCCCGACGGCATCGAGATCAAGGCGAAGAAGGGCCCGGACGGCATTCCGCTCGACGGCATCCCGTTCCACCCGTACTACTCCGTGCACGATTTCATGGGCGTCTCGGTGTTCCTGATCATTTTTGCCGCGATCATCTTTTTCGCGCCGGAAATGGGCGGGTACTTCCTTGAAGCAAACAACTTCATTCCCGCCAATCCGCTGCAAACGCCGCAGGAAATTGCGCCTGTGTGGTACTTCACGGCTTTCTATGCGATGCTGCGCGCCACCACCGATCCGTTCAAGATCGTGCTGATGATCATCATCGCGTTGCTCGGCCTGGTTGCGCTGGTGCGCGCACGCGGCAAGTGGAAGCTCGGTTTGCCGGTGCTCGCGGTGCTGGTGATCGTGGCCATGGCGTTCACGGAATCGAAGTTCTGGGGCGTGGTGGTGATGGGCGGCGCGGTAGTCTCGCTGTTCTTCCTGCCGTGGCTCGACCGCTCGCCGGTGAAGTCGATCCGTTACCGGCCGTTTTTTCACAAAGTGTTCTACGGGATCTTCGTGCTCGCTTTCCTGACGTTGGGCTTCCTCGGCACCAAACCGCCGTCGCCTGCCTCGACGTTGATTGCTCAGGTGTGTGCGCTGATCTACTTTGCGTTTTTCCTCGGCATGCCCGTCTGGACGCGGCTTGGCACGTTCAAGCAGCCGCCCGAGCGGGTGCGGTTCAAGCCCCACTAATCGCGAGCCAGGAGAACACAAAGATGAAAAAACTGCTTTCGACGTGCGCGCTGATCGGCGCGACACTGCTCGCGGTGCTGGCCGGACCGGTGCACGCGGACGAGAATTTCCCTCTCGATCGCGCGCCCGATAACGCGGAGAATTTTGCTTCGTTGCAGCATGGAGCCCAATTGTTTGTAAACTATTGCCTGAATTGCCACAGCGCGAATCTGATGCGCTACAGCCGGCTGACCGACCTCGGCATTGCGCCGAGCGAAATCCAGGCGAATTTGCTGTTCACCACGGACAAAGTCGGCAACACCATGACGGTGGCGATGCGCCCGGACGACGCGAAAGCGTGGTTCGGCGCGAGTCCGCCGGATTTGTCGGTGGAAGCGCGGGCGCGGGGCAAAGACTGGCTGTACACGTATCTGCGCAGCTTCTATCGCGACAATACGCGGCCGACCGGCTGGAACAATCTGGTGTATGAAAACGTGAGCATGCCTCACGTGTTGTGGCAGCTTCAGGGGCAACGTACCGCGAAGTTCGGTGACGAAGTCGACGAAAAAACAGGCGAAACGGTGCACAAATTTGTCGGCTTCCAACAGGTCACGCCGGGGACGATGTCGCCGGTAGATTATGATTCTGCTGTGGCCGACCTCGTGTCGTACCTGTCATGGATGTCCGAACCGACGCAGAAAACCCGCAAACAGCTTGGCGTGTGGGTACTGCTGTTCCTCGGCATCCTGAGCTTTTTCGCCTGGCGACTGAACGCCGCGTACTGGAAACATATCAAATAATCACGCCGTTACCCGGCGTGGGGCCGGCGCCAGGAAAAACCTGTTGAACGGTTTTTCCGCGCGCTGGCCTTTCAGCTTTTTGAGGAAACGTAAACATGATGGTTCTGTATTCCGGCACAACTTGCCCGTTCTCCCAGCGCTGCCGGCTGGTGTTGTTCGAAAAGGGCATGGACTTCGAGATCCGCGACGTCGACCTGTTTAACAAGCCGGAAGACATCGCTGTGATGAATCCGTATGGTCAGGTGCCGATTCTCGTGGAACGGGACCTGATTCTGTACGAATCGAACATCATCAACGAGTACATCGACGAGCGCTTCCCGCACCCGCAACTGATGCCGGCCGATCCGGTTCAGCGCGCCCGCGCCCGTCTGTTCCTGCTCAATTTCGAAAAGGAACTGTTCGTTCACGTCGGCACCCTCGAAAACGAAAAGGGCAAGGCCGCCGAGAAGAATCACGAGAAGGCACGTCTCGCGATCCGCGATCGTTTGACGCAGCTCGCGCCGATCTTCCTGAAGAACAAGTACATGCTTGGCGAAGAGTTCTCGATGCTGGACGTCGCGATCGCGCCGTTGCTGTGGCGTCTGGATCACTACGGCATCGAGCTCTCGAAGAACGCTGCACCGCTGATGAAGTACGCCGAGCGCATTTTCAGCCGCCCGGCTTATATCGAAGCGCTGACGCCTTCGGAAAAGGTGATGCGTCGTTGAGTTTGGCTTTGGGGTGAGGGCGCCGCGTCTCGATTGTTTTCCGTGCGCGCCCAAACCCGGTAAGAGGACTGTTGATGCAAGAGATTTCCACCAAGCCTTATCTGCTGCGCGCGCTGTACGAATGGTGCACGGATAACGGCTATACGCCACATATCGCGGTCCGGGTCGACAATCAGACGCGCGTGCCGCGTCAGTTCGTGCGCGACAACGAAATCGTGTTGAACATCAGCTTCGAGGCGACCAGCCAGTTGCAGATGGGCAACGAATGGATCGAGTTCAGCGCGCGCTTCTCCGGCAAGTCGCACAAGATCGAAGTGCCGATCGCGAATATTCTCGCGATCTACGCGCGCGAAAACGGCCAGGGCATGGCGTTCCCGGTCGAATCGGCAGGCGGCGAAGCGCAGGACTCAGGCGCCGACGCGGAATTGGCCGACGAAACCGAATCGACGGTGGTGCCGGTCAGCGTGGCGCCGCGTGCGGTCGAAACGCCGTCTCCTGCCGATGCCGCCAAAGCGGAAAGCGCGACCGACGGCCCGCAGCCTGACGACGACGGTTCGAAAGGCGGCGGAAGGGCTCGCCTTAAGATCGTGAAATGAAGTAGAATCACGGCCTCATGCCGGCTTAGCTCATCAGGTAGAGCGCTTGACTTGTAATCATGAGGTGGCGGGTTCGAGTCCTGCAGCCGGCACCAGTTGTACGAAAACGGGTTTCTGAATCAATTCAGAAACCCGTTTTTTATTTGGGGCGGGAATCGGCTGAGGCAGGGGTGAGGCAGACGTGAGACGCCCAAAGGCTCATTTTTCACCATATCTCACTCACCTTGTCGATCGTGGACATTTTAGTCTACGATTTGTCGCAAGACCGCAGCGGAAGGCGGCGGCATAAGCCTCTTCCGGGTGTCCGCCACCAGATACCACCCCGCGAACCCGGCCGGGAGAGGTACTATTCGGGCGTCAGTCGGCATCACGACCAGTCACTCCGGCGGGCAACGCCCCCGAGACGCGACGTTTCACCGCGTCACTTCCGCAACACCAACCCCACCTTCATCATGACCAGCCCCGCAACCATCACCTGGCCCGAAGCCGACGGCCCCCGCACCGCGCGTTGGCGCTCCGAAGCCGCGGTGCCGCCGCCCAAGCGCGTCGTTGTTGCAGACGACCGCACCACTGCCGACTCCGCCTACCGCCTCGCGTGCGAAGGTACCGCGCTGCTGTGGAACGGCGATTTTCAGAACGCTCGCCAATTGCTGCAAGCGGTCACGCGCCGGCTGGAGCGCAAGCCGCGCAAGCAGGGCGAAACGCCGATCGACGCGTTCAACCTGCATCGTCAGGCGCAGTCGCAACGTGCCCGCACGCTCGGCATGATTCTGATCCCGCTCGACGCCGCTTACGGCATCCCGCTGCGCCGCGCGCCTGAAGTGCAGCAGGCCTGCATCGAAACCTACGGACCGTCTGCCGACGAATCCTCGGTCGTGTCGCTGCGCGAATTGCTCGGACTGATCGGCGCGCACGAGTGGCGCAAGAAGGGCGTTGAAATTCCCACACTGGGTGAGCGCATCCATCCGCACTACGGGGTGTTTTCGCCGGTGCGCGGCGAATACGTGGACCTGGTCGCGGGCACGCCGTTGCCTTCCCTGAACAAGGCGTTCGATATCGGCACCGGCACGGGCGTGCTGGCCGCGCTGCTCGTCAAACGCGGCGTGAAGAAAATCGTCGCGACCGACCAGGACCCGCGAGCGCTCGCCTGCGCGCGAGAAAACCTCACGCGTCTTGGCTACGATCAGCAAGTCGAGGTCGTGCAGGCCGATCTGTTTCCGGAAGGCCGTGCGCCGCTCGTAGTCTGCAATCCGCCGTGGGTGCCGGCGCGGCCCGCATCGCCGATTGAATACGCAATTTACGATTCGGAAAGCCGCATGCTGCTGGGTTTTCTGAACGGCCTGGCGGAACATCTGTCGCCGGGCGGGGAAGGCTGGCTGATCATGTCGGATTTTGCCGAGCATCTCGGATTGCGTACGCGCGAGTGGCTGCTTGCCGCTATTGAAAAGGCGGGGCTGACGGTGGTCGGCCGCGAGGATATTCGTCCGCGGCACCCCAAATCGACTGATGAAACCGACGCGCTGCACGCGGCGCGTGTGGCTGAAGTGACGTCGCTGTGGCGGTTGAAGGCTCGCTAAAAAAGACTCGCGATGGCGCGCGATAAGCCGCCATTGAAGCGCGGCATGTCAGACCGGCACGCCGCGCGCCTTGAGATACGCCAATGCGCCGCGTCCCGCCACCAGCCCGCTGGCGAAGCAGGCAGTGAGCAGATAACCGCCGGTCGGCGCTTCCCAGTCGAGCATTTCCCCCGCGCAGAACGCACCGGGCAGACGCTCGATCATCAAATGCCGATCGAGCGCTTCGAAGGGGACGCCGCCGGCGGTGCTGATCGCTTCCGCGATAGGTCGGGCGCGTACGAGCCGCACTGGGAGTGCCTTGATCGCGTGCGCAAGACCCTCTGCGTCGGCGAAGGCTTCCTTCGACAGCATCTCATGCAGCAAGGCCAGTTTTACGCCGCTAATGCCGATTCTGCCGTGCAGGTGAGTCGACATGGAACGCGAGCCGCGCGGTCGCGTCACCTCGGCCACCACACGCTCCAACGTCAAGCCTGGCGCCAGGTCCAGGGCGATCGTGATGTCGCCGTCGGCGAGAATCCGCTCCCGGATAACAGCCGACAGCGCATAAATCAGGCTCCCTTCGAGGCCCGTTTCGGTCAGAAGTATTTCACCTTGTCGATTGTGGACTTTATTGTCTGCGCCGGTGAGTGTGATGGCCACGGATTTCACCGGCTGGCCGGCGAAGCGCTCGCGCAGATAGGGGCTCCAGTCCGCGTCGAAGCCGCAGTTCGCGGGGCGCAAGGGCGTGACCGGCACCTCGCGCGCGCTCAGCAGCGGCGCCCAGGCGGCGTCCGATCCGAGCCGCGGCCAGCTTGCGCCGCCGAGCGCGAATACCACGGCGTCGCAGGTCATGCGTTGCTCGCCGTCGGGTGTGGCAAAGCGTAACGCGTGTGCAGCAGTGTCGCCGCTATCGCCGTTGGCCCAACCAGTCCACTTGTGGCGCATGTGAAAGCGCACGCCGGCTTCGCGCAACCGATGCAACCACGCGCGCAACATCGGCGCCGCTTTCATATCGGTCGGAAAAACCCGTCCTGAACTGCCGACGAACGTTTCGACGCCAAGCCCATGCAACCATGCCCGCAACGCATCGGGACCGAACGCATCGAGTAGCGGCGCGATCTGTTTGCGGCGCGCGCCGTAGCGGTCGAGAAACGGCTTGAGCGGTTCGGAATGCGTGATGTTCATGCCGCCTTTGCCCGCCATCAGGAACTTGCGGCCAACCGACGGCATCGCGTCGTAGACGTCGACCTGGACGCCGTGTTGGGCGAGCGCTTCGGCGGCCATCAAGCCGGCGGGGCCGCCGCCGATCACGGCGACGCGGGCGGAATTGAAGGAAGGTGGCATGAAGTCCTGCGGATGAGCGGAAGAAGCGGCGCGTAAGCGGGACCTGACGATCGGGCGGCGCGAAGGGCGCTATTTTCACACCGTGGGGAACGGAGGGCAAACTGGGCGACGGGAAAGCGGCGCACGCCAACCGGCCGAAAAGAGCTGAGTTCAGGCGTGTCGCAATCACCCGCGCCCACGTTCGCCCCTTTGCTATTCACCCGTGCGAACTATACTTTTCAAACAGCTTCCATCGGACGCCGTCCGCGTCTTCCCTGCGTCAAACTACCCACCGCTCTCATTCCGCCCGACGTTGCCCATGCTGGCGCGCCGCGGCTGGAGACGTGGTCTGCGCGCCTGCTGTTTGTCTGGATGTTTCAACGTTTGGATCAAGGAGATTGCCATGACTCGCAAATACATCGACTGCCGCGAGTTCCCGAGCGAAACGAATTGCACCGTTGCGCTATCCGCCGACAACGAGAGCGAATTGCTCGACGCGGCCGTGCAGCATGCCGTCACCGTGCACAAACATGCGGACTCGCCGGAACTGCGTGCCCAGCTCAAGACCTTGTTTCATGACGGCACGCCGCCGGTCGAAGCCCCGCGCGCGTGATGGGTCGTTCTTCTTTGAGGAAAGATGCCGGCTGATCAGTGCGAGCGGCGGTAAGCCGCTCGCACTGGTCGCGGCGTTGCGTGAGCGATCTAGCCGGGATAGGCCTCATCCACTTTCAGGCCGGCCAGCTTGAAAATGACCCGCAGCGTTTGCGGTTTGATGTCGCGACGTGAAGCGAGCGTCGTCATCACGAAGTCGAGCACCTTCGCGTACTTGAGCATCGTCAGGCACGTTTCCATGTCGACACTGCCGTCGCGCATGACTTCGGCGAGCCGCAACATTTCGGTGGAAATGTCGCGTGCCATTTCCAGTTCGAGCTGCTGCTTTTCCGACCACGCGGGTGCCGCGGTCAGCTTCGCCAGCATTTCCTGAAATTTCTGTTCGACGTTTCCGTTGGGTACCGTGTCCATCGCTGCCTCTTCTATTTTCCAGGCGCGCGTCCGTTTGAGATCGCGGCGCGCTGCTGGTTACGTAACGTTCAGTCCGTGTTCCGGGACCGTCCTCCCCACATGCATTCGGTTCGCGTGATCAATGCCACGGCCGGCAGGCTGTTGTTATGCGCGACACGGCTTACGCCATCGAGTGAGCCGGTCTGCAATATGCTTTGAAACCACGTCGGAAACGTCCTGCGTACTGCTTTTTGAGCAGGAAGTGTTCCAGGTTTGCGGCGTTTCTTGCATGGTTAACGCGGCTCCTTAGGTGAGTGGCCTGCGCTTTGGGTAAACTGGCAGCAACTTTTCCTTTTTTCCGTCATCTGTCGCACGTTCGCACTGCAATCTATGGCGGTCCCCCACGATGTCCAGCAAAACCCACGAAATCCGTCCGAACCAATCCGTCGAGCTGTTAAAGGAGCTTCATATCCTGACGCGCGACGGCAAGATGAATCAGGACAGCCGCCGCAAGCTGAAGCAGGTCTATCACCTGTTCCAGTTCATCGAGCCGCTGCTGAAAGACCTCAAGGACCAGCAGGACGCGGTGACGCTCGTCGACCATGGCGCCGGCAAGTCATATCTAGGTTTTATCCTGTATGACCTGTTCTTCAAGGAATTTCAGGACGCCGCTGGTGGGGCGTCGCACATTTACGGCATCGAAACGCGCGAGGATCTCGTGACGAAATCCGAGGCGCTGGCCGACCGGCTGGGCTTCAAGGGCATGTCATTCCTGAATCTGTCGGTCGCGGAGTCCATTACGTCAGAGCGTTTGCCGGCGCAGATCGATATCGTGACGGCGCTGCATGCGTGCAATACCGCGACTGACGACGCGCTCCGGTTCGCTCTGGAAAAGCACGCCAGGTACATCGTGGTCGTACCGTGTTGCCAGGCTGAGGTGGCCGGGGTTTTGCGGCAGAACAAGGGTAAATCGCTGGGAAATGCTTTGACCGAGATCTGGCGGCATCCGCTGCATACCCGGGAATTTGGAAGCCAGATTACTAACGTGCTGCGCTGCTTGCAGCTGGAAGCACATGGCTATCAGGTGAGCGTGACCGAGCTGGTCGGGTGGGAGCATTCCATGAAGAATGAACTGATTATTGCGCAGTTCAAGGATCTGCCGAGGCGGCGGCCGGCTGAGAGGCTTAATGAGGTGATGGAGACCCTTGGCATCGAGGAGCTGAAGGAACGGTTTTTCGTCTCCGCCTGACCTGTGCTGTGGCGGTGGCTTTTTCATGGCCACCGCCCGAACTACCTTTTCATCAGATCATTCCAGCCTTTAAGACCGATTCGCCGAAGGGTCTCCTGATTCCGCTCATAAATAGCTTCCGCATCCGGAAAAGCCTGAACCGCCCGTTCAATACTTTCCTCGCGAAGCAAATGCAAAATAGGATAGGGCGCCCGATTCGTATAATTCTCGATATCGTCGGGCTCACTGCCTTCAAACTGATATTGAGGGTGAAAGCTCGCAATCTGGATAATGCCTTCCAGCCGAAGTTGTTTGATCATCCTTTCGGCAAAAAACAGGCAATCGTTATAGTCGAGAAAATCGCCGAGCGCCCGCGGTAAAACCAGAAGCGTGGTATCCACTGTTTCGGGATTTGCCGCGACGAGCGCCTGAATTTCGGTTTCGAGATCGGTTAAAACCCCTTCCATATCCACTGCGTCGCTCACGGCATAGCGAATCTGGTCCTTCACATGCACGGCCTTGGCAAAAGGGCACAAATTGAGCCCAATCACGGCCTCTGTTAGCCAATGACGAGTGGCGGCGATAACGGCATCATGAGATTCGGCGGGCGACGACATGGCAAGCAGCGAAAGGGGAAAGTGTCATTCTAATGGCGCGGAACGGCACCCATCCGCGCCTGGCCGCAACAGGGCCGGAAAAACCTTAACGCGCCGTTGACTCGCCGCATGCCGAGGCGATCAACTGCGCCGCCACCTTTGGCGCGACAAGAATCGGCCCGCAGCCCGGGCCGTAGGTTTGGCTGGCTGCGTACACGCCTTCGATCATCAATCCCAGCCCGTTGGCCAGTTCCGCGGGATCATTGGCGCCGGCCGCGGTGGCCAGTTCCAGAAGCCGCGCCATCAGCCGTTCCTTGTTGCCAAACACGAATTGCCGAGCCGGATGCGCCGCGTCGGGAAACTCCACCGAGACATTCACGAAAGGACAGCCGCGATAGTCGTCGATCGATGCGCGCACCGCCAGGTCGTCAAAATATTGCTGAAGCTGCCTGGCCGGCTCGCCGGGATGCTTCGCAAAGCTCTTCTCGACGTAGTCGAAAAACTGCTCGTCCTTGCGCTCCAGATACGCCAGCACCAATTCGTCTTTCGACGAAAACTGGCGATACAAACTCATCTTGTTCACGCCCGCGCGCTCAACCACCGTGTCGACGCCGACCGCCCGCACACCCTCGCGATAGAACAGTTCGTCCGCGGCGCGCAACAGATTCTGCTGCGCCTCCGGGCCGGCCGTCTGCGCGCCGCGCGTTCGCCGTGCACCGGCTGGCTTGAGGGTTTCACTGTCGGACATGATGTGCCACCTGGATTGAACTAACGCCTTGACATGTTACCGACCAGTAACTAATATCGCAACACTCATTGTGACTGATCTGTCACAAGTCCTTTACTGAAATCGTAATAATGCGAACGGCGCGGCCTGCGGGCAGGCGTTGATTGGAGAACCGATGAACTGGGCAGCGAGACTGATTGGCGGACGTTTCCACTACGGCTGGTTGACCGTTGCGGTGGTGTTTCTGGTGCTGCTGGCGGCGGCCGGCACGCGTGCCACGCCGAGTGTGATGATGGTGCCGCTGGAGCACCAATTCGGCTGGAGCCGCGCGACGATTTCGCTCGCGATCTCTGTGAACATTGCGCTCTACGGTCTGATGGGGCCATTCGCGGCCGCGGCGATGCAGCGTTTTGGCGTGCGTCCTACTCTGTTGATCGCGCTCGGCACGATGGCGGCGGGCGTGGCGTTGTCGTCGCTGATGACGCATCCGTGGCAGATGATTCTGATCTGGGGCGTGATGGTCGGCGGTTCGACCGGGGTGGCGGCGCTGTCGTTGTCGGCAACCGTGGTGACACGCTGGTTCACCACGCATCGCGGCCTCGTGATGGGGATTCTCACGGCCAGTTCGGCAACCGGCCAACTGGTGTTCCTGCCGATGCTCGCCGCCATCGCCGAGCATTACGGCTGGCGCCAGGTGGTGTGGGTCGTCGCGGGCGCCGCGGCGATCGTATTGCCACTGGTCGCGTTTCTGTTGCCGGAGCGGCCCGCGGATATGCAACTGCGCCCATTCGGCGAACCGGCCAACACGCCGATCTCCACCACCGTCACCAAACAGAACCCGCTGGCTATCGCCTTCGGCACGCTCGCCATGGCGAGCAAGAGGCGTGATTTCTGGCTCCTGTTCTTCAGTTTCTTTATCTGCGGCGCGAGCACCAATGGTTATGTCGGCACGCACCTGATCGCCATGTGCGGCGACTACGGCATGACCGAAGTGCAGGGCGCTTCCTTGCTCGCCGCGATGGGCATCTTCGATCTGTTCGGCACGACGTTGTCGGGCTGGCTGTCGGACCGCTTCAACAGCCGCGTGCTGCTGTTCTGGTACTACGGCTTGCGCGGTCTGTCGTTGATGTATCTGCCGCACGCGTTCGGCATCGATTTCTTCGGCCTGCCGCTCTTCGCGGTGTTCTACGGACTCGACTGGATCGCCACCGTGCCGCCTACCGTGCGTCTCGCGACCGATGCCTTCGGCAAAGAATCGGCACCGGTCGTGTTCGGCTGGGTGGTCGCCGGCCACCAGCTCGGCGCGGCCTTCGCGGCGCTTGGCGCGGGCATGCTGCGCGCGAGCCTCGGCACGTACACGGTGGCGTCGATGATTTCTGGCGGACTGTGCCTGGTGGCCGCCGTGATCGTGCTGCGGATCAACCGGCCGGCCAAGGTGCCGGAACCGCAAGCGGCGTGAAGCTGCGCCCCGGTACACGGTGAACGAGCGAATCTGCATAAACGGCCGCCTCCCAAGAGGCCGTTTTGCCATTGCAGCCAATACGAAAACTAACTGCGCACTTGTCGCAGCGCGAGCGGCTCAGCCCGGTTATGCTATGAGACCCCGGGCAGCCGCCCGTCGATCATGAATTTCGACCGAGAGAAGCGCATGGCCAACAAACCCGCCCCTACCGCAGTTGCCATTCACGAGCTGATTGCAGGTCGTTGGAGCCCGCGCGCCTATTCGAGCGAGCCGGTGAGCCGCGAAGATCTGCGTTCGGTGCTCGAAGCGGCACGCTGGGCACCGTCTTCGTATAACGCGCAGCCGTGGCGTTTCCTCGTATTCGACCGCAGCGTCGATGAAGTCTCGTTCAAGCAGGCTTTCGCCACGCTGGTGCCGTTCAATCAGGGCTGGAATGCGCCAGCGCCGGTGCTGATCGCGGTGACCACGCATACGCTCACCAACAAGGGCGAAGTGAACCGTTGCGCGCCGTACGACGCGGGTGCCGCGGCGATGGCGCTGGTGCTGCAGGCGCATGCGCTCGGTCTCGCCGCGCATCAGATGAGCGGTTTCGATCCGAACGCGTTCCGCACGGCGTTCAAGCTGCCGAACGACGTCGACGTGATCGCCATCATTTCGCTCGGCCATTACGGCGAGGTCGATAAGCTCGATCCGGTGCTGCGCGAGCGCGAAAAGTCGGTGCGTCAGCGTCTGCCGCTTGCCGACATTGCCTATGGCGGCGGCTGGAAGAAGGCGTTCTGAGCGTCTTGACGCTCGGTGGCGATAAAAGCGCGCGGTGTTGACCGCGCGTTTTTTATTCCACGTCATCCGCAACGCTCGAAAGCGGCGTGGCAACATGCTCGAGCGACTTGCGCTCCGCATCGACGCCCCAGATCGCGGCGATCACCGCAGCGGCGAGCATCAGCCCCGATCCGACCAGATAGCCCAAAAACACCTCGCTGCGCTGATGCGTATCGATCAGCCGGCCGAAGAACGCCGGACCGATGACGCCGCCCAGCGCTGTGCCGAACGCGTAGAACACCGCGATTGCCAGCGCGCGGATTTCCAGCGGAAACGATTCGCTGACGGTCAGATACGCCGAACTCGCCGCCGCCGAGGCGAAAAAGAAGACCACCATCCACGCGATCGTCTGCGTCACGACGGTGAGCATCTGCTGCTCGAACAGGTAGCCGCTTAACGTCAGCAGAATGCCGGACAGCGCGTAAGTCGACGCGATCATCTTGCGCCGTCCGATGACGTCGAAGAGCCGGCCGAGCACGAGCGGTCCAAGGAAATTGCCGAGCGCGAATGGCAACAGATACCAGCCGATATGGTGGCCCGGCACGCGATAGAAATCGGTCAGCACCAGCGCGTAGGTGAAAAAGATCGCGTTGTAGAAAAACGCCTGCGCGGTCATCAACGACAGGCCGACCAGCGCGCGCTGCCGATGCACATTGAAAAGCGTGTGAAACACCTCGCGCAGCGGCGTGTGTCCGCGCGCCCGCAGTTTTAAGCGCGTGAGGCCGTCGTCGGCGAGGGCATGGCCTGCATGGCGAAAGCGCGTTTCGATACCGTCGACGATCGAGCGCGCCTCGCGCTCGCCGCCGTGCGTCAGCAGCCAGCGCGGACTTTCGGGCACCCAGATACGCATGGGCAAAATCCCCAGCGCCAGCACCGCGCCGATGAAGAAACAGGCGCGCCAGCCCCAGTCGCCCGGCAGCAGATTCGGATCGAGCAGGACCAGCGAACCCGCCGCGCCGAGTCCCGCGCCGACCCAGAAAGTGCCGTTGATGCCGAGATCGGTCCAGCCGCGCACCCTGGCGGGCGTGAACTCCTGAATCGTCGAATTGATCGCGGTATATTCGCCGCCGATGCCTGCGCCGGTGAGAAAGCGAAACAGCAGGAAACTGGCGAGATTCCACGAGAAGGCGGTTGCCGCGGTGGCGGCCAGATATACCGCGAGCGTGGTGAAAAACAGCCTGCGACGGCCGAGCCTGTCGGTCAGCCAGCCGAAGCCGAGCGCGCCGAGCACCGCGCCCGCAATGTAAGCGCTGCCGGCGAGGCCCACGTCGGCGTTGGTAAAGCGCAACGATGGGCTAGATTTCAACGCACTTGCCACGGCGCCCGCCAGGGTCACTTCGAGACCGTCCAGCAGCCACGTCACGCCCAGCGCGACGACGATCAGCGAATGAAAGCGCCCCCACGGCAAACGGTCGAGCCGTGAGGGCACGTCGGTTTCAATGACGGCGGCGTTTTTCTCGTGGACAACGGCGGTAGGCGGCGCGCTCATTGCTGCAAGTCTCCTGATTACTGAAATTTGGTGGCGTATCCTGTCGAATTCAGCAATTTTTGTTCCGTCGAGCGGATTTGGGACATTGTCGCGGGCATCCCGAAAAGCGTCAGTTGATGCTAATTGGGCTTTCGTGATACAAAGCCGCTCCCCTTTCTGTCCGCGCCAGCCGTGAGCGGCGATTCCTGCCATGAACTATTGCGCGATTGACTTCGGTACTTCCAATTCGGCCGTAGCCGTCCCAGACGGCGCCGCGCTTAAGCTTGCGCCGGTCGAGGGCGCCTATACGACGCTGCCGACCGCCGTCTTTTTCAACACCGACGAGAACACCCGCGAGTTCGGGCGCTCGGCGCTGGCGGCGTACATCGACGGTTTCGACGGCCGTCTGATGCGCTCGATGAAAAGTATTCTCGGCTCGCCGCTCGCCGAGAATTCGACCGATCTCGGCGACGGCTCGGCGATCAAGTACACGGACATCATCGCGATTTTCGTCGACCACCTGAAACGCTCGGCCGAGAAGAGCACCGGCGCCCCGATCAGCCGCGCCGTGCTGGGCCGCCCGGTGTTCTTCGTCGACGACGATCCGCGCGCCGACCAGATGGCGCAGCAGCAGCTCGAAGCGGCGGCGCGGTCAGTCGGTTTGCGGGAGATTCACTTTCAGTATGAGCCGATCGCGGCCGCGTTCGACTACGAATCGCATCTGACGGAAGAGGGGCTCGTGCTGGTGGCCGATATCGGCGGGGGTACGTCGGACTTTTCGCTGGTGCGGGTAGGGCCGGAGCGGATGAAGCGCGTCGAGCGCAAAGACGACGTCCTGGCCCACCACGGCGTGCACGTCGCAGGGACCGATTTCGACCGTCGTGTCGAGCTGGTGACAATCCTGCGCGAACTAGGCTATCAGGCACTCGACCCTGAAGGCCGTGAGATTCCGAACCGTATTTATTTCGATCTCGCGACCTGGCATCTGATCAACACCGTCTACGCACCGAAGCGCGTCAGCGAGCTCGCGCTCATGCGGCATCTATTTACCCAGATCAAACATCACGACCGCCTGATGCGCGTCGTGGAGCGCCGCCTGGGCCATGCATTGGCCGCTCATGCCGAAGAGGCGAAGATCGGCGTGGCGGCGGGCGGCGAGACCGTGATCGACCTCGACGAGGTGGAAGACGACCTGCGCCTCGCATTCGACGAAGCGCAACTCATCAAGGCCGGTCAGGACGAGACGCAGCGCATCGTGCAGGCGGCGCGCGACACGGTGCAGGCAGCCGGCGTGGCGCCGCGCGACGTCAACGCGATTTACTTCACCGGCGGCTCGACCGGATTAGCATTTTTATCGGGTGCATTGGCGGCGGCATTTCCGGATGCCAAAGCAGTATTCGGCGACCGTCTTGCCAGCGTTGCAACAGGTCTCGGTATTCACGCGCGGCGTCTGTTCGGATAACCAAACTAAACCCTTGCATACTGCGAAGATAATCACCACATGCAGAAGCGATCGATATAAAAAAACCCCGCCGAGGCGGGGTTTTTTGCGTCCAGAAGGAAGCGTGCTTGCTTACACCGGCTTGATGTTAGCAGCTTGCTTGCCCTTCGGGCCCGTCTTCACTTCAAACGTAACCTTTTGGTTTTCTTGCAGCGTCTTGAAGCCTTCCGTGCGGATTTCCGAGAAATGCGCGAACAGATCTTCGCCACCGCCGTCCGGCGTGATGAAGCCAAAGCCCTTTGCGTCATTGAACCACTTGACGGTACCGGTTTCCATATTACTTGTTCCTAAAGATGGTAAATAAGGCCGAAGCCCAATGGGTGCGCATGAAAATCAAGGAAGGGGGTAATGGGACCAACCGGAGTACCGTTGATGGGCGAACTACGAAAGACCAATTCACTCGCCGCTTGAAATCCTGCCCGAACGTTATACGGCGATTTCGGGAGAAGGTCAACACTCTCATCCCAATTTTACAAGTTTTTGACGGATTGGCGTAGAAATTGCTTACAAATCTTTCCATTCGTCCGAAAATTTTGCCAGGGAGAACCCTTGGTTTCGCTGCATCGTGCGGGTGCAACCGTTAAACTACGCGCCGCACGACGGTTGCACCTGATTGGAATGCGCCGTCGCGAAGGCATGCGCGTCACCCCGTCCTCAACGCTACAAGCGATGTCACGCGGTGCCGGCATAGTTCTGCTGCAAACTTGCATGGGACCAGAGTAAGAGCTTTGCATGGGACCGGAGTAAGTGCCTTGCATGGGGCCAGAGTAAGCGCTAAAGCGCCAACTCTGGCCGACAGCTAAAGCGCAAACTCCGGTCGACAGCTAAAGCGCCAACTCTGGTCGACACAGGAGAAGATGTGAAAAGTTCTATACAACGGAACATCGGACCGGTCGCGCTGTTGCTGACCGGCTTGGGTTCGATCATCGGGTCGGGCTGGCTGTTCGGCGCGTGGAAGGCTGCAAAAATTGCCGGGCCGGCTGCAATTTGTGCATGGATCATCGGCGCGGTCGTGATTCTCGCGATTGCATTGACCTATGCGGAACTCGGCGCGATGTTCCCCGAGTCCGGCGGCATGGTGCGCTACGCGCGCTATTCGCACGGCGCGCTGGTGGGCTTCATTAGCGCCTGGGCAAACTGGATCGCCATTGTCTCGGTGATTCCGATCGAGGCTGAAGCATCCATTCAATATATGAGTACATGGCCGTATCCATGGGCGCATGCGCTATTCGTGGACGGGTCATTAACGACTAATGGGCTATTGCTGTCCGCGGCCCTCGTGATTATTTACTTCCTGCTGAATTACTGGGGCGTAAAGCTGTTCGCACGCGCCAATTCGGCGATCACGGTCTTCAAGTTCCTGATTCCGGGTGCGACGATCGCTGGTCTGATGCTGACGGGCTTCCACAAGGAAAACTTCGGCGAAGTAAGCACCTTTGCGCCGTACGGCTGGTCGTCTGTGCTGACCGCAGTGTCGACGAGCGGTATCGTTTTCGCCTTCAACGGTTTCCAGAGCCCGATCAACCTCGCGGGTGAAGCGCGCAATCCGGCCAAGAGCGTGCCGTTCGCGGTGATCGGCTCGATCCTGCTGGCGCTGGTGATCTACGTCCTGCTGCAGATCGCGTACATCGGCGCGGTGAATCCGAGCGACGTGATGAAGGGCTGGAGCCACTTCAACTTTGCTTCGCCGTTCGCCGAACTGGCGATCGCGCTGAACCTGAACTGGCTGGCGATCCTGCTGTATGTCGACGCGTTCGTCAGCCCGAGCGGCACCGGCACGACCTACATGGCGACGACCACCCGCATGATCTACGCCATGGAGCGCAACAACACGATGCCGAAGATGTTCGGCAACGTACATCCGTTTTACGGCGTGCCGCGCCAGGCGATGTGGTTCAACCTGCTGGTGTCGTTCATTTTCCTGTTCTTCTTCCGCGGCTGGAGCTCGTTGGCGGCGGTGATCTCGGTCGCGACCGTGATCTCGTACCTGACCGGCCCGATCAGCCTGATGGCGCTGCGCCGCGCAGCGACGGACCTGGAGCGCCCGCTGAACATTCCGGGCATGAAGATCATTGCGCCGTTCGCTTTCGTGTGCGCGTCGCTGATTCTGTACTGGGCGAAGTGGCCGCTGACCGGCGAAATCATTCTGTTGATGGTCGTCGCGCTGCCGGTGTACTTCTACTTCCAGGCGAAGTCGGGTTTCGGCGGCTGGGGGCGTGACCTGAAGGCTGCATGGTGGCTCGTGGCCTACCTGCCGATTATGGCGATTCTGTCGCTGATCGGCAGCAAGGAATTCGGCGGTCACGGCATCCTGCCGTACGGCTGGGACATGCTGGTGGTGGCCGTCTTCTCGCTGGTGTTCTACTACTGGGGCGTGAACAGCGGTTATCGCTCGGAATACCTGGAAGAACGTCAGACGCACGACGAAGTGCTCGAAGGCATGGGCGCACATTAAGTTGCTGCGCTGAATCTGAGTTTTGCGCCGGATGGTTGTGGTCCGGTGCAGCATAAAAAAAGCCCGCCTGAGTCGCTCAGGCGGGCTTTTTTTATTTACGGCGCTTCGTTGGCGTCGCGTTGACGCTGAATCAAGCGGTGCCGAACACGTAATTCGTCATGGCAAGCGAGCGTTGATACGTTCCGAGCGACTGGATTGCCAGCGAATAATCGTCATCCGCCGCGCCTAGCGCCGCGAATACGGGCAGCAGGTGCTCGTCGGTCGGATGCATCAGCACCGCGTGCGGCGCTTGACGGCGGTAGTCGAGCAGCGCGTCGATGTCGTGCGCGGCGAGCCTGGCCTCGAACCAGTCGGTGAATTCGGCCACCCGCGGATCGGCGTCTTCCGGTCGTGCGGAAAAGTCGGCGGCGCGCAGGTTATGCGTGATCTGGCCCGAGCCGATCACCATTACGCCGTCGTCTTTCAGCGAGCGTAACGCGCGACCCACACGAAAATGATGGGCCGCGTCCAGGTGCGGCTGGATCGACAACTGTGCGACCGGCACGTCGGCTTTCGGAAACATCAGCAACATCGGCACCCATGCGCCGTGGTCAAGACCATGCGGCTGAGCGTCAGTGAGGACGCCATGCTCGCCAAGCAGCACAGCGGCACGGCGCGCTACATCGGGCGCGCCCGGAGCCGGATATTGAATCTCATACAACTGGCGCGGGAAGCCGTAGAAATCGTGGATGGTTTCCGGCGCCGTGGACGTGCTTGCCACCGGCTGTGCCGTGCCCCAGTGGGCCGACAGCATGAGCACGGCTTCAGGACGCGGCAATTGCGCCGACAGCGAGCCGAATTCGGCGGACGGCATGGAAGGGTCGATCGGCAGCGTAGGCGCGCCGTGGGAGAGGAAAAGCGACGGTAATCGATTCATGGCAGCAACGCCGCCGCGGGGACGCGGCGCGAAAGTGGGGTTGCTATCAATATAGGTGCGTACCGGCGTTTGATAAACGGGTGAAAACGGAATTGATTGTGTCGCCAGTGTTTTTAATCTGGCTCGCGCAATCCCGTCCACGCCGGCGACAATGCCGGCCCGAGTGCGAAAAGATCCAACACGCGCGCCACCGTATGATCGACCATTTCGTCGATCGTCGTGGGATGGTTGTAGAAAGCAGGCAAGGGCGGAAAGATCACACCGCCCATTTCGGTGACGGCCGTCATGTTGCGCAGATGCGCGAGATTGAACGGCGTTTCGCGCACAAGAAGCACAAGCCGGCGGCGCTCTTTGAGCGTGACGTCGGCGGCACGGGTGATCAGGTTGTCGGAAAAACCGTGCGCGACGCTCGCCAGCGTCTTCATCGAGCAGGGAGCGACCACCATGCCGTCGGTGGCAAACGAGCCGGACGCGATGCTCGCGCCGACGTCGCGCACCGAGTGGACGACATCCGCGAGCGGATGCACGTCTTCTTTACTCAGTTGGAGTTCGTGCTGGATATTGAGCCAGCCCGCGCTCGAAATCAGCAAATGACTCTCGACGCCGCCGAGCCTGCGCAACGTCTCGAGCAACCGGATGCCGTAGATGGCGCCGGTTGCGCCGGTGATCGCGACGATCAGCCGACGTGGCGCCGCAGCGCGTGTTTCCATGGCTCGCGGCGCCTTATCGGAAGACAGCAAAACGTTCGGACAGCGGCCGCTTAAGCCGCGGCGAACAGTTGCTGCAGTTCGCCCGATTCGTACATTTCCATCATGATGTCCGAGCCGCCGACGAATTCGCCCTTCACGTAGAGCTGCGGAATGGTCGGCCAGTTCGAGAACTGCTTGATGCCCTGGCGGACTTCGTCGTCTTCGAGCACGTTGACGGTCTTGATTTCGTTGACGCCGCACGCCTTCAGAATCTGGATGGCGCGGCCGGAAAAGCCGCACATCGGGAACTGAGCGGTGCCCTTCATGAAGAGCACGACGTTGTTTTCGTCGACGATTTGCTTGATGCGTTGTTGCGTGTCCATGACTGACCTTGCGGTTCCGTTATGTGTAGGGAATAGGCTGAAATGATAGCGGATTTCGGTAAGACCGGCCGAGGGCCGCTTTGTCGCCCTGGCGATTAAGGCCGTTCGTCGAGGTCAGCCGGACCACTTTCCGCCGCTGATTCGCTCGATGCCGGCAAGATCCTGCTCCGAGCGGACTTGTGCAAAACCTTGCGCGCTCAGCAGAGCGCGCACTGCTTCCGCCTGATCGTACCCGTGTTCGATCCACAATACGCCGTTGGCGGCCAAACGTGTAGGCGCGCCGGCAATGATCTTGCGGATCGCGCTGAGCCCGTCGGCATCGTCGGTGAGCGCGCCGCGCGGCTCGAAGCGCAGATCGCCTTCCGATAGATGCGGATCGCCGCTTGCGATATACGGCGGATTGCTGACGATCGCGTCAAAACTTGGCGCTGCGTCGAGCGAGCCGTACCAGTCGCTTTGCTGCAATACCACGGTGCCGCCGGGGCGTTTGGTGTCCAGCAGACGTGCGGCGTTGCGTGCGGCCACTGCCAATGCTTTGGCGGAACGGTCCAGCGCCCAGACCTGCGCGTCGGGCCGCATCGACGCAATCGCCACGGCAATTGCGCCGGTGCCTGTGCCCAGATCGAGTACGCGTGGCCGCGAGATGTTTTCCAGCGCGGTCAACGCCGTTTCGACCAGCAATTCGGTTTCGGGACGTGGGATCAGCACATCGGGCGTCACTTCGAAATCAAGCCCGAAAAATTCGCGTGCGCCGACCAGTTGCGCCACTGGCTCACCAGCGACACGCCGCGTTTCCAGCGCGCGGTATCGCTCGACAACCGTTCCGTCGAGCGCTTCGTCGCTGCGCGTAATCAATTGCGTATGCCGCCAGCCGAGCACGTGCGTGAGCAGAATTCGCGCTTCGAGCGACGGCAGTGGCGAGGCGCGCAACAGCGCGGCGGGCGTGACCGGATCCATCCGCGCTTAGTCCGCGTCGCCCAGCGATGCCAGCAACTCGGCCTGATGCTCGCTGACCAAGGCGGCGATCAGTTCGTCGAGATCGCCGTCCATGATGGCGTCGAGGCGATACAGCGTCAGATTGATCCGGTGATCCGTCAGACGCCCTTGCGGGAAGTTGTAGGTGCGAATCCGCTCCGAGCGATCGCCCGAGCCGATCAGGCTCTTGCGCGTTGCGGCTTCCTTCGCCTGCTGCTCGTGCGACTGTTTGTCCTTGATGCGCGCGGCCAACACCTTCAGCGCACGATCCTTGTTCTTGTGCTGCGACCGGTCGTCCTGACATTCGACGACGATCCCCGTCGGCAAGTGCGTGACGCGCACCGCCGAGTCGGTCTTGTTGATGTGCTGCCCGCCCGCGCCGGATGCGCGGAACGTGTCGATGCGCAGATCGGCGGGATTGATCTCGACTTCGCCGATTTCGTCCGCTTCCGGCATCACCGCGACTGTGCATGCCGACGTGTGAATGCGCCCCTGCGTTTCGGTGGCCGGCACGCGTTGCACGCGATGGCCGCCCGACTCGAATTTGAGCTTGGAATAGGCCGCTTCTCCGGCGATCCGCACGATCACTTCCTTGTAGCCGCCGAGGTCCGATTCGCTCGCCGACATCATCTCGACTTGCCAGCGACTGCGCTCGGCAAAGCGCAGGTACATGCGCAGCAAATCGCCGGCGAACAGCGCGGATTCGTCGCCTCCCGTGCCCGCGCGAATTTCGAGGAAGATGTTGCGGTCGTCGTTCGGGTCTTTCGGCAGCAGCATTTTTTGCAATTCCGAGCCGAGCTTTTCCATCCGCTCGCGCGCCGTGCGAATTTCTTCTTCCGCGAAGTCGCGCATCGACACGTCCGCCAGCAGTTCCTGCGCGGTCGCCGCGTCGTTCATCGCGTGGCGCCACAGCGCGTAATGCTCGACGACCGGCCCAAGCTCGGCGTGTTCACGCGTGAGCTTGCGGTATTGGTCGAGATTCGAGGTGATGTCCTCGCGGCTCAACAGGTCGTTCAGTTCGGCCAGCCGGGTAGTGAGCTGGTCGAGCTTGCGTTGCATGCTCGTTTTCATCGGACGGGTTTCGGAGCGGACTCCGGCAAGGACGGCGACTAGGGGAGTGGGCAGATGCCCTGGTCAGAAGCATGTCGCGGGCCACTCAGAATGGCGCGGACGGTGCGGCGGTGGCTGCGCCGCTAACGCTCCGTAGAACCGGAGTGTTTGTAGAAACCGCTCATCAATTCGATGAGCGTGTCACGGTTGTCGCTGCTCGCGCGATTGAGCGCGTGCGTGGGACCGTGGATCAGTTTGTTGGTGAGCGATTGCGACAGCGCTTCGAGTACCGCTGCCGGGTCGTCGCCGCGTGCGAGCATTTTCTGCGCGCGTTCGACTTCGGCGCGACGCAGCACGTCGGCCTGCGTATGCATGTGACGGATCACCGGCACGATGCTGCGCGCGTCGAGCCATTGCATGAAATTCTGCACGCGTGTTTCGATGATCGCCTCGGCTTGCGCAACCGCGGCTTGCCGCGACGCATTGCCTTCGCGCACGATCGCGCCGAGATCGTCGACGGTGTACAGGAACACGTCTTCGAGCTGGCCGACTTCGGGTTCGATATCGCGCGGCACCGCCAGATCAACCATGAAAATCGGGCGGCGACGGCGCGCTTTCACGGCCCGCTCGACCGCCCCCAGACCGATGATCGGCAGGGTGGAAGCGGTACACGACACGATGATGTCGAACTCGTGCATGCGCGTGGGCAGTTCCGAAAGCGGAATGGCCCGGCCGTTGAAGCGTTCGGCGAGGCGGGTGCCGCGCTCGGCGGTGCGATTCGCGACGACGAGCTCGCGGGGCTGATGCGCGGCGAAGTGCGTAGCGCACAACTCGATCATTTCTCCCGCGCCGATGAACAGCACGCGCTGGTTCGAGACCTTGTCGAAAATCCGCTGCGCGAGACGCACAGCGGCGGCCGCCATGGAAACCGACTGCGCGCCGATTTCGGTCGTGCTTCGCACTTCTTTCGCCACGGCGAAGGTGCGCTGGAACAACTGGTTCAGATAGGTGCCGAGCGCACCGGCTTCAGACGCCGTGCGTACCGCATCCTTCATTTGTCCGACGATTTGCGTCTCACCCAGCACCATCGAATCCAGCCCCGACGCGACGCGGAACGCGTGGCGCACGGCTTCCGACTGCGGCAGCGCGTAGACATGCGGCGCGAGTTCGTCGACGGGCAGGTTGTGATACTTCGAGAACCACTGGATCGCGGCTTCACGCGCGGCCTGGTCGTCGGTCACGCAATAGAGTTCGGTGCGGTTGCAGGTGGACAGAATCGCCGCTTCCGGCGCCGTGCGGGCAGTGCGGCCGAGCCAGACGCTCTTGAAGGTGTCCAATGCAGGCTTGATCTGTTCGAGCGGAAACGCCACGCGTTCGCGCAAGGCGACAGGCGCAGTGTGGTGATTGATTCCGATCGTTAGAAGCTGCATATGGGGAGCTATGGTTTAGCCCAATATTATAGCGTTTTCACGATTCTTTCATTCTGCGCGCGTCACCCGGCCTCCACAACGGCCTCTGGCGGGATCGCGTCGAGTTGATAGCCGTAGCCGTAAAGCGGTGTCAGGCAATAACCGTGTTCCGGGCGCAACTGCAATTTCGTCCGCACGCGCGAGGCATGAGTGTCGACGGTGCGCGACTTTACGTCACGGCGGCGTGTCCAGACGGTTTCGAGAATATGCGCGCGCGACACCGGCCGCGACAGATTGGTAAAGAGCAGCAGCGCAAAACGGAATTCCTTCGGTGTCAGAGCGACGGTGTGCTGACGAAACGTGACGGCCAACTGCGACGCATCGAACGCATACCCACCGATCGTATCGAGCCGGCGGTTGAGCGGTCGCCGCAAACCCGCGCGGCGTAGCAGCGCGTCGACCCGCGCCAGCATTTCCGGGCCACGGACCGGTTTGATCAGGCAGTCGTCGGCGCCGGCGTGCAGCGCGGCAACGATCTGGCTCTCGCGCGGCTCCGACAGCAGCACGATCACCGGCAAGCCAGGCAGGATGGAGCGGGCGCGCGGGATCACGTCTTCGGCGGAATGGTCGCCGGCCCAACCTTCAGTGATGAGAAGATCGAAGCATTCGTCGGCGGCGCGATGCAGGAACGGTGCGCTCGTGGTGAAGTGCTGGCACGCATGGCCACCGGCAAAGATCAGCCGGCCGACCAAGGTAGCGTGCCGAAGGTCCGGCTCGATCAGGGCGATTCGCATGGCGCGCTTTTAGCGTGGCAATTACCGGGACCAGGTTTTTTCGTAAGGCTTGCAACTTGCCTAACATCACCCCGACCCCTAAACTCAACCGCTATGCGGAAAGCGCCGTGCTGAACCTCTATAGTTAATGAGACAAAAATGCTAGCTGTCTTGGCCCCTTGCGCCCATGAGACGAATCCGAAACTGCGCGAGGCCTGCCGCTGATGGGGTGGCCCGGAATTCTGGTGCTGGGTGCGGTAATCGGTCTGGCAGGCTGGTGGTTGCATCCGTTGCGCCGATATAGCCGCGTCCCGTGGTGGGTGGCGCTATTTGCCGGGGTGCTGGGCGCGGGTGTCGCGCGCATGGCCGGCAACGTGGTGGGTCTCTTTCATGATGGCGACACGCTCGAATGGCCGGTATGTACCGCCATCGCGTTGGTCGTCGTTGCCGTGACGGTCGGCTTGCTTTCCCGTCGTTGAATATTTGCAGGTGACTCTGATGAATGCCCGACTCCCCGAAACCTCCTCCATCCCTGAACGGCTCGCGACATTGCGCAATGCGATGGCGCGCGAAGGCGTAGCCGCCTATCTGGTGCCTTCTGCCGATCCGCATCTTTCCGAATACTTACCCGGCCGCTGGCAAGGCCGGCAGTGGTTGTCGGGTTTCACCGGCTCGGCCGGCACGCTGATCGTGACCGCCGATTTCGCCGGCGTATGGACCGACAGCCGCTATTGGGAACAAGCCAACGCGCAACTGGCCGGCACCGGCGTTCAGCTGATGAAGATGACCGGCGGCCAGCAGACCGCGCCGCATTTCGAATGGCTTGCGCAGAACGTCGCGACCGGCGGCACGGTCGGTGTGGACGGCGCCGTGCTCGGTGTGTCGGCGGCGCGTGCTTTGAGCCAGGCGCTCACCGCGCGCGGCGTCAAGCTGCGCACCGACGTCGACCTGTTCGACGCGATCTGGCCGCAGCGCCCGTCGTTGCCCGCTGCCGCCGTGTTTGAGCATGCCGCGCCGCACGCGAGCGTGGCCCGTTCGGACAAGCTCGCGCAGATTCGCCGCGCCATGGCGGAGAAAGGCGCGCAGTGGCACTTCATTTCCACGCTCGATGACCTTGCATGGCTTTTGAATTTGCGCGGCGCCGATGTCAGCTACAACCCGGTGTTCGTGGCGCACGCGCTGATCGGTCCGGAGAGCGCGTCGCTCTTCGTCGCCGACGGCAAGGTACCGCAAGAATTGGCCGACGCGCTCGCGCGTGACGGCATCCGTGTCGAGCCGTATGCCAAGGCGGCCGATGCGCTGGCCGCCCTGCCGGCCGGCAGCACGCTGCTGATCGACCCGCGCCGCATCACGTATGGCTCGCTGCAGTCGGTGCCGTCCACGGTTGAGGTTGTCGAGGCGGTCAATCCGTCCACGTTCTTCAAGTCGCGCAAGACCGAGGCAGAAGCGGAGCACGTACGCGAGACAATGGAACAGGACGGCGCGGCACTCGCCGAATTCTTCGCGTGGTTCGAAGGCGCGCTGGGCCGCGAAATGATCACTGAACTCACAATCGACGAGCGCCTGACGGCAGCCCGTTCGCGTCGTCCGGGCTTCGTGTCGCTGAGCTTTGCCACGATCGCCGGCTTCAACGCGAACGGCGCGATGCCGCACTACCGCGCGACCGATGAATCGCATTCGGTGATCGAAGGCAATGGCTTGTTGCTGATCGATTCGGGCGCGCAGTATCTGAGCGGCACGACCGACATCACCCGCGTCGTGCCGGTGGGCACCGTCAGCGAGGCACAGCGGCGCGATTTCACGATCGTGCTGAAAGGCACCATGGCGTTGTCGCGCGCGAAATTCCCGCGCGGCATCCGTTCGCCGATGCTCGACGCGATCGCCCGCGCGCCGATCTGGGAAGCCGGCGCCGATTACGGTCACGGCACCGGTCACGGCGTGGGTTATTTTCTGAACGTGCACGAAGGCCCGCAGGTGATTTCGCACTACGCGCCGGCCGAACCGTGGACGGCGATGGAAGAAGGCATGATCACCTCGGTCGAGCCGGGCATTTACCGGCCGGGCCAGTGGGGCGTGCGGATCGAGAACCTGGTGCTCAACGTGCCCGCGGAGAAAACCGAGTTCGGCGATTTCCTCAAGTTCGAAACGCTGACGCTGTGCCCGATCGATACGCGCTGCCTTGACCTGTCGCTGTTGCGTGACGACGAGCGCGCATGGCTCAACACGTATCACGAGACGGTGCGCACGCGCCTGTCGCCGCATGTCTCAGGCGAGGCCAAGGCGTGGCTTGAGTTGCGTACACAAGCTATCTGATCTCGTTGCCACAACCTTTCTGAGGGAGCGTGCATGGCCATCAAGGCAGTGGTGTTTGATTTCGGCGGCGTGCTGATCGACTGGAACCCTGACTATCTGTATCGTCAGTTGATTCCTGACGAAACGGAGCGCCGCTGGTTTCTGACCCATGTCTGTTCGATGGACTGGGTGATCCGTCAGGACGGCGGCCAGCCCATCGTCGAGGGAACAAACGAACTGATCGCGAAGTTTCCCGACCACGCACCGCTGATCCGTGCGTTCTACGAGCGCTGGCACGAGATGGTGGTCGGCGTGCTGGAAGAGGGCGTGGCGATCATGGGAAAGCTCGAGGCGGCCCATGTGCCGCTCTTTGGGCTGACGAACTGGTCGGCGGAGACGTTTCCGTATGCGTGGGAGCACTTCCCCGTGCTGCGGCGGTTTCGCGATATCGTCGTGTCGGGCACGGTGAAGCTGGTGAAACCCGATCCGGCGATTTTCGCGGCCATGCATCAGCGGATCGAGGCGCAGTTGCCGGGCATCGAACCGGGTGAACTCGTTTTCATCGACGACAATCTGAAAAACGCCGAGGCTGCCACGGCACTTGGCTGGCACGGCGTGCATCACACGGGCGCTGCGCAAACCGAAGCGACATTACGCGAGCTGGGGTTGCCGGTCTAAGCCTTCTGCCTGGCCTACTGCCCAAGTAGATTCTTCAACGCGTTACCCAAGCCTTTCACGGTTTCCCCAGCGCCCTTCGCCACGCCTTCGACGCTCACGCCCAGCGCGTTTGCAAATCCCGCGCGGAGGCGCTTCATCAGACCCTCCTGCACCGAAAACTTCGGGTCGCGGAGGTCGCCGTCAAGTACGAAATGCAGCGTGATATCGCCGTTGTGCGCCTTGAGCGCCGCAACGGCGGCCTTGGTTGGGATCGACATGAAGGTGTCCAGCGGATTGTCGCTGTCGGCGAGTTGCAGCTGGTGGATCGTCACCGTGCCGGGCGCGTGCAATTGATAGTTGCGCACCGTCGATTCGACAGTCACATCGACCGTGCCGCCGGTCACTTGCGTCTTCGCGCCAGCCTTCTTCAGCAGGTAAGGATCGAGCATTGCGACATCGACGCCGCGCAGTCTGGTAGTGGTCTGCGAATCCTTGCTGGCGATCTTGATCCAGCCTCCGAACGAGACCGTACCCTTATGCGCCGGGCCTTTGATCGAGCCGGTGAGATCGAGGGTGGTCGGGTCGCTGAGCGCGGGCAGTTGCAGGTGATCGACGGTTGCGTTGACCTCGCTGACCGTCATCCTGAATGCCGGTGGCCCGACGGACATATCGTAGAAATGGAAATTGCCCTGCTCGAAGCTGACGTGGTCGATCAGCTTTTCGCGGGGAGCGGCAGTTGCGGCGCCACTGGCTTCTTCGTCTGACTTGTTCACCGATTCCCGCAGATTCGGCAGGAGGCGGATCGTACCGTCCTTGCTGCGCAATACGGCGATGTCGAAGCCGCGCACCACTACGCTGCGAATATGCATGCGCCGCGCGAGCAGATCGCGGATATCGGGCGTGAGCGTGATTTCGTCGGCGCGTAGCGGATCACCGGCGGGCCAGCCGGGCGGCGCCTTGAGCAGAACATGGGTGAGATGGACGGAGGTGAGGCCGACCCGGATGCTTTCGGCGCTGCCCAATGAACCAAGCGCCGCCGTGACGCGCTCTTTGACTTCGCGCTGCGCGAACTGCAACGCACCGATCGCGACAACGATCAGCACCAGCAGCACACCACTTGCGGCAATGGCCCAGCGCTTGCCCTTCGACATCGCCATGCTTGCCTCCTCGTCGCCGCGCTGGGCGCGGTGTGGGCGTGATCGGCCTGTGCGTGCGCCGGTTGGACGCACGTTTGATTGGGTATGGCGGAGTTGTTGCATCCCGCCGGGACGGCGTGTGACACGCCGTGGCGAGCAATGCGTGTGCCCTGACGCCTGACAACCCGCTCGTCGGCCGACGAACGGGCCGCCAGGCTCCAGATTTATCGCGCGATCGGCTTGTAACGCAGGCGCTTCGGACGTGCACCTTCTTCACCGAGACGCGCACGCTTGTCCGCTTCGTATTCCTGGTAGTTGCCGTTGAAGAACGTGATTTGCGAATCACCTTCGAACGCCAGGATGTGCGTCGCGATCCGGTCGAGGAACCAGCGATCGTGCGAGATCACCATGACGGAGCCGGCGAATTCGAGCAATGCGTCTTCCAGCGCGCGCAGCGTTTCGACGTCCAGGTCGTTCGACGGTTCGTCCAGCAGCAGGACGTTGCCGCCCGCGATCAGCGTCTTCGCCAGATGCAGCCGGCCGCGCTCACCGCCCGACAGATTGCCGACGGTCTTCTGCTGATCGCCACCCTTGAAGTTGAAGCGGCCGATATACGCACGCGAAGGCGTTTCGTACTTGCCGACGGTTAGCACGTCCGCACCGCCGGAGATTTCTGCAAACACGGTCTTCGAGCCGTCGAGCGCGTCGCGGCTTTGGTCCACGTACGCGAGCTTGACCGTCGGGCCTTGCACGATTTCGCCCGAATCCGGTTGTTCGCGGCCGGTCAGCATGCGGAACAGCGTCGACTTACCGGCGCCGTTCGGCCCGATGATGCCGACAATCGCGCCCGCCGGAATCTTGAAGCTGACGTCGTCGAGCAGCAATCGGTCGCCATACGACTTGCTGACGTTCTTGAACTCGATCACTTCGTTACCCAGGCGGTCGCCGACCGGGATGAAGATTTCCGAGGTTTCGTTGCGCTTCTGGTAGTCCTGGCTGTTCAGTTCCTCGAAGCGGGCGATACGCGCCTTCGACTTCGCCTGACGGCCCTTCGGGTTCTGGCGCACCCACTCCAGTTCCTTCTTGATTGCCTTCTGACGCGCCGATTCCGACGACTCTTCCTGCTTCAGGCGCTCTTCCTTCTGGTCGAGCCAGCTGCTGTAGTTGCCCTTCCATGGAATGCCGTGGCCGCGGTCGAGTTCGAGAATCCACTCGGCGGCGTTATCGAGGAAGTAACGATCGTGGGTCACGGCGACGACGGTGCCCGGGAAGCGCGTCAGGAACTGTTCGAGCCAGTCGACCGATTCCGCGTCCAGGTGGTTGGTCGGCTCGTCGAGCAGGAGCATGTCCGGCTTTTCCAGCAGCAGCTTGCACAACGCGACGCGGCGCTTTTCGCCACCCGACAGGTGTTCGATCTTCGCGTCCCACGCCGGCAGACGCAGCGCGTCGGCGGCGATTTCGATCTGCTGTTCCGCGCTGCCGTCGGTGGTGGCGAGAATGGCTTCGTACTTTGCCTGCTCGGCGGCGAGCGCGTCGAAGTCGGCGTCCGGCTCCGCGTAGGCGGCGTAGATTGCGTCGAGTTTCTTTTGAGCACCGAAGACTTCGCCGAGACCTTCTTCCACCGCTTCACGCACCGTCTTGTTCGGATCGAGCTGCGGTTCCTGCGGCAGATAGCCGATGTTCAGGTTCGGCATCGGCGTGGCTTCGCCTTCGATGTCCTTGTCCACACCGGCCATGATGCGGATCAGCGTCGACTTGCCCGAGCCGTTCAGGCCGAGCAAGCCGATCTTCGCGCCGGGGAAAAACGACAGCGAGATGTCTTTCAGGATTTGACGCTTGGGCGGCACGATTTTGCCGACCCGGTTCATGGTGAAGACGTATTGGGCCATTTGCTTGCAATAGACGTTGACGATGCCGGCCGCGTGGGGGCGGGCGGTCGTGGGTGGATGGGAAATGGGTGTTGTAGCCGGGCAGTGCGACCGGCACCGGCCGGCGCGGCGTCGAGCGCGGCTTCGAACCCCGCGACGCCCCGCGCGCGGGCGGGTTGTGCAGATGGCATTGTACTTCGGGGTGGGGGTGGGACGGCAGAGGGCGTCCGCAGCGACCTTGGTTCTAGTTCGCGCGCTGTCCCGTTGCCGGATCGAAGAAGTGCAGATGCTGCGCGGGTAACGAGACTTGCAGCGCTTCGCCCGCTGCGGGACGGTGCGTATGTGGCAGGCGGACCGTGACGTCATGCTTGCCCCAGCGGCCGTGCGCGAGGTTGTCCGCGCCGAGCAGTTCGCAGGAATCGACCGTCAGTGTGGCGTAGGGCGTATCCGCTTGACCGGGCGTCATGTGCTCCGGGCGGATGCCGAGCGTCCATTCGCGACCTTTGGCCACTTCGCGCCCAATCGCCGTTACGCCCATCAGCGGCAGCTTCGGCCCGTTGCCCGCCACTTCAAACGTTGCACCGTCATCCGAAACGCGGCCTTCCAGCAGATTCATCCCCGGCGAGCCGATGAAGCTCGCGACGAATACCGTGGCCGGGCGTTCGTAGACCTCGGTCGGCGCGCCGATCTGCTCCGCGTGGCCCTTGTTCATCACGATCACGCGTTGCGCGAGCGTCATCGCTTCGATCTGATCGTGGGTGACGTAGAGGCTGGTCGTCGCGAGCCGCGCATGCAGGCGCTGGATTTCGAGGCGCATCTGCACACGCAGTCTGGCGTCAAGATTCGACAGCGGTTCGTCGAACAGAAACACCGCCGGTTCACGCACGATCGCGCGGCCCATGGCGACGCGTTGTCGTTGACCGCCAGACAACGCGCGCGGCTTGCGTGCAAGCAGCGGTTCAAGCTCGAGAATCTGCGCCGCGGCCTCCACGCGCTTCGCAATCTGCGCGCGATCGACGCCCGCGATCTTCAGCGCATAGCCCATATTCTCGGCGACGCTCATGTGCGGATACAGCGCGTAGTTCTGGAACACCATCGCGATGTTGCGATCCTTCGGCTCCAGTCGATTGACCACTTTGCCGGCGATCGAGACAGTGCCGTCGGAAATGCCCTCGAGTCCGGCCACCATCCGCAGCAAGGTCGATTTGCCGCAACCCGACGGACCGACCATCACGACGAACTCGCCGTCCGCGACGTCCACATCGATACCGTGCAACACGAACTGTTTGCCGTCGTAGGTCTTTTTAACGCCTTGCAGAGTCAGTGCAGCCATGCTGTTTTAGCCTTTTCGTTGCTTGCCGCGCTTGCCGCGCTTGCCGCGCTTGCCGCGCGTACCGCGCCTGGCGCGGTGTTATTTATTCCATGTTCAACGCCGAAGCTCGCCCAATTTGCGCGAGTTACTTCTCCGAGTCCACCAACCCGCGCACGAACCAGCGCTGCATCGTCAGCACCACAGCGAGCGGTGGCAGCATGGCGAGCAGGGTCGCGGTCATCACGAGGTGCCATTCCGTCGCGGTGTCGCCGGAAGCGATCATGCTTTTGATGCCGATCACGGCAGTCGTCAGCGATTGCTGGCTCGTAATCAGGATCGGCCACAGATACTGATTCCAGCCGTAAATGAACGTGATGACAAAGAGCGCCGCCATGTTCGTCTTCGACAGCGGCAGCACCACGTCCCAGAAGAAACGCATCGCACCGGCGCCGTCGATGCGCGCCGCTTCCATCAGCTCGTCGGGCAGTGTCATAAAGAACTGGCGGAACAGGAACGTGGCGGTGGCCGATGCGATCAGCGGCAAGGTCAGGCCGCTGTACGTATTGCTCAGATGCATCGACGACACGACCTGCACCGTCGGAAAGATGCGCACTTCGACCGGCAGCATCAGCGTGATGAAGATCAGCCAGAACGACAGATTGCGAAACGGAAAGCGGAAAAACACGATCGCGTACGCGGAGATCATCGAGATGGCGATCTTGCCGATCGAAATCACCAGCGCCATCACGAGGCTGTTGAACAGCATGCGGCCGAACGGCGCCGCTGCATTGCCGCTGCCATGCGACCAGACGGTCGCGATGTTCTCGAACAGATGCGTGCTCGGCATGAGTGACAGCGGCACGCTGAACACCTCATGCTCGCTCATCGTCGCCGCGCAAAACGCGACGTACACCGGAAACACCACCAGCACGACACCAAGAATCAGCACCGCATGGCAGAAGAGGTCGAAACCGCGGCGGTTCTCGATCATGAGTATTGAACCCTGCGTTCGATGAAGCGGAATTGCACGACCGTCAACGCGACCACGATCACCATCAGGATCACGGACTGCGCGCCCGAGCTGCCGATATCCAGCCCCTGGAAGCCCTCGGCGAAGATCTTGTAGATCAGCGTGCGGGTGGATTGCGCCGGGCCGCCGCCGGTGGCGGCATCAATCACCGGGAAGGTGTCGAAGAACGCGTAGGTGATGTTGATCACCAGCAGGAAAAAGCTGGTCGGCGAGAGCAGCGGAAGTGCGATGCCGAAGAAACGCCGCACCGGACCGGCGCCGTCGATGGCTGCCGCTTCGATCAGCGAACGCGGAATGGCCTGCAAGCCGGCGTAGAAGAACAGAAAGTTATAGCTGACCTGTTTCCAGACGGACGCCAGCACGACCAGAAACATCGCCTGGCCCGCATTCAATGCGTGATTCCACACAATGCCGTTCTTCGCGAGCGCATAGGTGACGAGGCCGATGCTCGGGTTGAACAGGAACGACCACAACACGGCGGCGATCGCGGGCGCGACCGCGTACGGCCAGATCAGCAGCGTCTGATAGATCTTCGCGCCGCGCGTCACGCGATCCGCGCAGACCGCCAGCAGGAGCGAAATCACCAATCCGAACACGGTGACGAGCGCACAGAAAATCAGCGTCGTATTGAACGACGACAGATACAGCGGATCGGCGAATAACTGCTTGAAATTGGCGAGGCCGACAAATTCGCTCGACGTGCCGAACGCGTCCTGACTCTGCGTGGATTGCCACAGCGCTTCACCTGCCGGCCACAGAAAGAACAGCAGCGTGATCAGAAGTTGCGGTGCGACGAGCAGGTAGGGCAATACGCTGGTGCCGAAGCTGGAGCGTTTTTCCATCGAGAATTCCCAGGGTTTTACTACCACGACGGGTTTCGGTGCGAGGGCACCGAAACCTTGCCGGCCGGCTAGCGCTTAGTTACGTTTAGCTACCGGCTTTCTCGAAGCGGCGCAGCAACTCGTCGCCACGCGACACGGCCGAATCGAGCGCCTGTTGCGGCGTCTTTTTCTCCGCCCACACCTGTTCGAGTTCTTCGTCGATCACGGTGCGGATCTGCGGCATGTTGCCCAGACGCAGCCCCTTCGTGTACGGCAGGGGCGGCTTGTTGAGCATCTGCTTGATCGCGGTGTCGCTGCCCGGGTTCTTCTCGTAGAAGCCTTGCTGCTGCGTCAGCTGATACGCGGCGGTCGTGACCGGCAGATAGCCCGTGTCCTGATGCCACTTCGCGGCAACCGGCGCCGAGGACAGATACGACAGGAATTTCGCCACGCCCTTGTAGACGGCCGGATCTTTACCCGACAGCACCCACAAGCTTGCCCCGCCGATGATCGCGTTCTGCGGCGCGCCCTTCACGCTGGCGTCATACGGCATCATGCCGGTGCCGAAGTTGAACTTCGCGTACTTCTTGATCGTGGCGAGCGAACCCGACGAGTTCGTGATGATCCCGCAGTCGCCGCTATAGAACTTCGACACCGGTTCGTCCTTGCGGCCGACGTAGGTGAAGGTGCCTTCCTTCTGCATGTTCTGCAGGAACTGGATGTGCGCGACCTGCAGCGGCTTGTTGAACTCCAGCTGCGCGTCGGCGCCGTCGAAACCATTGTTCTTCGACGCGAACGGGGCGCCATGCCAGGCGCTATAGTTTTCGAGTTGAATCCAGCTCTGCCAGCCCGACGAATAGCCGCACGCCATGCCCGATGTCTTCAGCTTCTGCGCGTCCACCTGCAATTCGGCCCAGGTTTTCGGCGGCTGATTGGGATCGAGCCCGGCTTTCTTGAACGCGTCCTTGTTGTAGTACAACACCGGCGTCGAGCTGTTGAACGGCATCGAGATTAGCTCGCCGGTTTTTGAGTCGCTGTAGTAGCTGGAGATGGTCGGCACGAAGGCTTTTTCGTCGAGCGGCACGCCGGCTTGCTTGAACACGTCCGAGACCGGGATCACGGCCTTTTTCGCCTGCATCATCGTCGCGGTGCCGACTTCGTAGACCTGAAGAATGGCCGGCGCGTTGCCGCTGCGATAAGCGGCGATACCGGCGGCGAGGGTCTGGTCGTAGCTGCCTTTGAACACCGGCACAATCTTGTAGTCGCTTTGCGATGCGTTGAACGCGTTGGCGATGTCGTTCAGACGCTCGCCGAGTGCGGCTTCCATGGCATGCCAGAACTGGATTTCGGTGGCGGCGTGCGCTGCCTGGCTGATGCCGAAGCTCAGCACGGCGGCAACGGAAAGCGAACGGAAAAGCGGCTTGCAACGCATCGATAGGTCTCCTTGCCGGAACGGGCGCGGGTGGGAATCGCGCGATTCTATTTGTGTTCGATGACAGTCCGGAGTCGGCTGCAAGGCGGGAGCCTACTTTCGACAGACGCCGGATGCCGCAATTTAGCACTGGCTGTCACGGAACGGAAATAATGGATGCCTGAAGGCACGGGGTTGCGCGAGGTCATGCCTGCACGCGGGTCGCCACTACCCGTGTGCGGGCATGATGTAAGGGGAGGTAAGGCGTGCTTTCCTGTGCGCGATCGTCCGCGGTTTCGATCGGAATGTTTTTTTAATCAGGATTCCAGATGCTGAGTTTGGTTCGATTGACGGTGTGTGGTTCGATAGCAGGTCTCATGCTAGCGGGATGTGCGCTGACGTCTGTCACAACGGCGAATGGATCCGCGCCGGCGACATCGTTGCCCAGAGTCATCGCGCATCGTGGCGGCACAGGCGACGCGCCCGAAAACACGCTCGAAGCGATTCGCCAATCGATGGCGCACCATGCCGATGCCATGTGGCTCACGGTTCAATTGAGCAAGGACGGCGTACCGGTGCTGTACCGTCCGTCCGATCTGTCGGCGTTGACCGATGCGAAGGGGCCGGTGTCCGCATTGACGGCCGCGGAACTCGCACGTGTGAACGCCGGCTGGAGTTTCCGACTGGGCGGCGCGTATCCCTATCGCGATCACCCCGTCGGCATTCCGACGCTGCGTGAAGCGTTGCAGGCGATTCCGCCTGCCATGCCAGTCATCCTGGATATGAAAGCGTTGCCCGCCGCGCCGCAGGCTCAAGCGGTGGCGCGCGTGCTGGACGAAGAAAACGCGTGGTCGCGGGTATCGATCTATTCGACCGAGACGGACTATCAGCAGAGTTTCGCGGTTTATCCCCGTGCCAGGCTGTTCGAGTCGCGCGATGCAACACGTGGGCGGCTCGTGCGCGTGTTACTGAATCAGGGCTGTGTGGATGCGCCTGTCGAACACGCAATGACAGCGTTCGAACTGCATCGCGCAATGACGGTGGTGGAGAAGTTCACCTTGGGCGAAGGCCGCTCCGACGTGCAGGCAACGCTGTGGACACCTTTAACCGTGGCCTGCTTCCGGCAGAAGCCTGATGTTCGGATCGTGGCGATTGCAGTGAACAATGCGGACGACTATCGAATGGCTGCGTGTCTGGGTATCGATGCGGTGCTGGCGGATTCGCCATCGCAAATGGCGGCAGTCCGGGACGGTATCTCGGTGCCGCTCCGGTGCGCGGCAGCTAGCGCAGCAGTCGAGCAGTAAAAGCAAAAGCCCGCGTTGAGCGGGCTTTTGAGGGGGGAGTGGGCGGCGTTTAATGTTCGTCTGGCGTTCTGCCAATTGCCGCCCCGCGCCGAGGCCAAGCCTCAGTCGTTGATTACACGTTAAACAGGAAATTCATCACGTCGCCGTCGTGCACGACGTATTCCTTGCCTTCTGCGCGCATCTTGCCGGCTTCCTTCGCGCCTTGTTCACCCTTGTAGGTGATGAAGTCGTTGAAGGCGATGGTCTGCGCGCGAATGAAGCCGCGCTCGAAGTCAGTGTGGATCGCACCCGCTGCTTGCGGTGCTGTATCGCCAACGTGGATCGTCCAAGCGCGCACTTCCTTCACGCCTGCCGTGAAGTACGTTTGCAGGCCCAGCAACTTGAAACCCGCGCGAATCACGCGGTTCAGGCCGGGCTCGTGCATACCCATGTCGGCGAGGAACACTTCCATGTCCGCTTCGTCGAGGTCAGCGATTTCCGCTTCGATCGCCGCGCACACGGCGACCACCGGTGCGCCTTCGGCTGCGGCGAACTTCGCGACTGCGTCCAGATGCGGGTTGTTCTCGAAACCGTCGTCCTTCACGTTGGCGACGTACATGGTCGGCTTGGCGGTGATCAGGCAGAACGGCTTGAGCGTGGCCTTTTCCTCATCCGACAGGTCGAGCGCGCGGACCGGCTTGGCCTGGTCGAGCTGCGCACGCACTTTTTCCAGAACTGCGGCGTTCTTGATGGCTTCCTTGTCGTTACCCGACTTGGCAGCCTTCGAATAGCGCGACAGCGCCTTTTCGACGGTCGCGAGGTCGGCCAGCGCCAGTTCGGTGTTGATCACTTCAATATCCGACAGCGGATCGACCTTGTTCGCGACGTGAATCACGTTGTCATCTTCGAAGCAGCGCACTACGTGCGTGATCGCATCGGTTTCGCGGATGTTCGCGAGAAACTGGTTGCCCAGACCTTCGCCCTTGCTCGCACCGGCCACGAGGCCGGCGATGTCGACGAATTCCACCACGGCCGGCAGGATGCGCTCCGGCTTGACGATTTCCGCGAGCGCCTTCAGACGCGCGTCCGGCACTTCGACGATGCCGACGTTCGGCTCGATCGTGCAGAACGGATAGTTTTCGGCGGCGATGCCCGCCTTGGTCAGCGCATTGAACAGGGTGGACTTGCCGACGTTAGGCAGGCCGACGATGCCGCATTTGAGGCTCATGGAAATCCTTCAGTGAATCGGTAAGTTGCGTGATGCGCTCGACGCTGTGTGCAGGATTCGAAATGCCTTCGCGTTTGGCGTGGCGGAGGAAGCGCAGCGGAGCGGGACAAGACACCAGATCGGGGCGTTGCCTCGACGATTCTGGGCGAGTTTTGTCACGGAAAGCGCAATTGTAACCCGTTCGGATCGGGTTCTTGATCTGCCTGCGGTAAAGCTGGCGGCTCGATCCGTCCCCCGCAACCCCCGCGGCTATAATGCGCGGATGAACGCACACCACCAGACCTTTGATGCCGCCGTGATCGGCGGCGGGCTCGTCGGCAAGACCGCGGCGCTGGCGCTGACGCAAGGCGGACTGCGCGTGGCGCAGCTCGCGCAACCCTGCGCGGCGCTGCCGCCGGGCGCCACCTTCGACTCGCGGGTCTATGCGCTGTCGTCGAGTTCGCAGGCTCTGCTGGAGCGATTGCGGGTCTGGCAGGCGCTCGATCTCTCGAAGCTCGGGCCTGTCTACGACATGCGCGTCTACGGCGACGCGCATGCCGAACTCCATTTTTCCGCGTTTCAGGCATCCGTGCCGCAACTGGCTTGGATCGTCGAGTCATCGGTGATCGAGCGCGCGCTGGATGCCGCGCTGCGTTTCCAGCCGAATCTCACCTGGATCGACGCGCGCGCGCAGGCGCTCGACTTGGCCGCAGACGGCGCGAGCGTCGGCCTTGCCAACGGCAATGTGCTCGAGGCCGATCTGGTGGTCGGTGCGGACGGCGCGCATTCGTGGGTGCGCGCGCAGATCGGCTCGAAAATGATCCGGCGCGACTACAAGCAAACCGGTGTGGTCGCGAACTTCAAGGCCGAAAGGCCGCACGGCGAAACCGCTTATCAATGGTTCAAGGACGGCGAAATCATCGCGTTGCTTCCCATGCCGGACGGCCACGTGTCGCTGGTCTGGTCGGCGCGCACTGAGCACGCCGAGCAACTGCTCGCGCTCGACCCGGCGCAACTTGCTGCCGAAGTCGAACGCGTGACGGGCGAGCAGTTCGGCGCCTTGGAATGCGTGACGCCCGCGCAAGGCTTCCCGCTGGCGCTGCAAACGGTCGACAAGCTGGTCGCGCCGCGTGTCGCGCTGGTCGGCGATGCCGCGCATCTGATTCACCCACTGGCGGGCCAGGGCATGAACCTCGGTTTGCGCGACGTCGCGGCGCTCGCCGAGACGGTCGCCGGCAAGGAAGCGTTCCGCGATCTCGGCGACATGGTGCTGCTGCGCCGCTACGAGCGCGCCCGCCGCGAAGACATCCGCGCGCTGATGATCGCCACCGACGGCCTGCAAAAGCTCTTCTCGGCGCCCGGTCCGTTCGCCAAGGTATTGCGCAATACCGGTATGGCATTTGTCGGGGCGCAGCCGTTCATCAAGCGCTGGCTGGTGTCGGCCGCGCTGGGGTAAAGCGCCCGGGCCCACATACCCGACCGGCGAGACGGGTATCATGAGCGGACGGACGCCATTCCGGTCAGACCGGAAACGTCCCTAAAACGCGCAATGCGCGCGATTGAACTCCAGGAATTCAGCATGAAAAAATCCTTCCGCATCGCAGCCGCCGCGCTCGCGATCGTTGCCGTGACGATCGGCTGCTCCGCGCAGGCCGATCAAGCCACCGACAAGCTCAAAGCCACGCTGCAAACGCGTCTGACCGACGTGACGATCAAGAGCGTGACGAAGTCGCCGATCGCCGGCCTCTACGAAGTGAATCTCGGCACGCAGATCATCTATAGCGATGCGAACGGCGACTACCTCATGCTCGGCGACATGGTCGACGCGAAGACGCGCAAGAATCTGACCGAAGCGCGCCTGTCGGAGACCAATCGCATCGACTTCGCGAGCCTGCCGTTCGCGAACGCGGTGAAGGTCGTGAAGGGTAACGGCGCGCGGAAGATCGCGGTGTTCTCCGATCCGAACTGCCCGTACTGCAAGCAGCTCGAAACCTCGCTCAAGTCGATCGATAACGTAACCGTCTACACCTTCCTGTACCCGGTGCTGTCGCCGGATTCGACCGCCAAGTCGAAGTCGATCTGGTGCTCGACCGACCGCGCGAAGGCATGGGAATCGTGGATGCAGGATCATCAGGCGCCCACCGCCGCCGGCACCTGCGACACCGCCGCGATCGACAAGAACCTGGCCCTCGGCCACGCGATGAGCGTCGACGGCACGCCGACCGTGTTCCTCGCCGACGGCCGCCGCCTGCCCGGCGCCGTGTCGGCAGACCGGCTGGACAAGGAAATGTCTGCCGTGCACTGAGCACGCGGCACAAGTCGAAGAAAGGAGGCGCGAAGTGCGCCTCCTTTCACATCAAGCTCCGAACCTCCCCGCTACACACCTCCTATTCGCCCGCCGATGAAGCCGATCCGCTACACCATCGTTCCCAAGCAACCCGCCGCCCATCTGTTCGAAGTCACTGTGACCGTCACCGATCCCGATCCGGCCGGCCAACGTTTCATGCTGCCGGTGTGGATTCCGGGCAGCTACATGGTGCGCGAATTTGCCCGCAACATCGTCACGCTGCGCGGCACCAATGAGGCGGGGCGGAAGGTGCGCGTCGAAAAAAACGACAAGCACACGTGGCAGGCAGCGCCCGTCAAAGGTCCGCTGACGCTGCGCTACGAGGTGTATGCATGGGATCTGTCGGTGCGCGCCGCGCATCTCGACGATACGACGGGCTTTTTCAATGGCACGAGCGTGTTCCTGGTGGCGCTCGGTCATGAGGAAGCGCAGTGCGTGGTCGATATCCAGAAGCCGGACGGCGCGGCGTATCGCAACTGGCGGGTCGCGACCGCGCTGCCGGAGGCGCGCGGCACGAAGCGCTATGGCTTTGGCGAGTATCGCGCGCAGAACTACGATGAGCTGATCGATCACCCGGTTACGTTGGGTGAGTTCGCGCTGGAGACGTTCAAGGCGCACGGCGTATCGCACGATATCGTGATCGCGGGGCGCGTGATCGGCCTCGATATGGCGCGTCTGTCCGCCGATCTGAAGCGTATCTGCGAAGCGCAGATCGCCTTGTTCGAGCCGGAGTCGAAGAAGGCGCCCATGGATCGCTACGTGTTCATGACGCAGGCCGTCGCCGATGGTTATGGCGGATTGGAACACCGCGCCTCGACGGCGCTGATCTGCAATCGCGGCGACCTGCCGGTGGAAGGCCGCGACGCGCTCACCGAGGGCTACCGAACCTACCTCGGCCTGTGCAGCCACGAATACTTCCACACCTGGAACGTGAAGCGCATCAAGCCGGCCGTGTTTGCGCCGTACGATCTGAGCGTCGAAAACTACACGCCGCTGCTGTGGCTGTTTGAAGGCTTCACGTCTTACTACGACGATCTGATCCTCGTGCGCAGCGGCCTGATCTCGCAAGAAGACTATCTCGGCATGCTCGGCAAGGTGATTGGCGGCGTGCTGCGCGGCAGTGGGCGCCTGAAGCAGACGGTGGCCGAAAGCTCGTTCGACGCCTGGGTCAAATACTATCGGCAGGACGAAAACGCGCCGAACGCGATCGTCAGCTATTACACCAAGGGCTCGCTCGTCGCGCTCGCCTTCGATCTGACCATCCGCACGCAGACCAGTAACCGCAAATCGCTCGACGACGTGATGCGCCTCCTGTGGAAGCGGTTTGGGCGCGACTTCTATCGCGGCAAGCCCGTCGGCGTCGAAGAAAGCGAGATCGAGGCGATTTTTGCCGAAGCGACGGGTGTGCAACTGGGCGAATTGTTCGCCGAAGCCGTGTACGGCACCCGCGATCTGCCCCTCGAGACGCTCCTCGCACCATTTGGCGTTACGCTCGCGCCGGAATTGGAAAAGCACGGCAAACCGTCGCTCGGCGCGCGCGTGCGCGGCGGTGCGGATTGCACACTGGCGGCGATTCACGAAGGCAGCGCGGCACAAAAAGCCGGCCTTTCGGCGGGCGACGTGCTGATCGCGCTCGACGGCCTGCGCGTGACCGGCTCGAATCTTGATTCGCTGTTGTCGCGCTATCTGCCGGGCGCAAAAGTCGAAGTCCACGCCTTCCGCCGCGACGAACTGCGTACCGCGCAAGTCAAGCTGGACGGGCCTGAGGCGTCGCGCTACAAGCTCGCCGTGAGCGACAAGCGGCCTGCTGCCCGCAAGGCGCGGGAGCGCTGGCTGGCAAGCTTATTGTAAGCATCGGCGAGATGAATCGATGGTTCAAAGCGAGGCGATTGTTCTACCAGTGCAACAATCCTTCGCTGCCGGACGGCTTTTTCCCGAGGCGGTAAAAAAACACAATGGCTCCACTCGCGCAAAACTGCGCGCCCCTACTGGAGTCAACCATGACCACGATCCTGCAAATCAACTCGGCAGCCCGCTCGCAAGGCGCGAACTCGACGCTTCTCGTCAACGAGCTCACCGCCAAGCTGCAACAATCGAATCCGGGCGCGCAAGTCGTCGTCCGTAACCTGCAAGCTGAACCGCTGCCGCACCTGGACGACGCCATCCTCGGCGCGTTCTTTACGCCGGCTGACCAGCGCACGCCGGAACAAGCTGCGATCGCTGCACGCAGCGAAGCGCTGATCGCCGAACTGCAAGCCGCCGACGTCATCGTGATCGGCGCACCGATGTACAACTTCGGTATCTCGTCGCAACTGAAGACGTACTTCGACTTCATCGCACGTGCCGGTATTACGTTCCAGTACACGGCGAACGGCCCGGAAGGTCTCGTGAAGGGTAAGAAGGTGTTCGTGGTTTCGGCTCGTGGCGGCAAGTATGCGGGCACCCCGAACGACAGCCAGACGCCGTATCTGAAGAGCTTCCTGGGCTTCCTCGGCATGACCGACGTGAACTTCATCTACGCTGAAGGCCTGAACATGGGCCCGGACGCTGCTTCCGCTGCATTGGCTGGCGCGCGTGAAGCGATCGCTGCTGCGTAAGGGTTGAGGTTTGTCTCGTGCTGCGTGGTCGCGGCGCGATGGAATGAAAAAACGCCACGGAATGTGAGTTCCGTGGCGTTTTTGTTTTTGCGCGCAGTGGGGGCCTTAGGCCAGCATCTGCGCTTCGTCGGGCAAGCGCCAGTCGATCGGTTCGCGGCCGTGCTTCACGAGATATTCGTTTGCCGACGCAAAGTGTCCGCAGCCGAGAAAGCCGCGATGCGCCGACAGTGGCGACGGATGCGGGGCCTCCAGCACGTAATGCGACTTGCCGCCGAGCAGCGCGCGCTTGGCTTGCGCGTGTGCGCCCCACAGCATGAACACGAGACTGTCATGGCGCATGGCCAGTTCGTGAATCAAGGTGTCGGTGCATTTCTCCCAGCCGCGTTTCGCGTGACTCGCGGCCGAATCGCGCGCGACGGTCAGCACCGTGTTCAACAGCAGCACGCCCTGTTTGGCCCAGGTGTCGAGACAACCGTGACGTGGCGGCTCGTGGCCGAGGCTCGCGGCGATCTCCTTGAAGATATTGCGCAGCGACGGTGGCGTGCGTACGTTCGGCGCGACTGAAAACGCCAGTCCGTGCGCTTGCGGCGTGCCACGGTCTTCGCCGTGATACGGGTCCTGGCCGAGGATCACGACTTTGACTTCGTCGGGGCTGGTGAGGCGCAGGGCTCGAAAGACGTCGGCGGGATAGATCGTTTTGCCGGCCGCGCGCTCACCGTCGACGAAACGGCACAACGGCGCGTAGGCGTCGCTTTCGATGAACGGTGCGAGGTGGGCGCGCCAGGCCGGAGGCAGGGCGGTGAACTGGGCTTCGAGCGTTGGCGGCGCGTCGGCAGCGGACAACGGCGGCTGCGTGGTCGTTCCGCTGGCCGGCATGGCGGTGGCGTCGCTGAACAACGAGGCTTGCGACGAATTGGAGCGGGTGCGGGAAGCTGAGGTCATGGCGCAGAAGTGTCGCAGCAAACGTGGACTAGCTCAAGTTTGTGCCGCGCGAAGACCACGCATTGTGCTGGCGTGCAACGGGCGGCAGCGCTGGCGGTACTGCAATTCGGCTTTAGCGCGTGGCGCAATCGGTGACACAACTGCGGCGAGGCCCAAACGCGGAAACGAACGAGGCGACACACACCCGTTGCTGCGCGCGTCGCACGCCGCGGACCTAGCCCGCGCGCAATTGATAGCCGCGCTGAGCTTTGCTGATGTTGTCCGGTGCCAGTCCAGCTACCTGCTTGCCCAGTTCTCTCGCCAGCGTACTGAGCGCGGCTTCGTCACCGGACTTCAATTCAAGCTCCACTTCGCAAATCGGCGCGCGGCGGATTTCGCCGTTCACCTCCGCGATGACGTTGCCCTGATCGATCGCGGCTTCGACTTTCGAGCCGTCCAGATCGATATGCCACAGCGTGCGGGTGAAATTCGTGCGGAACAATTCGATCAGATCTGGCGCCGCCTGACGCAGTGCTTCAGCCGCCGTTGGCTCGTCACACTCACGCAGCAAAGCGTCGATTTCCAGCTTTTCACCCACCACCGGCATTTCCCACTCATGCCGGCTGTGCAAACCATCCTTGGCGTTGCCTACCGTCTTGAAGGTTTGCAGCCACCCGTCCGGCGTGTGCCGCAGGCGCAGCGCGCTTTTCGAAGTAGCGAGCGCCAGCGTCGGCGTATCGAAGTAAATATTCGCCAGCTCGATCGGGCGACCCTCGTTGCCCGTGCGCGCGACGAACCACTGTGTCGCCGGACTCACCTGGCTCACCGGCAGCGCCAGCTTGATTTCACGTTCCATGCCCATGACCTGCTCCGCTACGTAGCCTGCGTGTTGAACCCGCGCTTAGAAAAACATCCGCGCAAGTTCCACACCCGGCTCTTCCGCGCGCATGAACGCCTCGCCGACGAGGAACGTATGCACGTCCATCGCCCGCAGACGTTCGACATCGACGCGTGACAGAATGCCCGACTCCGTGACCACAATGCGGTCGTCAGGAATCGATTCGAGCATGCCGATGGTCGTCTCGATCGACGTTTCGAAGGTACGCAGATTGCGGTTGTTGATACCGATCAGCGGCGTCTTCAGCGTGAGCGCTTCCTTCAGCTCATTGCTGTCGTGCACCTCGACCAGCACCGCGAGGCCCAGCGAATGCGCGAGCGCTTCCAGGTCCTGCATCTGGGAGGTTTCCAGCGCGGCAGCGATCAGCAGAATCGCGTCCGCACCCATCGCGCGGGCTTCGACGATCTGGTACGGATCGACGATGAAATCTTTGCGCAGCACGGGCAGATTGCAAGCGGCGCGCGCCTGTTCGAGATACGCCACGCTGCCCTGGAAGAATTGCACGTCGGTGAGGACGGACAAGCAGGCCGCACCGTGCTTTTCATACGAACGCGCAATTTCGGCCGGCACGAAATGTTCGCGCAGCACGCCTTTCGACGGGCTCGCCTTTTTCACCTCGGTGATCACCGCGGGAAGACCGGCCGTGTGTTTCGCGCGCAATGCACCGACGAAATCGCGAATGTCGCGCGACGAAGCTTCGAGGCGCAGTTCTTCGAGCGGCGCGCTTTGTTCGGCCACGCGGACTTCTTCGCGTTTGACCGCGATGATGCGGTCGAGGATGTCACTCATGAGTATCTCGCTACGTAGTTACTGCTTGAATTGCTGGGTGAAGCGGATCAGTTCGTCGACCTTCGCGCGCGCCTTGCCGCTCGCGATCGCTTCGCGCGCCAACTGGATGCCGTCGGCAATCGACGCCGCCACGTTCGCCGAATAGAGGGCCGTGCCCGCGTTCAGCGTGACGATTTCACGCGCGACACCCGGCTTGTTGTCGAGCGCTTCGAGCAGCATCAGTTTGGACTCGGCCGCGTCGGCCACTTTCAGCGTGCGGTTCGACACCATCTGCATGCCGAAGTCTTCCGGATGGATTTCGTATTCGTGCACCTCGCCGTCGCGCAACTCGCCGACTTGCGTGGCTGCGCCGAGCGAGACCTCGTCCATGCCGTCCATGCCGTACACCACCAGCACGTGCTTCGCGCCGAGTCGCTGCATCACGCGCACCTGAATGCCGACGAGGTCGGCGTGAAACACGCCCATCAGCTGATTCGGGGCACCGGCTGGATTGGTCAACGGCCCGAGAATGTTGAAGATGGTTCGCACGCCGAGTTCGCGGCGCACCGGCGCGATGTTTTTCATCGCCGGATGATGGTTCGGCGCGAACATGAAGCCCATGCCGGTTTCCGCAATCGAGGCCGCTACCTGTTCCGGCTGCAGATCGATATTCACGCCGAGCGCTTCGAGCACGTCCGCGCTGCCCGACTTGCTCGACACGCCGCGATTGCCGTGTTTCGCGACCTTGGCGCCGGCAGCGGCCGAAACGAACATCGTCGCCGTGGAAATATTGAAGGTGTGCGAGCCGTCGCCGCCGGTGCCGACGATATCGACGAAGTTCGAGTTGTCCTGCACCTCGACGTGCCGGGCAAATTCACGCATCACCGTAGCGGCAGCGGTGATTTCGCCGATGGTCTCTTTTTTGACGCGCAAGCCGGTGATGATCGCCGCCGACATCACGGGTGACAGTTCGCCGCGCATAATGAGCCGCATCAGATGCAGCATTTCGTCGTGGAAAATTTCGCGGTGCTCGATCGTGCGTTGCAGCGCTTCCTGGGGCGTAATCGACATGATTTCGTCTCTCCTGATCAAGCGTTGCGGTGGGCTGTTGCGAGCTTCGACTGCTTCACGAAGTTTTCGAGCAGCGCGTGGCCGTGTTCGGACAGGATCGATTCCGGATGGAACTGCACGCCTTCTACCGCCAGTTCCTTGTGACGCACGCCCATGATTTCGCCGTCTTCGGTCCATGCGGACACTTCGAGACAGTCAGGCAGCGATTCGCGTTCGATCGCGAGCGAGTGATAACGCGTCACGACGAAATGCTTCGGGAGGTCGGCGAACACGCCTTTGCAGTCGGTTTCGATCGTACTCACCTTGCCGTGCATGATGGTTTGCGCGCGCACCACGCGGCCGCCGAATGCTTCACCGATCGCCTGATGGCCGAGGCAGACGCCGAGAATCGGCGTTTTGCCGGCGAACTCGCGCAGCACGTCGAGCGTGATACCGGCGTGTTGCGGGTTGCTCGGACCGGGCGACAGGCAAATACGCTCCGGGTTGAGTTTCGCAATTTCTTCCAGCGTGATTTCGTCGTTCCGATAGGTGCGCACGTCTTCGCCGAGTTCGCCGAAGTACTGCACCAGGTTGTAGGTGAACGAGTCGTAGTTGTCGATCATTAGCAGCATGGTATATCTCCGGTCAGAAGTCGCTATCGAGGCCGTCTTGAACCTGCTCGGCGGCGCGCAGCACGGCGCGCGCCTTGTTCTCGGTCTCTTGCCATTCGGATTCCGGCACCGAATCCGCGACTACGCCCGCTGCCGCCTGCACATACAGATTGCCGTTTGCGATCACGCCGGTGCGGATCGTGATGGCCAGATCCATTTCGCCGGTGAACGACAGATAGCCGACGGCGCCGCCATAGAGGCCGCGTTTCACCGGTTCCAGTTCGTCGATCAATTCCATCGCACGCACTTTCGGCGCGCCGGACAGCGTGCCGGCCGGGAAGGTGGCGCGCAGCACGTCGAAATTGGTGGTGCCGGGCTTCAGCTTGCCTTCGACCGAACTCACGATGTGCTGCACGTGCGAATACTTCTCGATGACCATCTTGTCCGTGACGACCACCGAGCCAATCTGGGCGATGCGGCCCACGTCGTTACGCGCGAGGTCGATCAGCATGACGTGTTCGGCGATTTCCTTCGGATCGTTCAGCAGTTCGGTGGCGAGCTCGGCGTCGCGTTCGGGCGTATTGCCGCGCGGTCGCGTGCCGGCGAGCGGCCGGATCGTCACGATGCGATCTTCGCCGCGCTTTTCCTGGCGCACCAAAATTTCCGGCGACGCGCCGACCACGTGGAAGTCGCCGAAGTTGTAGTAGTACATGTACGGCGACGGATTCAATGAGCGCAGCGCGCGATACAGCGAGAGCGGATTGTCGCGGTAAGGCTTGATCAGACGCTGGCCGACCTGCACCTGCATCAACTCGCCGGCGGCGATGTATTCCTTCGCTTTGCGCACGGCGGCCAGATAATCGTCTTTGGCGAACTCGCGATAGGTCTCGGTGCGAACGCTGGCGGACGTGACCGGCGGCTGCACGGTCGAGCGCAAACGCTGGCGCAATTCACGCAGACGCTGTTTGGCTTTTGTATACGCTTCGGGTTGCGTCGGATCCGAGTACACCACGAGGTAGAGCTTGCCCGCGAGGTTGTCGATCACCGCGACTTCTTCGGTGAGCAGCAGCTGAATGTCCGGCAGGTTCAGGTCGTCTTGCGGCGCGGTGTGCGCGAGTTTTTTCTCGATGTAGCGCACCGCGTCATAGCCGAAGTAGCCCGCCAGGCCGCCCGCGAAACGCGGCAGGCCGGGGCGCTGCGCCACTTTGAAGCGGCCCTGGAATTGCTGGATGAATTCGAGCGGATCGCCTTCGTGCGTTTCGACGACCTGGCCGTCCCTCACCACCTCCGACACGCCGTTGCGGGTGCGCAGCAACGTGCGCGCCGGCAAGCCAATGAACGAATAGCGGCCGAAGCGTTCGCCGCCCACCACCGATTCCAGCAGGAACGAGTTGGCGCCGTTGCGTTCAGGCTGAGCAAGCTTCAGGTACAGCGAGAGCGGCGTTTCGAGGTCGGCGAGCGCTTCGGCGATCAGCGGAATGCGATTGAAACCCTCGTTGGAGAGGGACTGGAATTCGAGTTCGGTCATGTTCCGATCCTGTACGTACGTCAGACGGCACTATGCGTCGGACAAAGCGGGGCGCGGCGCGCCCGGTCAGGCGTTCGTTCGATGTGACGACACGATGATACCGACCGGCGCGAGTTTCCCATCGACGCATGCAAGGGGTTTCAGCGCACAGATGTACTTTGCGGGTACACGAGGGCCAAATCAACCAGTGCAGCGAAACAAGGTGATGGAAAAAACGCGTGAGCGCAGCGAAGTAAAAAACGGTTGCCGAAGACGAGCTTCAGCGTACCTCAGGCGAGGTTAGCGCGACCAGCGACGCCAGGGCCAGGCTCCCCGGTCGATGCTAATCAGACTCCGTTTTTTATTCAGAAACATGAGGATGAGGGACTTTTCAGGTCGTGGAATGGTGCGCTGCGATAGCCTTGGCGGCATCGAGCAGCGAGGCAACTATACCATCGGATTTTATTTCTTGTATAGCTCGGCCGTGGTTGTAGCCGTACGGCAGGGTCAGCGTTGCCATGCCCGCAGCGCGGCCTGCCAGCGCATCGTTTTCCGAATCGCCGATGGCGACCGTGGCTTGCGGCTCGACGCCTAGCTGCGCCGCGGCGGCGAGCATCGGCAGCGGATCCGGTTTCTTTTTCGGCAGGCTGTCGCCACCGAGCACGACGCTGAAATACTGGCTGAGCCTGTATTGCTCCAGCAATTCGACAGCGAAACGGTGCGGCTTGTTGGTCACGCAGGCGAGTTTGAGGCCGGCATCGCGCATGGCGCCGAGGCCGGCTTCGACCTCGGGATAGAGCCGCGTGTGCACGCCGTTGATCTTGGCGTACTCCTCCTGATAGATCGCGAGCGCCTCGTCGAAACGGTCCTGTGCGTGGTCTGTTTCGAAGCGCTGAGCCAGCACACTGCGAATCAGATTCTCCGAGCCCTTGCCGATGTAGCCGACCACTTCCTCGCGCGAGGTTTCTGTCGCGTCGAGTTGCGCAAGCATGCCGTTTAGGCCGGCGGTGAAATCGTCTGCGGTATCGATCATCGTGCCATCGAGGTCGATGATCGCGGCTTGCAGGCGCGGGCCGGTGAAGGTCGGGGCAGGGAACGAAGTCGTCATTTTGTGCGTGGGGTCTCAGCGATCGATCGGGGCTCGATCAGTGCTCGATGTTGGCGAGTGCGGCGCGCATCTTGTCGATCACCACTTTGTGATCCGGCGCGCCGAAGATCGCCGAGCCTGCCACGAACGTGTCCGCGCCAGCCGCTGCGATTTCGGCGATGTTGTCGACCTTCACGCCGCCGTCCACTTCGAGATGAATCTCGCGACCGGTTTTTTCCGTGTAGGCATCGATCCGCTTACGCGCTTCGCGCAGTTTGACGAGCGCCTCAGGAATGAACGATTGACCGCCGAAGCCCGGATTCACCGACATGATCAGCACCAGGTCGACCTTATCCATCACATAGTCCAGATGGTTCAGCGACGTGGCCGGGTTGAACACGAGACCGGCTTTACAACCGTGGTCGCGAATCAGCGACAGCGTGCGGTCGATATGGTCCGAGCCTTCCGGGTGAAAGCTGATCAGATTCGCGCCGGCCTTGGCGAAGTCCGGCACGATCCGGTCGACCGGGCGCACCATCAGATGCACGTCGATCGGCACGTCGACGTGCGGGCGGATCGCTTCGCAGACGAGCGGGCCGATTGTCAGGTTCGGCACGTAATGGTTGTCCATCACGTCGAAGTGAATCCAGTCGGCGCCGGCGGCGACAACGTTGCGGACTTCTTCGCCGAGGCGCGAGAAATCGGCGGACAGAATGCTGGGGGCGATGCGGAATTGCGTCATGGCGGGGGCGGGTGCGAGCGGGAAATCGCCATTTTACCGTTTTGTGCGCGGCTGAAGCGTCTCGCGGGCGGGTTGATGCCTGCACCAGAAGCGCGCGGCAAAAGTGACAAAACGCCTTAGCGGCCCTTGGCCAGAGGGATTTGTCCGGTTGCGGGCGTGCCGCGCATCAAGCAGAATGCCAAACCATAAGCGCCGCAGTGCCAATGCGCCTGCAAACCATTGGCGTTCGGGGCTTTCCGCGATTTTTTAGCCCGTTTCATCAGACCGGAATCAGGATGAGCCAGTACGAATTCAGCGTCTCGGCGCAGGTGCAGTTTCTGCCCGAAGAGTCGGACCCGGAGCGCCGCCAGTATGCGTTTGCATACACGCTGACTATCCGTAACAGCGGCCTCGTGCCGGCGCAGCTGATTGCGCGTCACTGGGTCATTACCGACAGCGACAGCAACGTGCAGGAAGTCAAAGGCCTGGGCGTGGTCGGGCATCAGCCCCTGCTCAAACCGGGCGAGCACTTTGAATATACGAGTTGGGCGGTGATCGCCACGCCCGTCGGCACCATGCGCGGGGAGTATTTCTGCGTGGCGGAGGACGGCGAGCGCTTCGACGCACCGGTTCCCGAGTTCATTCTGCGTATGCCGCGTACTTTGCATTGAACCGAGGGCGCGGCTCGCGGTCTTTAAGAAGCTTTACGGCGCAGCGTTACTGGGATTTTTGCTGCTTTTGCTGTTTATTGCTGGCGGCGCGCGCGGCCTTTTTCTTGCCGGACGACGTCCATACAACGATAAAGACGAGCAGGAAGAGCGCGAGGAGCGATTCCAGCGCGAAGATGAGCATCGGGTATTCGTCGAACAGATCAGACATGGCGGTTTCCATCAAGAACGAACATTGTATGCGGTTTGTCCGCACGGCCGGAGCATGGCTTGGGGCGCTTTCGGTTGCGGTGATGCAGGCTTCCTGCGGCGGCGGCGGCGCAGTTCGGCCTTCGGTTTCTCCGCCAACGGGTGCCGCGATCATACCCGGGCAGATCGCCGTGACGCGGCTCACCGCGGTAGCCTGGCAGCAGGTGCCGGGGTGGCAGGACGATTCGCTGATCGGCGCAACGGCAGCGTTGCGGCAAAACTGCCTGAGGCTTGCGCGTCAACCTAACTGGGCTCGCGCATGCGCGGCGGCCTCTCAGATCGACGATCTCGACGTTACCAGTGCGCGGGCGTTTTTCGAGGCGTACTTCACGCCGTTCCAGTTAGCCAATAACGACGGCACGCTCGACGGCCTCGTCACCGGCTACTACGAGCCATTGCTGCGCGGTTCGCGCACGCAGCACGGCGTGTATCAAACGGCGCTGTACCGCTGGCCCTCCGGTTATCGCGCAGGTGCGCCGCTGCCGGCGCGTGCGCAACTCGAGCGTGCGGGCGTGCTCAACGGCAATGAACTCGTGTGGGTCGACGATCCGATCGAAGCCTTCTTCCTGCAGGTGCAGGGATCGGGGCGCGTTGTGATGGAAGATGGCAGCGTGATGCGGGTCGGATTTGGCGGCACGAACAATCAGCCGTACAAGTCGATTGGGCGGTGGCTGCTCGATCGCGGCGAACTGACACCGGCCCAGGCGACCATGCAGGGCATCAAGGCGTGGGCGCGCGCGAACCCTACACGGGTTGCCGCGTTGCTCGATACGAATCCGCGCTTCGTGTTCTTTCGCGAGATGCCGTCGGGTGAGAGCGAGCCGAGTGGCGGGGCCGATGGTCCGATCGGTGCGCTAGGTGTGCCGTTGACGCCGGAGCGGTCGATCGCCGTGGATCCGACCTCGATTCCGCTGGGTACGCCGGTGTTCTTGCAGACTACGCGCCCGTTGACGAACTCACCGATGAATCGCCTCGTCTTTGCGCAGGACACCGGTTCTGCGATCAAAGGCGGCGTGCGCGCGGACTACTTCTGGGGTCTTGGCGACGATGCTGGCGATCTGGCCGGCAAGATGAAGCAGGGCGGCCGGATGTGGTTGTTGTTGCCGAATTCGTGAGGTTTTGGCGGGCGGCAGCGGGTTTTCTCGTTCCTGGTTCCTGGTTCCTGGTTGAAAACCGTTGCGTGGCTAGTTTTCCCCGCATGTGGCTTCAGCTAGCGGCGCAGCTTCCAGATACAGACTTTGCCGCTGGCGTTGGCTCTCTCCGTTTTACGTTGGCGCGCCACCTGCTGTGCTTTGCCTGCCGCACGGTTAGCCCCGATTCACGGACTTCATATTTGATAACGGGGCTGACGCTGATCAGCTCCGTTATCAAGCATCAACCTCCGACGCATCCGCGTACCGCTTAGAGCCCCGACTTCCGCTTGTCCACCACCCGCCGTGCTTTGCCCACCGAGCGCTCGATCCCGTTGACAGCCAGCACGTTCACCACTGCGCTCACGCCGATCAGCGCCTTGATCTCATAGGTCAACGCCTGCTTCGCCGTGGTCAGCGCAGCAGTATCGGGCGCTGACTCCGGGCAGGGCTCGACGTTCAACGTCAGTACGTCGAGCGGGCCTTCCTTGGTTAGCACGATCTGATAGTGAGGCGCGAGGGCGTGCTGCTTGAGCAGCAATTCTTCGATCTGCGTCGGGAATACATTGACGCCGCGCACGATCATCATGTCGTCGGAACGGCCCGTGATTTTTTCCATCCGGCGCATGGTGCGTGCACTGCCTGGCAAGAGGCGCGTCAGATCGCGCGTTCGGTAACGGACGATCGGCAGCGCTTCCTTGGTCAACGATGTGAATACCAGTTCACCGAGCTCGCCGTCCGGCAGCACTTCGCCGGTTTCGGGGTCGATGATCTCGGGGTAGAAATGGTCTTCCCAGATAGTCGGGCCATCTTTCGTCTCGACGCATTCCGACGCAACGCCAGGCCCCATCACTTCAGATAGACCGTAGATATCGACAGCGTCGATGCCCATGCGCTTTTCGATCGCCTGGCGCATGTCGTTCGTCCACGGCTCCGCGCCGAAAATGCCGATGCGCAGCGAGCAATTCGCCGGATCGATGCCTTGCCGTTCGAGCTCGTCGGCGATCGACAACATATAGCTCGGCGTCACCATGATGATGTCGGGCCGGAAGTCCTGAATCAGTTGCACCTGCTTTTCAGTCTGACCACCGCCGAACGGGATCACCGTCAGCCCCGCGCGCTCGGCGCCGTAATGCGCGCCCAGGCCACCTGTGAACAAGCCGTAGCCATAGCTCACATGAACCTTGTCGCCGCGCTTCGCGCCTGCGGCACGGATCGAACGTGCGACAAGATTCGCCCACGTATCGATATCGCGCGCCGTGTAGCCGACGACCGTCGGCTTACCCGTCGTCCCGGACGACGCGTGGATCCGCGAAATCTGTTCCTGCGGCACCGCGAACATACCAAACGGGTAGTTGTCGCGCAGATCCTTCTTGGTGGTGAAGGGAAAGCGCGCCAGGTCCGCGAGGGTCTTCACTTCGCTCGGATGGACGCCGGCTTCATCGAATTTTTGTCGATAGACCGGCGAATTCTCGTACGCGTGGTTCAGCGACCATTTGAGCCGTTCGAGTTGGAGCGCGGCGAGTTCGTCGCGGCTGGCTGTCTCGATGGGATCGAGCGGGAGGGCGGTGGTCATCGAATGTCTCCTTACTGCCTCAATGCTTGGGGTCTGGGATGCGGTGCGCTTGCGCGCGAAAACCGGGGACTCGTTGCTATCTATGGATGCGCTGCCAATGTGTCGCGGATGCGCCTCGACTCTGCTGCGATTCTGGCGCGACTCTGCTGTTCAATCTGCTATTCAATCGCCCGCAGGAATCAGGTTGCCTTTGATCTGTGCAGATTTGCCGCGAAACATAGCCACGGTCTCCTCTGCGCGATTCGTGACGCGAATGTCGTAAATACCCGTGCGGCCGCTCAGCGTTTGCTCGACTGCTTCGGCGGTCAATACGTCGCCGCCTTTTACCGGCCGCAGGAATTCGATCGAGCAGCCGGCTGCAACGGTGTTGATGTTGTACGTGTTGCAGGCGAAAGCGAATGTCGAATCAGCGAGCGTGAAAATCAGGCCGCCGTGGCAAATCTGATGACCGTTCAGGAAGTCGTCGCGCACGGCCATGCGCAGGCGCGCGTACCCTGGGCGCACTTCCACGATTTCGAGGCCGAGCGCGCGGCTGCACGCGTCGTTTTCGTACATGGCGGCCGCGGTTGCGCGAGCGAGTTCGTCGGGGGTCATTTGGGCCGGATGGTTCGGTTGTGCGGACATATCAGCGACCCTCGAAGCGCGGCGCGCGTTTTTCCACGAATGCTTGCACGCCTTCCGCGTAATCGTGGGAAGCGCCGAGTTCGCGTTGCAGATCGCGTTCGAGATCGAGCTGCTGATCCAGGGTCTGCGTCATGCCCGCACGCATCGCCTGTTTGATCGCGGCGATGGCGCGCGTGGGTTGCTGCGCCAGATGTGCAGCGAGCTTGCTTGCCGTGGTGGCCAGTTCGGTGTCATCAACCGTTTGCCAGATCAGGCCCCAGCTTTCGGCTTTCTCCGCGCTCAGTTTGTCCCCGGTGATGGCGAGACCCAATGCGCGCGCCATGCCGACGCGTTGCGGCAGGAACCACGTGCCGCCCGAGTCCGGCACGAGACCAATCTTCACGAATGCCTGGATGAAACCGGCCGAACGAGCGGCAAGCACGAGATCGCAAGCCAGTGCGAGATTGGCGCCGGCACCGGCGGCCGTGCCGTTGACCGCGGCAATCACGGGCAGCGGCAGTGCTTGCAGACGGCGAATTAGCGGATTGAAATGCGCATCGATCAGTTCGCCCAGATCGGTCATCGCGCCTGGCGTGAAGTCGAGATCCGCGAGATCCTGTCCGGCACAGAAGCCGCGGCCCGCACCGGTCAGCACGAGCGCACGGGCGTTGGATGTCTCGACATGGTCGAGAGCGGCGCTCAATTCCTGGTGCATCGCGCGCGTAAAGCTGTTGAGCTTGTCAGGGCGGTTCAGCGTGATGGTCGCTACACGACTCGACGTATCGATGTCGAGGCGAATCGCTTCATATGACATTGGGTGTCTCCTCAAAGTCTCTTTGACCGGCGGGGCGGCGTTGATGTCAGACCCGCTCGATCACCAGGGCGATGCCTTGACCCACGCCGATACACATTGTGCACAGCGCAAAGCGGCCGTTGATCCGCTCAAGCTGGTAAAGCGCCGTGGTGATCAAGCGCGCGCCCGACGCGCCGAGCGGGTGGCCGAGCGCAATCGCTCCGCCATTCGGATTGACGCGCGGATCGTCGTCGCGCAGACCGAGTGTGCGCAGGACGGCAAGCCCTTGCGATGCGAAGGCTTCGTTCAACTCGATCACATCGAATTGGTCGAGCGTCATATTCAGTTGCTTCAACAGCTTTTGCGTGGCCGGCGCCGGGCCAATGCCCATGATGCGCGGCTCCACGCCCGCCGTCGCCATGCCCACCACACGCGCGCGACGGCGCAACCCGTATTGATCGGCGGCATCCTGGCTCGCGAGCAGTAGCGCGCACGCGCCGTCGTTCACGCCCGATGCGTTGCCGGCGGTCACGCTGCCGTCGGGGCGGACCACGCCCTTGAGCTTGCCCAGACTTTCAAGCGACGTTTCGCGCGGATGCTCGTCGAGCATCACGCGTACGGGGTCGCCTTTCTTCTGCGCAATTTCAACGCCGACGATTTCCTGAGCCAACGTTCCGTCGTGCTGCGCGCGGGCTGCCTTTTGCTGGCTCGAGAGCGCAAATGCATCTTGATCCGCACGGCTTATGCCGAACTCGACGGCAACGTTTTCCGCGGTCTCCGGCATCGAATCGACGCCATATTGGCGCTTCATTATCGGGTTGATGAAACGCCAGCCGATGGTCGTGTCGTAAATGTCGGCTTGCCGCGAGAATGCACTGGCGGCCTTGCCCATCACGAACGGCGCGCGCGTCATGCTTTCCACTCCGCCGGCGATCATCAACCGTGCTTCACCTGCTTTGATGGCACGAGCAGCGGTGCCGACCGCGTCCATGCCCGAGCCGCACAGGCGGTTGATGGTTGTGCCGGACGCTTCCGTAGGCAAGCCGGCCAGCAATGCCGACATGCGGGCGACGTTGCGGTTGTCGTCACCTGCCTGATTGGCGCAGCCGTAGATTACGTCGTCGAGGGCTCGCCAGTCGACGCCAGTATTGCGCTCGATCAGTGCCTTGATCGGTACCGCGCCGAGGTCGTCGGCGCGGACATCCTTGAGGGCGCCACCGTAGCGGCCGATTGGCGTGCGAATCGCGTCGCAAATGAAGGCGTCGTTCATATGGGCTCCTACTGGAACGGATCGGCGAAACATGCCGAACCGATGTCTCATGTTAGTTGGGGGGCACCGCCCGGTCTATTCGGCCAAACGGCATAGGACGAAAGCCGGGCGTTGGTCTTATGCCATTCAGCCAGCTACCGCCGGCGCTGCTTTCGGTTCAACATGAACGCGACTTTGAACGACGCGGAAGCGGTTCGCGACAAAGGCTGCGTCGGCCAGCGCGGCATTTGCCGCCGGGTTTGCGCCTGTGCCGTGGAAGTCGGAGAAGGCCGCAGACTGATTGACGAAAACGCCGCCCGTCAAATTGACCGAGAGTGCTACTCCGCCGCGGATCGATGCTTCGTGCGCCGCTTCGAGCACGGCTTCATCCGTGCTGTAGATCGACAGCGTCAGCGCGCCGTGTTCGGCGGCGATTGCGCCAGCAAGCTCGAGCGACTGCGCTGTCGAGTCCGTCGCGATCACGAACGAGATCGGGCCGAACCACTCTTTGGTGAACTTGGCGTGGTCGGTTGCAGCATCCAGTTGGAGTACGAGCGGTGTGCGGACGCGGGCGCCGGCAAAGGCCGGATGGTCGAGCGATTGGCTTTCTACCAGAACGCGGCCGAGTTTGGCTGCTTCGTCGATACGTTGGGTCACGCCTTCGTTCTGGATCGCGCCGAGCAGTTCGACGGCGCGCGCTGGGTCTGCAACCAGTTTTTGCACTGCGCCGGCGATGGCTTGAGTGACCTCGTCGAAACCGAGCGTGCCTTCAGCGGTGCGGATGCCGGCACGCGGTACATAGATGTTTTGCGGCGTGGTGCACATCTGGCCCGAGTACAGCGCGAGCGAGAAGGCGATATTGCGAGCAGCGGCTTTGATGTCGTCCACGGAATCGATCACGATCTGGTTGACGCCGGCTTTTTCGGTGTAGACCTGAGCCTGATGCGCATTGCGCTCAAGCCAGGTACCGTTTTGTGTGCTGCCCGTGAAGTCAATCAATTTGATTTCCGGGCGCAGTGCCAGATCCTGGACGAGCGGACCGTCGTTCGGTTCCGTTGCCAGCAGCGTAACAATGTTCGGATCGAAACCGGCTTCGCGCAGCACGTCACGCGCGATTCGTACAGTCAGCGCGAGCGGCAGAATCGCACCCGGATGCGGCTTGACGATAACCGTGTTGCCTGTTGCCAGATCAGCGAAGAGGCCCGGATAGCCGTTCCACGTCGGGAAAGTACAGCAGCCGAGCACGAGTCCGGTACCGCGTGGTACGACGGTGTAGCGTTTGTGCATGGCGAGCGGCGGATTTTTGCCTTGCGGCTTTTCCCAGTGGGCATCGGCGGGGATGCAGCGCAGTTGATCCCATGCGTAGACGACCGCTTCGAGTGCGCGGTCTTGCGCATGCGGGCCGCCAGCCTGGAAGGCCATCATGAATGCCTGACCGGTCGTGTGCATCACGCTGTAGCCGATTTCGAAGCTGGCGCGATTCACGCGCGTGAGGATTTCAAGGCATACGCCGATCCACGCCTGCGGGCCGGCTATGCGCCAGCCGCGCTGCGCGGCGGCCGCCGCGGAGATTAGCGCGTCGGGATCGGCTTTCGGATAGCGGACTCCAAGCGGGAATCCGAACGGCGAGACTTCAGCGCCGACGGTTTCGCCGGTTGACGGCTGGTCGAGCTCGAACGTCTTGTTCAGGTGTGCTTTGAATGCGGTTTCGCCGTCTGCGCTGGCGGTTTCCCCGTACACTTTCGGACTGGGCATCTCGACGAACGGACTCCAGTAGCCGCGCGTCTCGATCGCGGTAAGTGCCTTTTGCAGCGTGTCTTCGTGCTTGGTGAATAGCGGATGTGTCATGGCAGAGGGGCTTGGCTGTACGTTGGGAAAAGCCTGTCGAATAATTGACCGACCGGTTGGTTGGGGAATGGTAGCATTATTAAGACGGCCGCGCGAAGCGTTTTCGCGCGCCATTAACCATTAGGAGGCGGCATGACTTACGAGAACATTCTGGTTGAGACGCGCGGGCGGGTCGGTCTGGTCACGTTGAATCGCCCGAAGGCGCTGAACGCGCTGAACGACGCCCTGATGGACGAACTGGGTGCGGCGTTGCGCGAGTTCGATGCCGACGACGCGATTGGTGCGATTGTGGTGACGGGCAGCGAGAAAGCATTTGCCGCCGGCGCCGACATTGGCATGATGGCGACCTACACCTATATGGATGTCTACAAAGGCGACTACATCACTCGCAACTGGGAAACGGTGCGGTCCATCCGCAAGCCGATCATTGCCGCGGTGGCGGGCTTCGCGCTTGGCGGTGGTTGCGAGCTGGCGATGATGTGCGACATTATTCTCGCCGCCGACACTGCGAAGTTCGGCCAGCCGGAAATCAAGCTCGGCATCATGCCGGGTGCTGGCGGTACGCAGCGACTGCCGCGCGCCGTCTCAAAGGCGAAAGCGATGGACCTTTGTCTGACCGCCCGCTTCATGGACGCTGCTGAGGCAGAACGCGCTGGATTGGTCTCGCGGGTGATTCCCGCGGCTTCCCTGCTTGACGAGGCGGTGGCTGCGGCCGCAACTATCGCTGAATTTCCGCTGCCAGCGGTGATGATGGTCAAGGAATCGATTAACCGTGCGTACGAAACGACGCTAGCAGAAGGTGTGCATTTCGAGCGCCGTCTCTTCCATTCACTGTTCGCTACAGAGGATCAGAAGGAAGGGATGGCTGCATTCGTTGAGAAGCGCAAACCGGTTTTCAAGCATCGTTAATACGCTTGTCAAAATAATGCTTGCAAGGCGCGGTGCGGCTCGCTAGAATCTCGCTCTTTCGTGCTCCGGACAGCGGGGCACGGGAAGCGGGAGAGCCAGTAGTGGCAAGGCTTTGAGCGAAGTGAACGGGTTCAGGAAGTTAAAGAAACCTGTTGACGACGTAGCGAAAGTTCTTCATAATCTCGTTTCTCTGCTGCTGATGCAGCGACGCAGAACGAAGCGGTGCCGGGTGTTGTGATGGTTGCAGCGCGGTGCCGGTCTGGTAGTGGATGCGGACTCGATCTTTAAAAATTAACAGCCGATAAGTGTGGGCGCTTGATGCGCGACGCGAGCCGGATCTTTCGGGATCTGGCGTAAGCGAAAGTATCAAGTCTCACACTAGTATTAAAGGAAGGTTTTCCTGCTGGTATGGATTCATGCTGGCAGGATGATCATTCGTCAGTACGTTGAGTGAGCGACCGGTTTCGAAAGAGACCGAAAAACAGTAACAGGTTTGAACTGAAGAGTTTGATCCTGGCTCAGATTGAACGCTGGCGGCATGCCTTACACATGCAAGTCGAACGGCAGCACGGGGGCAACCCTGGTGGCGAGTGGCGAACGGGTGAGTAATACATCGGAACGTGTCCTGTAGTGGGGGATAGCCCGGCGAAAGCCGGATTAATACCGCATACGCTCTACGGAGGAAAGGGGGGGATCTTAGGACCTCTCGCTACAGGGGCGGCCGATGGCAGATTAGCTAGTTGGTGGGGTAAAGGCCTACCAAGGCGACGATCTGTAGCTGGTCTGAGAGGACGACCAGCCACACTGGGACTGAGACACGGCCCAGACTCCTACGGGAGGCAGCAGTGGGGAATTTTGGACAATGGGGGCAACCCTGATCCAGCAATGCCGCGTGTGTGAAGAAGGCCTTCGGGTTGTAAAGCACTTTTGTCCGGAAAGAAAACCTCCGCCCTAATACGGTGGGGGGATGACGGTACCGGAAGAATAAGCACCGGCTAACTACGTGCCAGCAGCCGCGGTAATACGTAGGGTGCAAGCGTTAATCGGAATTACTGGGCGTAAAGCGTGCGCAGGCGGTCCGCTAAGACAGATGTGAAATCCCCGGGCTTAACCTGGGAACTGCATTTGTGACTGGCGGGCTAGAGTATGGCAGAGGGGGGTAGAATTCCACGTGTAGCAGTGAAATGCGTAGAGATGTGGAGGAATACCGATGGCGAAGGCAGCCCCCTGGGCCAATACTGACGCTCATGCACGAAAGCGTGGGGAGCAAACAGGATTAGATACCCTGGTAGTCCACGCCCTAAACGATGTCAACTAGTTGTTGGGTCTTCATTGACTTAGTAACGTAGCTAACGCGTGAAGTTGACCGCCTGGGGAGTACGGTCGCAAGATTAAAACTCAAAGGAATTGACGGGGACCCGCACAAGCGGTGGATGATGTGGATTAATTCGATGCAACGCGAAAAACCTTACCTACCCTTGACATGTATGGAATCCTGCCGAGAGGTGGGAGTGCCCGAAAGGGAGCCATAACACAGGTGCTGCATGGCTGTCGTCAGCTCGTGTCGTGAGATGTTGGGTTAAGTCCCGCAACGAGCGCAACCCTTGTCCCTAGTTGCTACGCAAGAGCACTCTAGGGAGACTGCCGGTGACAAACCGGAGGAAGGTGGGGATGACGTCAAGTCCTCATGGCCCTTATGGGTAGGGCTTCACACGTCATACAATGGTCGGAACAGAGGGTCGCCAAGCCGCGAGGTGGAGCCAATCCCAGAAAACCGATCGTAGTCCGGATCGCACTCTGCAACTCGAGTGCGTGAAGCTGGAATCGCTAGTAATCGCGGATCAGCATGCCGCGGTGAATACGTTCCCGGGTCTTGTACACACCGCCCGTCACACCATGGGAGTGGGTTTTACCAGAAGTGGCTAGTCTAACCGCAAGGAGGACGGTCACCACGGTAGGATTCATGACTGGGGTGAAGTCGTAACAAGGTAGCCGTATCGGAAGGTGCGGCTGGATCACCTCCTTTCTCGAGCTAACGTGTCAATGCGTTGAGCGCTCACGCTTATCGGCTGTGAACAGGACAGACTCAGGGGTCTGTAGCTCAGTTGGTTAGAGCACCGTCTTGATAAGGCGGGGGTCGATGGTTCGAATCCATCCAGACCCACCACTGTTTCTGCGGTGGCTGAACTAACCAACCGGAGACACCTGAGGTACTTGTGTGACTGGGGGATTAGCTCAGCTGGGAGAGCACCTGCTTTGCAAGCAGGGGGTCGTCGGTTCGATCCCGTCATCCTCCACCAATCTTCAATGCCGGTTTTACTGCGGCAAACCCTGAAAGAGGTTTGCGGTGTAGTGAAACGGGCATTGGCGATTGAGCCAGTCAGAGTGATATGCGGTTATAGCAACCGCAATATCGGCTGTCGTTCTTTAACAATCAGGAAGAAGTAGTAAAGAGATTCACGAAAGATCGCCTGGAGATGGGTGATTGAGTAGGTGAATCAGGGTTGTGATTGTATCAATGTATGAAAAGAGGGATCGAGAGATCGCTTTTGGAATACGGCGCAACACGAATACTCAACCTGTAGCGATTGTGAGGAACACGTCATTCCCAGTGGATGAGGTGGGAGACACACCCGTTATAGGGTCAAGCGAACAAGTGCATGTGGTGGATGCCTTGGCGATCACAGGCGATGAAGGACGCGGTAGCCTGCGAAAAGCGGTGGGGAGCTGGCAAACGAGCTTTGATCCACCGATATCCGAATGGGGAAACCCGGCCCGAATGGGTCATCCATGACTGAATACATAGGTCATGTGAAGCGAACGCGGTGAACTGAAACATCTAAGTAACCGCAGGAAAAGAAATCAACCGAGATTCCCAGAGTAGTGGCGAGCGAAATGGGACCAGCCTGTACTCTTTATCTTCATTGTTAGTCGAAGGCTCTGGAAAGTGCCGCCATAGCAGGTGATAGCCCTGTAGACGAAAACAGCGAGGAAGAACCAGGGGTACGACAAGTAGGGCGGGACACGTGAAATCCTGTCTGAAGATGGGGGGACCATCCTCCAAGGCTAAATACTCGTGATCGACCGATAGTGAACCAGTACCGTGAGGGAAAGGCGAAAAGAACCCCGGGAGGGGAGTGAAATAGATCCTGAAACCGCATGCATACAAACAGTAGGAGCCTCGCAAGGGGTGACTGCGTACCTTTTGTATAATGGGTCAGCGACTTACATTCAGTGGCAAGCTTAACCGATTAGGGCAGGCGTAGCGAAAGCGAGTCCGAACAGGGCGATTCAGTCGCTGGGTGTAGACCCGAAACCAGGTGATCTATCCATGGCCAGGATGAAGGTGCGGTAACACGTACTGGAGGTCCGAACCCACTAACGTTGAAAAGTTAGGGGATGAGCTGTGGATAGGGGTGAAAGGCTAAACAAACCTGGAAATAGCTGGTTCTCTCCGAAAACTATTTAGGTAGTGCCTCGTGTATCACCTTCGGGGGTAGAGCACTGTCATGGTTGTGGGGTCCATTGCGGATTACTACGCCATAGCAAACTCCGAATACCGAAGAGTGCAATCACGGGAGACAGACATCGGGTGCTAACGTCCGGTGTCAAGAGGGAAACAACCCAGACCGCCAGCTAAGGTCCCCAAATATTGCTAAGTGGGAAACGAAGTGGGAAGGCTAAAACAGTCAGGAGGTTGGCTTAGAAGCAGCCATCCTTTAAAGAAAGCGTAATAGCTCACTGATCGAGTCGTCCTGCGCGGAAGATGTAACGGGGCTAAGCAATATACCGAAGCTGCGGATGCACATTGATGTGCATGGTAGGAGAGCGTTCCGTAAGCCTGCGAAGGTGCACTGAAAAGTGCGCTGGAGGTATCGGAAGTGCGAATGCTGACATGAGTAGCGATAAAGGGGGTGAAAGGCCCCCTCGCCGTAAGCCCAAGGTTTCCTACGCAACGTTCATCGGCGTAGGGTGAGTCGGCCCCTAAGGCGAGGCAGAAATGCGTAGCTGATGGGAAGCAGGTTAATATTCCTGCACCATTGTTAAATGCGATGGGGGGACGGATCGCGGAAGGTTGTCCGGGTGTTGGAAGTCCCGGTCCTTGCATTGGAGAAGGCGCTTAGGCAAATCCGGGCGCGCAATTCAAGGGTGCGAGGCCATTCACTTAGGTGAAGAAGCAATCGGAAGTGGTTCCAAGAAAAGCCTCTAAGCTTCAGTTTAACAAGACCGTACCGCAAACCGACACAGGTGGGCGAGATGAGTATTCTAAGGCGCTTGAGAGAACTCGGGAGAAGGAACTCGGCAAATTGGTACCGTAACTTCGGGATAAGGTACGCCCCTGTAGCCTGACTCGCCTGCGCGAGAAGGGTGAAGGGGTTGCAATAAACTGGTGGCTGCGACTGTTTAATAAAAACACAGCACTCTGCAAACACGAAAGTGGACGTATAGGGTGTGACGCCTGCCCGGTGCCGGAAGATTAAATGATGGGGTGCAAGCTCTTGATTGAAGTCCCGGTAAACGGCGGCCGTAACTATAACGGTCCTAAGGTAGCGAAATTCCTTGTCGGGTAAGTTCCGACCTGCACGAATGGCGTAACGATGGCCACACTGTCTCCTCCCGAGACTCAGCGAAGTTGAAGTGTTTGTGATGATGCAATCTCCCCGCGGCTAGACGGAAAGACCCCATGAACCTTTACTGTAGCTTTGCATTGGACTTTGAACCGATCTGTGTAGGATAGGTGGGAGGCTATGAAGCGTGAACGCCAGTTTGCGTGGAGCCGTCCTTGAAATACCACCCTGGTTTGTTTGAGGTTCTAACCTTGGCCCGTGATCCGGGTCGGGGACAGTGCATGGTAGGCAGTTTGACTGGGGCGGTCTCCTCCCAAAGTGTAACGGAGGAGTACGAAGGTACGCTAGGTACGGTCGGAAATCGTGCTGATAGTGCAATGGCATAAGCGTGCTTAACTGCGAGACCGACAAGTCGAGCAGGTGCGAAAGCAGGTCATAGTGATCCGGTGGTTCTGTATGGAAGGGCCATCGCTCAACGGATAAAAGGTACTCTGGGGATAACAGGCTGATACCGCCCAAGAGTTCATATCGACGGCGGTGTTTGGCACCTCGATGTCGGCTCATCTCATCCTGGGGCTGTAGCCGGTCCCAAGGGTATGGCTGTTCGCCATTTAAAGAGGTACGTGAGCTGGGTTTAAAACGTCGTGAGACAGTTTGGTCCCTATCTGCCGTGGGCGCTGGATATTTGAAGGGGGCTGCTCCTAGTACGAGAGGACCGGAGTGGACGAACCTCTGGTGTACCGGTTGTCACGCCAGTGGCATCGCCGGGTAGCTATGTTCGGAAGAGATAACCGCTGAAAGCATCTAAGCGGGAAACTCGCCTTAAGATGAGATATCCCCGGGGCTTCGAGCCCCTTGAAGGGTCGTTCAAGACCAGGACGTTGATAGGTCAGGTGTGGAAGCGCAGTAATGCGTTAAGCTAACTGATACTAATTGCCCGTAAGGCTTGATCCTATAACCGGTGTGTTTTACACACGCACGGTTGAGATCAGTGTTGTGCCGGAAACAACACAGCCCAGACTTCATCTGATGAAACCATCATCAGAAACTACTTCTTCCCGATTGGTTGTGCCGCCCACCAGGGCGACACGGCAACAAGTCATGCCTGATGACCATAGCGAGTCGGTCCCACCCCTTCCCATCCCGAACAGGACCGTGAAACGACTCCACGCCGATGATAGTGCGGATTCCCGTGTGAAAGTAGGTAATCGTCAGGCTCCCCCGCAGCAAACAGAAACCCCACCCGCAAAGGTGGGGTTTCTGCGTTTACAGCCCGCAAAAAACAGCGGCAAGAAAGAAGCGGCGTCAGTACGCTTGCGGCATCATGACCCCGGCAAAGGCGCGTCCGTTTCCGCCGGTCCGCCGCCTTTGCGTCACCCGTCAGCAGGACGGCCGGAAAAAACACCGTCAATACGGCCGGGAAGCGGCCGGCGAGGGTTGTGTCCCGGCGTCGTACGCTATCTGATCCGGCCAGGCCCATATCCGCAGCATACTTACGCGGACATGCAGCGAGAGCCGAGCTATAACCCGTTGACAAAATCCATTCAATCCCCTTATTTTTCCTGTGCCAGGAATCGTTGTGCCAGTCGAACCCAGTACGTTGAGCCGATTGGCAATAGTTCGTCGTTGAAGTCATAGCTCGCGTTATGAAGCATGCAAGGCCCGGCACCATGTCCTGAGTCCCGGTGACCACCGTCGCCATTGCCGAGAAACGCATAACAGCCCGGCTTCGCGAGCAACATGAACGAAAAGTCCTCAGCACCCATCGTCGGTTCGACCGCGTCGTCGACATTTTCTGCGCCGACAATTTCCTTCATGACCGACGCGGCAAAGCGGGTTTCTTCGCTACTGTTGATGGTCGGCGGGTAGTTGCGATGGAAGTGGACCTCGACCGAACAATCGTAAGCCTCGGCCGTGCTCTCGGCGATCTTGCGCATGCGTGCTTCGATCAGATCGAGCGTTTCGGTGGTAAAAGTTCGCGCGGTGCCGGCGATCCAGGCATCGTTTGGAACGACATTGACGGCGTCGCCGGCGTGGATCTGAGTGATTGACAGTACCGCGGTATCGAGCGGCTTCTTGTTTCGCGTGATGATGCTCTGCAGTCCATTCGCGATCTGCACCGCCGTGAACACGGGGTCGCGGCCATTGTGCGGCAGTGCTGCATGCGAACCTACGCCTTTTATTTCAATGCGGAATTCATTGCTGGACGCCATGATCGGGCCTTCGGTGACGCCGAACTGGCCAGCCGGCATACCCGGCCAGTTGTGGACTCCGAACACGGCATCGACCGGAAACTTCGTGAACAGGCCGTCGTCGATCATTGCCTGTGCGCCTGCACCACCTTCTTCCGCCGGCTGAAAAATGAATACGATCGTGCCGTCAAATTCGCCGTGCTTAGCCAGATGTCGCGCCGCGCCGAGCAGCATCGCGGTGTGCCCGTCATGTCCGCACGCGTGCATTTTCCCGTCGTTTTGCGAGCGATGCTCGAAGCTGTTGAGCTCCTGGATCGGCAGCGCATCCATGTCGGCGCGCAGTCCGATCGAGCGCGATCCGTTGCCGCGTTTCAGTACGCCGACTACGCCTGTTTTGCCCAATCCGCGATGAGTTTCGATGCCCCAGGACTCAAGTGTCCTGGCAACCAGATCCGCCGTTGCTGTTTCTTCGTAACGCAGTTCGGGATGTGCATGAATCGTTCGTCGGAGGGTCTGAATTTCGCCGTGGGCGGCCTGGATTTCTGGGATCAGTTTCATGATGGTGCGCTTGTGCTTTGCTGTGCGTGGAATCGCTCGGGGCCATATCGCCCGGGCACGTTGATAATCGATTCTACGCCGAAGGCATTTATGACGGCACTATGCGGGTCAGCGGGCGACGAACGTAATAAAATTCGGAGTCGCCCCAACGCTTACCGCTCTCCTGGACGGACCGCCGATGAATGCTCCGACTGAATTCGCCCGCGCGGTGTGCCCGCACGATTGCCCTGATACCTGTGCCATGCGCGTAACCGTCCAAGACGGACGGGCGGTCAAAGTTGTCGGCGATCCTGATCATCCTCCGACTCAAGGCGCGCTCTGTGCCAAAGTCAGCCGCTACGCCGAGCGGGTACATCATCCGCATCGGTTGACGACACCGCTGAAGCGCGTCGGCCGCAAAGGCGAAGGCCGTTTTGAGCCGATCAGTTGGGACGAGGCGTTCGAGTTGGCCGCGGCACGCCTGTCGGAGATCGCGAATCGCGCGCCAGAAGCCATCGTGCCCTACAGCTACGCCGGCACGATGGGTTTGGTTCAGGGTGACAGTATTGCGCAGCGCTTCTTTCATAAACTCGGGGCATCACAATTGGAACGCACGATCTGTGCAGCTGCCGGCGCGGCGGGGCTGAAATACACCTACGGTGCCAGCCTCGGCATGCTCACCGAGTTTTTCGCGGAGAGCGAGGTCATCCTGATTTGGGGCTCAAATCCCATCGCGTCGAATCTGCACTTCTGGACGCGCGCCCAGGAAGCCAAGCGTCGCGGTGCGCGGCTGATTGCAATTGATCCGTACCGGTCGCTGACAGCGGAAAAATGCCACCAGCACATTGCATTGAAACCAGGTACTGACGGTGCTTTGGCGCTCGGCATGATCAACGTGTTGATCACGGAAAATCTGCTCGATCACACGTACATCGCGGCCCATACCCTGGGCTTCGATGAACTGAAGGCGCGCGCGCACGGTTATCCCCCCTCGCGTGCCGCTCAAATTTGCGGTGTCGACGAGCAAGTGATCGTCGATCTCGCGCGCCTTTACGGCAGCACGAAAAAGGCCGCGATCCGGATGAACTATGGTTTGCAGCGGGTCCGTGGCGGCGGCAACGCTGTGCGCGCAATCGCCTGTCTGCCTTCGCTGACAGGTGCGTGGCGCGAGCGGGCGGGTGGTGTATTGCTGTCTTCGGGCGGATGGGCGCCGGTGGATTCGCATGCGTTGCAGCGCCCGGACCTGATGCCGGGCTGGCCTGCCAAGGCGCCGCGCGCCATCAATATGAACGCAATCGGCGACGCGTTGCTGCACCCGGGCGACGCCACGTTCGGCCCGAAAGTTGAAGCGATCATCGTCTATAACTCGAATCCGGTGGCGGTCGCGCCGGACTCGGAACGGGTTGCCGCAGGTTTTGCGCGCGAAGACCTGTTCACGATCGTGCTCGAGCACTTTCAGACCGACACCGCGGATTACGCCGATCTGCTCCTGCCTGCCACGACACAACTCGAACATCTCGATGTGCACAAGTCATACGGGCACACCCACGTGATGGTGAACTTGCCGGCGATCGCGCCGGTCGGCGATGCACGCCCGAACACGGAGATTTTTCGCGGCCTGGCGCGCCATATGGGCTTGCAGGAGCCGGCGCTCTACGATAGCGACGACGCTATCGCGCAGTCTGCATTTCGTTGGAGTGATAAAACGCTCGAAGGCGTCACCTGGGATTCGCTGAAGAAAACCGGCTGGGCAGCGCTGCATCTGCCCGACGCGCCATTCGCCGAGGGCGGTTTTCGCACGCCGTCCGGCAAATGCGAGTTCTTTAGCGAGCGCCTCGCGCAGCAAGGGCTCGATCCGTTGCCCGACTATCTGCCGCCTTACGAATCCGCTGACGGTGCGCCTGAGCTTGCCGCCCGTTACCCGCTTGCAATGATCTCGCCGCCTGCCCGCAACTTCCTGAACAGTACCTTTGTGAACGTCGAAAGCCTGCGTTCGACAGAAGGCGAGCCGCACCTGGACATGCATCCGGCCGACGCGCAGCAGCGAAACATCGCCGACGGCGATCAGGTGCGCATATTCAACGATCGCGGCGCGCTGCAGGCGCGCGTTCGTGTCACCGACAAGGCACGCGAAGGGCTTGTTGTTGGCCTGTCGATCTGGTGGAAGAAGCTCGCGCCCGACGGCCGTAACGCCAATCAGGTCACTAGCCAGGCGCTCACCGATCTGGGCGGATCGGCCACGTTCTACGACTGCCTGGTCGAAGTTCAACGCGCCTGAAAACACGCTCAAAAATCTTGCTGCTTCGGTCTCCAATGGGTTCGAGGCCGCAGTCTAACCCAGCCGCTTTTCGCGAATAGCAACGGGGTGCCCATGCTACGATGCGTTTTTAGCACGACCATTCGAAAATAAAGGAGGAGACGCTGCATGGACAAAATCTGGCTGAAATCTTATCCACCTGGCGTTCCCGCAGAGATTGACCCGACTCGCTATTCGTCCGTCGCCGAACTGCTCGAAGAAGCCTTCCGCGACCACCGCGCCAAACCGGCGTTCGTCTGCATGGGCAAGGAGATCAGCTACGGCGAGCTCGACGTGCTCTCGCGCAAGCTGGCCGCGTGGTTTCAGTCGAAGGGCCTTGTCCGCGGCGCGCGCATCGCGATCATGATGCCGAACGTGCTGCAATATCCTGTTGCGATTGCGGCAATCTTGCGCGCGGGCTACGTGGTGGTGAACGTGAACCCGCTCTACACCCCGCGGGAACTCCAGCATCAGCTCAAGGACAGCGGCGCGGAAGCGATTATTCTGCTCGAAAACTTCGCTGTCACGCTGCAGGCGATCGTGCGCAATACCTCGATCAAGCACATTGTTGTCGCCGCGATGGGCGATCTGATGGGCGTGAAGGGTGCGCTGGTGAACTTCGTCGTGCGCCGTGTGAAGAAGATGGTGCCGGCGTGGAATCTGCCGGGGCGCGTCAAATTCAACACCGCGATCGCCGAGGGCGGCCGTCAAAGTTTCAAGCCGGTCCAGCAAGGCCCGGACGACGTCGCGTTTCTACAGTACACGGGCGGCACGACCGGCGTGGCCAAGGGCGCGACGCTTTTGCATCGAAACCTGATTGCCAACGTGCTGCAGTCGGAAATCTGGCTCAACCCGGTTCGCGCTAACCGCACGGACATCGATCAGTTCATCACGGTTGTCGCGTTGCCGCTGTATCACGTCTTTGCGCTGACGGTCTGCGGGTTGCTGACGATCCGCACAGGCGGCCTCGGTGTGCTGATTCCCAATCCGCGCGACATCCCCGGCATGATCAAAGCGCTGGAAGGTTATCCGATCACGACGATTCCCGCCGTCAACACGCTGTACAACGCGATGCTGAATAGCCCGGATTTCCACAAACTCGATTTTTCGAAGCTGATCGCAGCAAATGGCGGCGGTATGGCGGTGCAGGAAGCCGTCGCCAAGCGTTGGTTCGAGCTTACGCATACGCCGATTATCGAAGGCTACGGTTTGTCGGAGACGTCGCCGTGCGCGACTTGCAACCCGGTCACCGTGACGGAGTACAGCGGCACGGTCGGCTTGCCGCTGCCGTCGACGGAAATCTCGATTCGCGACGACGAAGGTAACGAAGTGCCGCTCGGCCAGCCGGGCGAGATCTGCATCCGCGGTCCGCAAGTGATGGCGGGCTACTGGAACTTGCCGGACGAAACGGCCAAGGTCATGACGCCGGATGGTTTCTTCAAATCGGGCGACGTCGGCTTGATGAACGAAGGCGGCTTCATCAAGATTGTCGACCGGAAGAAGGACATGATTCTGGTCTCCGGCTTCAACGTCTATCCGAACGAAATCGAAGACGTGGTCGCCAAGATGCCGGGCGTGTTCGAAGTCGCCGCGGTCGGCGTGCCGGATCAGCATTCCGGCGAAGCGGTAAAGCTGTTCGTTGTGAAAAAGGACCAGGCGTTGACTGATGCGGACATCTTCACTTACTGCAAGACGCAATTGACCGGCTACAAGCGGCCGAAGATCGTCGAATTCCGCACTGAACTGCCCAAGAGCAATGTCGGCAAGATTCTGCGTCGGGAATTGCGCGACGGCCGGGCGTAAGCGCATCACGCGCGCTAGGCCCATCGGCCGGAACCCAGATACAGCATCGACATGAAGTAACGCAATACGGTGAAAAAGAGAAAGGCCCGGCAGACGAAAAGTCTGCCGGGCCTTTCTCTTTGGTGCGTCGTCTCCACACAAGTCAGCGCGCCCATGCACGGACCGGCGCGCACCCATAAAAAAAAGCGCCCGAAGGCGCCTTTGAGGCAAACTGCTTTATTACGACTTATTAGAACTTGTGGCGAATACCGACGCGAGCCGTGAACTGGTTCTGGCTTGCCGACGGGGTGATGCTGGCGATGGCCGCATTTGCAGTAACCACCTTGCCCGAAGCATCCAGCGTATCGCCCAGAGCGTGCTGGTACACACCCGTCACGTACACGTCGGTACGCTTGGACAGGAAATAGTCCACGCCAACTGCGCCTTGATGGTATTGAGCGCGCGACGCACCAGCGATTTCAACGCCGCGGGTGTAGTCATATGCAGCGCCGATCAGCAACGCCGGAGTCAACTGATACTTGAAGTTGAGTTCCGCGTTGTTGAACGTAGCCGATTGGCCCTTGAACTGTGCCAATCCAGTCGTTGAATATGTAGAAGCTAAGTTCCCGAAACGGATATTCGAGTACGTTGCACCGATCGTTGCCGCGCCGAATGTATATGCGCCGCCTGCACCAATGACCTGGTATGTGTTAGCCGACGCGAAGCCAGCGTACGTGAGGCCCGACGACACCGCTGCGTTTGCCGCAGACGGCGTGGCAGGCGTGTTGAACAGGCCACCCGCGTTAGCCGGGCTGCGTGCGTTCAAGTAACCAACGCCGAGAACGAGAGGACCGTTGTTGTAGCCAGCGCCCAACGACCAGATCTGATTTTGCGAGAAATTGCCTGCTTGACCGCCGAAGCTATACGTGCCGCCGAACGTCAGGCCGCCGTAGTTTGCGCTCGTGTACTTGACCGTGTTGTTGGTGCGGAACGAGTTGTTGAAGTTGTCGAGGTCGCTCGGGTGAGCTGCGATGGAGCCACCCCATTGATCGCCGGCTTCCAGCGGGCCGACATAGTCAACCACGGAGTCATACTGACGACCCAGCGTGACCGTACCGAACTGGCTCGACAGGCCAACGTAAGCCTGACGACCGAACATCAGGCCGCCTTGACCCAGCTTGCCGTTGTTCACGTCAAAGCCGTTTTCCAACACGAAGATTGCCTTCAGACCGCCGCCCAGATCTTCCGTGCCGCGCAGGCCGAAACGCGAGCCTTGCAGAACGCCGCTGGACAGGTTGTACAGATGCTTGCCATTAGCGTTGGTGTTGATGTTGAAGCCTTCATCAATAATGCCGTACAGGGTCACGCTGCTCTGAGCATGTGCGACGCCTGCGAATGCGCCCAGTGCTGCGAGAGCGAGAAGCGACTTTTTCATCGAATGATCTCCAAGGATTACGAATCTTTTGTACAAGGCGAATATTTATCTAGCGTTGAGGCCTTGCTTGTCCAACTTCGCGAGAAGTTGCACGTAATGTAACAAAAGGCATACATGGCACAAAGCAAAAGGAGACGGCCAGGACGGGTCCTGTTTCGTTTACGCAACATGGTCTAAAATCAGGAATTGGCCGTCGGAATCGTTTGAATTCAAGGTCTTCGCGAAGCCGGTTTTGCCCAGCAAAGCCTTATCGCGCGGACTCGTCAGCGCGGCGGGACGGTTGTCGAATCGGGAGTGCCGAATGTTTCTGGACGAGTTGATTAGCGAGTTTGATAGGGGTTTACGCTCAATGACCGGGGTGTCGCGGATGAGTCGTCCGTTACCGGTTCCGCAAGAATCGGCGGCGGAGTCCGTCGAACTCTCACCGGCGGAACGCGCGCATGCGGCCGGTTTGATGCGTGTGAACCACGTCGGTGAGGTGTGCGCCCAGGCGCTTTACCAGGCTCAGAAACTCGCTACCCGGTCACCGTCTTTGCGGGCCGTGTTTAATCACGCTGCCATCGAAGAAGAGGATCATCTGGCGTGGATCGCCAAGCGCCTTACGGCGCTCGATTCGCGTCCAAGCCTGTTGAACCCGCTCTGGTATACAGGCGCGTTGGCAATCGGCCTCGCGGCAGGCCGCCTGGGTGATCGCGTGAGTCTCGGCTTCATGGCCGAAACCGAACGCCAGGTCGAACAGCATCTGGATAGTCATCTTGATCAATTGCCCGTAGCCGACCGTGAATCGCGGGCGATCGTCGAACAGATGCGCGTGGACGAGGCGGAGCACGGTAAATCCGCTATGGACGCAGGCGGCGTCGAGTTGCCGTTTCCTGCGCGCGCGCTGATGCGGGCAGTATCGAAAGTCATGACACGCACCGCCTATTACATATAAGTTCGGGACCTCCGCTCACACACGGCCTGAAAGTGGGACGGCGCCTCGCGCGCCGTCCGCCTGACGTACCCGGAACACCAGCAAACATCCCCGATCACGCTTCACGATCTCTTACATTCCACGCCTTTCCCTCGTACTTTTCACGTATCACCTTCACAAGTTTCACTAGCTCATTCATTTATAACGGTTTTTCCGTTTTATGTCTGACGTGAAAGAGTCGCGCTAAGTCCTTGTTCTAACAAACAAAATTCGCTCGAAAAGCGTCTATCTCCCTTGACCCCTGTTTAGCGTTCCTCTAAAGTGGGAGACAGTGTGAGAAAGTGTATTTTTGTGTGATCTCACGGGTGGTTTCGGGTAGATTTTCACGAATCGGACAGCCGGCGCAAAAACGCCGTATGGGGAGAACGAAGTGTTCCAAGGGGCGTCGGCGCTGACGCTCGATGCGAAAGGGCGGATGTCGATTCCCTCTCGTTATCGGGATGCGCTGCAAACACAGGCAGAGGGCCGGGTGACGATCACCAAGCACCCGGACGGCTGCCTGTTGCTCTTTCCTCGCCCGGAGTGGGAGATCTTTCGCGACAAGGTCGACAAGCTGCCGATGAACGCCGCCTGGTGGAAGCGCATTTTTCTCGGCAATGCCATGGACGTCGATATGGACGGCGCGGGTCGCGTGCTCGTGTCGCCGGAATTGCGCACGGCCGGCGGGTTGGAAAAAGAAGTGACCTTGCTTGGCATGGGGCGCCACTTCGAGTTGTGGGACGCACAAACTTACGCAGCAAAGGAACAGGCAGCGATCGCCGAGGGCATGCCCGAAGCGTTAAAGAATTTCACGTTCTGATCGCGGACTACATATATGGCACCTGCGATGGGAAACGAATTGCAGCATCGCACGGTGCTGCTGGAAGAAGCGGTCGAGGCGTTGGTCACACGCGCGGACGGCGTGTACGTGGACGGTACGTTCGGGCGCGGCGGTCATAGCCGGTTGGTGCTGGAGAAACTGGGTGAGTCGGGGCGCCTGATTGCGTTTGACAAAGACCCGCTCGCCATCGCCACGGCGCAGCAAATCGCCGATCCGCGCTTTGGCATCGTGCACGAAAGTTTTGCTTCACTGCGTGACGCGATTGCCGAGCGCGGAGTCGGGCGGGTGTCGGGTGTTTTGCTGGATCTGGGCGTGTCGTCGCCGCAAGTCGACGATCCGGAGCGGGGCTTCAGCTTCCGCGCCGACGGCCCGCTCGACATGCGGATGGACCCGACGCGCGGCGAGTCCGCGGCTGACTGGTTGGCGCGGGCCACGGTGCAGGAACTGACGGAGGTGATACGAGATTATGGGGAAGAACGGTTTGCTTTTCAGATTGCAAAGGCGCTTGTTGCTCGCCGGGCAGAGTCCGACCGTCTTGGGCCTCTCGTCAGCACGGGCGAGCTTGCCCAAATCGTGGCTAACGTCGTCAAAACCCGTGAGAAGGGCAAGGATCCGGCAACCCGCACCTTTCAGGCTATACGGATTCACATCAATCAAGAGCTTGCGGAGCTGCAAGTCGTTTTAGAAGCAGCGTTGTCGCTGTTGGAGCAAGGGGGGCGGCTGGTGGTCATCAGCTTTCATTCGCTCGAGGACCGGATCGTCAAGCGATTCATGCAGGCGCACGCCAGTACGCCTGCGGTGGACCGCCGTCTGCCGATCCGTGCAGTCGATCTGCCGAGCCCTCCGCTCAAAATCATCGGCCGCGTGTTCGCAAGCGACGCTGAAGTCGCCGCGAACCCGCGCGCCCGTTCTGCCGTGATGCGTGTGGCGGAGCGGATCGCACCATGAATCGCCTCAATATCTTCCTGCTGATGATCGTGATGGGCTGCGCCTTGTCTGTCGTCAACGCAACCAATCAGCAGCGTCAGATTTTTATCCAGTTGCAGCGCGCGCAATCGCAGGAGCGTCAGCTGCAGCAGGATTATTCACAGCTTCAATATCAGCAGAGCGCGTTGTCGAAGACGTCGCGCATCGAGCAACTCGCCACTGATTCTCTGAAAATGCAATCGGTCACGACCGGGCGCACCCAGTACCTGACGCTCGACCCGGGTGCCGCCAAGGCTGAAGACGCGCCGATTCCGACTTCCGGGCCGGCCTCGGCGCCGGCTGCGACCCGTCGCGGAGGCGTGCGATGAAAAAATCGTCCACGCGCAAGAGCGTCGCCTTCTCGGCAAACCCGATTCTGTCGGTGCGCCTGCCCATGTGGCGCTCGAAACTCGTCGTGTTCATGTTGTTCATGGCGTTTGTCGCGCTGACCGCGCGCGCCTTCTGGATTCAGGGGCCGGGCAACGCCTTTTATCAGAAGCAGGGTGAGATCCGCTATCAGCGCCGGCTCGAATTACCGGCCACGCGTGGCAAGATTCTCGACCGCAACGGCCTCGTGCTGGCCACGAGTCTGCCGGTGCGCGCCATTTGGGCGATTCCTGAATCGGTGCCGGACGACCTGGGCGCTGACAAGCTGACCGCGCTTGGCAAGCTGCTCGGCATGACGAACAAGGAGTTGCGCGCCAAGCTGTCGGAGGACAAAAACTTTGTCTACGTGAAGCGCCAGGTGCCGGTCGACGTCGCCGCGAAAGTCACCGCGCTGGACATTCCCGGCATTTACGCGCGCGACGAATACAAGCGCTTCTATCCGGAAGGCGAGATCACGGCTCACCTGATCGGCTTTACCAATGTGGAAGACGAAGGCCAGGAAGGCGTCGAACTCGGCGACCAGAAGCTGCTCGCGGGCATGTCGGGCAGCCGCCGCGTCATTAAAGACCGCATGGGCCACATCATCGAGGACGTGGACGAGCAGGTCGTGCCGCATAACGGCCAGGACGTCGATCTCTCGATCGACAGCAAGATCCAGTACATCGCTTATACGAACCTGAAAGCGGCCGTCGAGAAGTTCAAGGCGAAGGCTGGCGCGGCGATGGTGATCGACGTGCGGACCGGCGAAGTGCTGGCGCTAGTTAACTACCCGACGTACAACCCGAACGACCGTTCGCACCTCACGGGCGACCAGTTGCGTAACCGTATTCTCACGGACACCTTCGAGCCGGGCTCGATCATGAAGCCATTCACGGTGTCGCTCGCACTCGATCTGCACCGCGTGACGCCGACTACACTGGTAGATACGGGGCCGGGCCGCTTTGTGCTCGACGGTGCGCCGATTACCGACGACAGCGCGTTCGGCGTGCTGACGGTGGGCGGCGTGATCCAGAAGTCGAGCAACATCGGCGCGACGAAGATCGCCATGCAGCTCAAGCCCGAAGAGATGTGGAACATGTATACCAGCATCGGTCTCGGCCAGGCGCCGAAGGTCGGCTTCCCGGGCGCGGCGGCGGGCCGTCTGCGTCCGTGGAAGAGCTGGCGCCGCATCGAGCAGGCGACCATGTCATACGGCTACGGCTTGTCGGTGTCGCTGTTCCAGTTGGGCCGTGCCTACACCGCGATCGCGCATGACGGCGAGATCATGCCGGTGTCGATTTTCCGCACGCCAGGCGATCAGCCGGCCACGGGGCCGCAAATTTTCGCACCCACCACCGCTCGCGAAGTGCGTGCGATGCTCGAGACCGTCACGGCGCCGGGCGGCACGTCGCCGGACGCGGCCGTGCCGGGCTATCGCGTCGGCGGCAAGAGCGGTACCGCCTACAAGCACGGCGCCCACGGCTACGACCATTCGAAGTACCGCGCGTCGTTCGTTGGTATGGCGCCCATGCCGAATCCGCGCATCGTGGTCGCCGTGTCGGTCGACGAACCGACGGCGGGTAGCCACTTCGGCGGTCAGGTGTCGGGTCCGGTGTTCTCGGCGATCGTCGGCGATACGCTGCGTTCGCTGAATGTGCCGCCAGATATGCCGGTCAAGCAGATGGTCGTGTCGGACGATTCTGCGCCTGCCGCACCGAGCGCACCGCCTTCGCCCGCGACGGTCAAGAAACTCTCCACCAGCACTGGCGCGAAGAAGATGACGATCTCCGCCAATGCCAAAAGCCATCCCGGAGTTGTGCGATGAGCGCGCTGCGTAAGAAGCATCCAGCGCACCGGCAAATCGCCGACGCGCTTAACTGGCTGCACGCTCGCGTGCAGCCAGGCGCGCATCTGCATGCTGACACGCGATCGCTCGCGGCGGGCGACGCGTTTTTCGCCTATGCGGTCGACGGTGCGGACAACCGCCCGTTCATCGACGGCGCGATCGAGCGTGGCGCGGCAGCCGTGCTGGTTCAGCCCGAAGGCTTTAGCGGCGCAATCGATCCCTCCATGACGCTGGCCGTGCCGGCATTGAACGAACTCGCGGGTTCGATTGCGAGCGCCTGGTATAACGATCCGAGCGACGGCATGCTGGCGCTCGGCGTCACCGGGACTAATGGCAAGACTTCGTGCAGCCAATGGATTTCCGCGGCGCTGACCGCGCTCGGCAAACGTTGCGCGATTATCGGTACGCTCGGCACAGGTCTGCCGGGTCAACTCGTACACACCGGGTTCACGACGCCCGACGCACCGCAACTGCAACGCAGTCTCGCGCAGTTGCGCGACGCCGGCGCTCGGGCGGTGGCGATGGAAGTCTCGTCGCACGCATTGCATCAAGGCCGCGTGAACGGCACGGCGTTCGACATCGCCGTGTTCACGAATCTCACGCAAGACCACCTCGACTATCACGGCACGTTCGAAGCCTATGAAGCCGCCAAGGCGCGTCTGTTCGCCTGGCCGGAACTGCGCGCGGCGGTGATCAATCGCGACGATGCCGCCGGTCGCCGTCTGCTCGCGAGCACGAAGGGACATGCTCGCACGATCGCCTATGGTCTCGACGATGCGCTCAAAGACGCGCCGCAAGCAGACGTGTTGCTGCTCGCCTCGAATGTGCGCGCAACCGCGACCGGCACAGCGTTCCATCTGACCACATCAGACTGGGGCAATGCTGAAGTCGAAGTGCAAACGCTCGGCGCATTCAACGTCAGCAATCTGCTCGGCGTACTCGGCGCATTGCTCGCCGCCGAGGTGCCGTTTGACGCCGCGCTTGTCGAGTTGGCGAAGCTCCAGCCGGTCAATGGACGCATGCAGCGTCTCGGCGGGCGCTTGCAGAACGACGAACCGCTCGTCGTGATCGATTACGCACACACGCCGGACGCGCTGGAAAAGACCCTCGAAGCACTGCGCCCGATGGCGACCGCACGCGGCGGTGAACTGATCTGCATGTTCGGCTGCGGCGGCGACCGTGACGCCACCAAGCGTCCGCTGATGGGCGCGATTGCCGAAAAGATCGCCGATAGCGTCGTCGTGACCAGCGACAACCCACGCAGCGAAGATCCGCAATCGATCATCGAGCAGATCGTCGCAGGTATGAAAGACGCGTCGAAGGTCCGTCGCATTGAGGATCGCGCAAGCGCCATCCTGCAGGCGATCCGCGGCGCCGCGCGCGAAGACGTCATCGTGCTGGCCGGTAAGGGGCACGAAGCAACACAGGAAATCATGGGCAAGAAACGCGCTTTCTCCGATCAGGATCACGCTCGCCTTGCGCTCGCGGCGCGGGCGACGCACACACGCGGAGGTGGCGAATGACCGGGCGGCGTACCGTCATGTTTTCGTTGCGCGAAGCCGCCGCGCTGATCCCCGGCGCAACCGTGCTCGGTGACGATAGCGTCACGTTCGAACGCGTGTCGACCGATAGCCGTAGCGCGGGTCCGGGCGATCTGTTCGTCGCGATCAAGGGTGAGCGTTTCGACGCGCACGATTTCCTGCCGGAAGTCGCGTCGCGCAACGTGACGGCCGTCCTGTTGACGCGCACGCCAAGCGACTGGCATGTGCCCGCGCTGCGCGTGGCCGATACGCGTGTCGCGCTCGGTGCACTCGCACGCGGCTGGCGGCGCAAATTCAGCATGCCGCTCGTCGCCGTGACGGGCAGCAATGGCAAGACGACGGTCAAGGAAATGATCGCGTCGATCTTCGCCGCAGCGGTCGGTGCGGACGCACGCCTCGCGACGGCCGGTAACTTCAACAACGATATCGGCCTGCCGCTCACGCTGTTCCGTCTGCACGCCGCGCATCAACTGGCGGTGGTCGAACTCGGCATGAACCATCCGGGCGAAACCTCGCTGCTCGCGAAGATCGCCGAGCAGACGGTGGCAGTGGTGAACAACGCGCAGCGCGAGCATCAGGAATTCATGGCGACCGTCGAAGCCGTCGCGCTCGAACATGCCAGCGTGATTCACGCATTGACGCCGCAAGGCGTCGCCGTATTCCCCGCCGACGACGCCTACGCGAGCATCTGGCGCGTCGCGGCAACGGGCAACCGCATCGTCGACTTCGCTTTGAACTCCGCTGAGCGCGTGACCGAAGCCGCCGTCACGGGCTCGTTCGAAGGCAACGTTCTGAGCATCGACACGCCTGAAGGCCATATCGACGTCGCGCTGCAAGTGCTCGGCAACCACAACGCGCACAACGCGTTGGCCGCGACGTCGGCCGCGCTCGCCGCAGGCGTGTCGCTCGACGCGATCAAGCGCGGCCTCGAATCATTCGGCGCCGTGAAAGGCCGTTTGCAGGTGAAGCGAGCCGCGCTCGGCACACTCGCCGGCGCAACCGTGATCGACGACACGTACAACGCGAATCCCGATTCAATGCGTGCGGCGATCGACGTGCTCGCGTCGCGCGAATCACCGCGCGTGCTGGTGATGGGCGACATGGGCGAAGTCGGCGACAACGGCCCGGCGTTTCACCGCGAGATCGGTGCTTACGCAAAGGAACGCGGTATCGACGCGCTGTACGCCATGGGCGACGCCTCGCGCGACGCCTGCACCGCGTACGGTGCGAGCGCGCATCACGTTGCCGATGTCGGCACGCTGGTCGCGCAATTGCAGCAGGCGGGTTTCGGCGCTGCTGCAACGCTTCTCGTGAAAGGCTCGCGCTTCATGCAAATGGAGCGCGTGGTGGACGCCGTAACGAGTCCACAACCCAACGCAGCGGGCAGTACGCCCGCTGCACATTGATCTAGAAGGACCGAAGCATGCTACTGGCGCTGGCGCAATGGCTGCAGAATGACGCAAGCTTCTTGCGCGTGTTCAGTTATCTGACTTTCCGTGCGGTGATGGCCACCATCACCGCGCTGCTGATCGGGCTCGTCTGCGGCCCGGCGGTGATCCGCAAGCTGACCGCGATGAAGGTCGGCCAGGCCGTTCGTAAAGACGGTCCGCAATCGCACCTCGTGAAATCCGGTACGCCGACTATGGGCGGCGTGCTGATCCTGCTCGGTATCGCCGTGGCAACGCTGCTGTGGGCCGATCTGACCAATCGTTTCATCTGGATCGTGATGCTGGTGACGTTCGGTTTCGGCGTGATCGGCTGGGTCGACGATTACCGCAAGGTGGTCTACAAAGACCCGCGCGGCATGTCGTCGCGTGAAAAGTATTTCTGGCAGTCGGTGATCGGCCTGTTCGCGGCGGTGTATCTCGCCTTCAGCGTGTCCGAAGCGAGCAACGTGCGCGTGTTCGATCTGTTCATGGCGTGGGTGCGTAGTGGTTTGTCGATGGGCTTGCCGGCACGTGCCGACCTGATGCTGCCGTTCGTTAAATCGATCAGCTATCCGCTCGGCGTGTGGGGCTTCATCGTGCTGACGTATCTGGTGATCGTCGGCGCGAGCAACGCGGTGAATCTCACCGACGGTCTCGACGGCCTCGTGATCATGCCGGTCGTGCTGGTCGGCGCTTCGCTCGGCGTGTTCGCTTATGTGATGGGTAGCTCGGTCTATTCGAAGTACCTGCTGTTTCCGCATATCGCCGGGGCAGGCGAATTGCTGATCTTCTGTTCGGCGATGGGCGGCGCAGGGCTCGCGTTCCTCTGGTTCAACACGCACCCGGCGCAGATGTTCATGGGCGACGTCGGCGCACTGGCACTGGGCGGCGCGCTCGGCACGGTCGCGGTGATCGTGCGCCAGGAAATCGTGCTCTTCATCATGGGTGGCATTTTCGTCGCAGAGACGCTTTCCGTGATGTTGCAGGTCACGTGGTTCAAGTTCACCAAGCGTCGCTTCGGGGAAGGGCGGCGTCTCTTCAAGATGGCGCCGCTGCATCACCATTTCGAATTGTCGGGCTGGAAGGAAACGCAGGTGGTCGTGCGTTTCTGGATCATCACGCTGATGTTGTGTCTGTTCGGTTTGTCCACGCTCAAGTTGCGTTAAGTCGGTTTTAGGGGAAGCAGGCGATGTTTGGCGAGAAGTTTCGGGATCGGCAAAAGCCGATGGTGCTCGTGCTGGGACTGGGTGAATCCGGTCTCGCGATGGCGCGCTGGTGCGCGCGGCACGGCTGTCGGCTGCGTGTGGCCGATACGCGCGAGGTCCCGCCGAACCTGTCCGCAATGGAAGCGCACGGCGTCGATGCCGAGTTTGTCGGCGGCCCGTTCTCGCTCTCGTTGCTTGAAGGCGTCGAACTCGTGGCGATCAGCCCGGGTTTGTCGCCGCTCGCCGCCGACTTGCTGCCGCTGATCTCTGCGGCGAGTGAGCGGGCCATCCCCGTCTGGGGTGAGCTCGAATTCTTCGCGCAAGCGTTGAAGACGCTCGGAGAAAGCGGTTACGCGCCGAAGGTGATCGCGATCACCGGCACCAACGGCAAGACCACGACGACGAGCCTCACCGGCCTGCTGTGCGAACGCGCGGGCAAGAAGGTCGCGGTGGCGGGCAACATCAGCCCGGCCGCGCTGGACAAGCTCAGCGAAGCGATCGACCACACCGCGTTGCCCGATGTGTGGGTGCTCGAACTGTCGAGCTTTCAGCTGGAAACCGCACACACGTTTTCCCCGGATGCAGCCGTCGTGCTGAACATCACGCAGGATCATCTGGATTGGCACGGCGGCCTCGATGCGTACGCCGCCGCGAAGGGGCGCATTTTCGGGCCACAAACCGTGCGCGTGCTGAATCGCGACGACTCGCGCGTGATGGCGCTGGCGCCTTTGGCGGACGCTGACGCAGCGGTGATCACCTTCGGCGTCACCGAACCGAAGAACGACGGCGACTATGGTCTGTTGCGCGACAACGGCATGATCTGGCTGGTCGAAGCGCACGATCGAGACCCCAGCGATGAACCCGCGCCGACACGCCGTCGCAAGAACGAAGTGGCGGCACCGAAGCACATCGCGCTCAAACGCCTGATGCCCGCGGACGCGCTGCGCATTCGCGGCCTGCACAACGCCGCAAATGCATTGGCGGCGTACGCACTGGCGCGCGCGATCGCTCTGCCTGGTGCGCCGCTCCTGCACGGCCTGCGCGAATACCATGGCGAGCCGCATCGCGTGGAATTGATCGCGTCGATCGAAGGCATCGATTACGTCGACGACAGCAAGGGCACCAACGTCGGCGCGACGGTTGCCGCGCTCGACGGTCTCGCGCAACGCGCGGTGCTGATCGCCGGCGGCGACGGCAAGGGCCAGGATTTTGAACCGCTCGCCGCGCCGGTGATGCGGTGGTGCCGTGCCGTGATGCTGATCGGCCGCGACGCACCGCAGATTCGCGCCGCGCTGGAAGATACCGGCATCGCGATGACCGACCATGCGACGCTCGAAGAAGCGACGCGGGCCGCCACCGCATTGGCGCAACCGGGCGACGCCGTGCTGCTGTCGCCGGCTTGCGCGAGCTTTGACATGTTCAAGGGTTACGCCCATCGCGCGGCGGTATTCCGCAGCACGGTGGAAGACATCGCGGCCGAACGGGGGACGATGATATGAGCTGGTCGGAACGATTCGGTTCGCGCCTTGCCGGCTCCCGTGCCGGCAATGGCGATACAGGCAGCACGGGTCGCACTTCGGGACGCACCGGCGGAAGCGGTCTCGCGAGCGCCGTGAACGGCGTGCGTCCGCTGCGCTCCCGGATGCTCGATTACGATCACTCGCTGCTGTGGGTGGTCGTCGCCTTACTCGGTCTCGGCGTCGTGATGGTGTATTCGGCGTCGATTGCGATGCCCGATTCGCCGAAGTACGCGTCGTACCGCGACTACGCATTCCTCGTGCGCCAGATCATTTTTGTTGTGATGGGCTCGGTGATCGGCGTCGTGTCGTTCCGTATTCCGATCTCGACGTGGGATAAGTACGCGCCAAAGCTCTTCCTGATTTCGCTGGCCGCGCTGGTGATCGTGTTGATTCCGCACATCGGTAAGGGCGTGAACGGTGCTCGTCGCTGGATTCCGCTCGGCATCACGAACATGCAGCCGTCGGAAATCATGAAGCTGGCCGTGACGATCTACGCGGCGAACTACACGGTGCGCAAGCAGGAATACATGCACAGCTTCGCCAAGGGCTTTCTGCCCATGGCGGTGGCGGTGGGTCTCGTCGGCGCGTTGCTGCTGCTCGAGCCGGACATGGGCGCGTTCATGGTGATCGCAGCGATCGCGATGGGCGTGCTGTTCCTCGGCGGCGTGAACGGCAAGCTGTTCGGCGGTCTGGTGGCCACCGCAGTCGGCACGTTCAGCTTGCTGGTGTGGGCGTCACCGTGGCGTCGTGAGCGGATCTTTGCTTACCTCGATCCGTGGGACGACCGTTATGCGCAGGGTAAGGCGTATCAATTGACGCACTCGCTGATCGCTTTCGGACGCGGCGAGTGGTTTGGCGTGGGTTTGGGCGGCAGCGTCGAGAAGCTCAACTATCTGCCGGAAGCACATACCGACTTCATCCTCGCGGTGATCGGCGAAGAACTCGGTTTTGTCGGCGTGCTCGTCGTGATCCTGATGTTTTACTGGATCGTGCGCCGCTCGTTTGAGATCGGCCGTCAGGCGCTCGCGCTCGACCGCACGTTTGCCGGGCTGGTCGCGAAGGGCATCGGCATCTGGTTCGGCGCGCAGACCTTTATCAATATGGGTGTGAACCTCGGTCTGCTGCCAACCAAAGGTCTGACGTTGCCGCTCGTTAGCTACGGCGGCTCGGGCATCGTGCTGAACTGCGTGGCGGTGGCCGTGTTGATGCGTGTCGATTATGAGAACCGGGTGTTGATGCGTGGAGGCAAAGTATGACGGCTCTCCCGCAACGCACGCTGATGGTGATGGCCGGTGGCACCGGGGGACACGTGTTCCCGGGGCTTGCGGTCGCGCACCTGATGCAGGCGTGGGGCTGGAAGGTCGTATGGCTCGGAAATCCCGCGGGTATGGAAGCCACGCTGGTGCCGAAACACGGCATCCCGATGGAATACGTGCGCTTCGGCGGACTGCGCGGCAAGGGCCTGAAGACCAAGCTGATGCTGCCGCTGAATCTGCTGCGTGCCTGCTCGCAAAGTCTGAGCGTATTGCGTCGCGTGAAGCCGGACGTCGTGCTCGGCATGGGCGGTTACATCACGTTTCCAGCGGGTTTGATGACTGCGTTGAGCGGCCGTCCGCTGGTGCTGCATGAACAGAATTCGATCGCGGGTCTCGCCAACAAGGTGCTCGCGAAAGTCGCCAGGCGCGTGCTGGTCGCATTCCCGAATGCGCTGCCGCACGGCGAATGGACCGGAAACCCGATTCGTGCGGAACTTGCGCGCGCAATTGCACCCAAAGCACGCTACGCAGCGCGCAGCGGTCCGCTGAATGTGCTGGTGGTGGGCGGCAGTCTGGGCGCCGCCGCATTGAATGAAGTGGTGCCGCGCGCGGTTGCGCTGCTGGCGCCGAATGAACGTCCGCGCATCGTGCATCAGGCGGGCGCGAAGCATATTGAAGCGCTGCGCGAGAACTACGCGGTGGCCGGCTTGCAAGCGGGCGCCGATGTCGAGCTCGTGCCGTTCATCGACGACATGACGAGTGCGTACGCGAACGCGGATCTGGTGATCTGCCGTTCGGGCGCGATGACGGTATCGGAGATAGCCGCAGTAGGGGTGGCGGCGTTCTTCGTGCCGTTTCCGTTTGCAGTAGACGATCACCAAACCACTAATGCAGCGTTCCTCGCCGATAACGGCGCGGCGCTGGTCGTGCAGCAACGCGATCTGTCGGCGGAAATGCTCGCCGACTGGTTGCGCAGCCAGACGCGAGCAACCCTCGCGGAGATGGCGGAGCGTTCGCGCTCGCTCGCGAAACCCGACGCCACGGAACAGGTCGCAAAGATTTGCGCGACTGTGGCGGGTTCGATTTCGGGCGCGAGCCCAGAAGGAAAGCAATGAAACACATCGTCAAACATATTCACTTTGTCGGCATCGGCGGTGTCGGCATGAGCGGCATCGCGGAGGTGCTGGTCAACCTCGGCTATCAGGTGAGCGGCTCGGACCTGACGAGCAACGCCGTGACTGATCGGCTTGCCGCACTCGGCGCGCGGATCGCGATTGGTCACGCGGCGGAGAACATCGAAGGCGCGAACGCCGTGGTCGTTTCCACGGCGGTGCGCAGCGACAATCCGGAAGTGCTGGCCGCGCGTCATCGCCGCATTCCGATCGTGCCGCGCGCCGTGATGCTCGCGGAACTGATGCGCCTGAAGCAGGGCATCGCGATTGCCGGTACGCACGGCAAGACCACCACCACCTCGCTGGTAGCGAGCGTGCTGGCCGCGGGCGGGCTCGATCCGACGTTCGTGATCGGCGGCCGACTGATCAGCGCCGGCGCAAATGCGCGTCTGGGTACGGGCGACTTCATCGTCGCCGAAGCGGACGAGTCGGATGCGTCGTTCCTGAATCTGTTCCCGGTGATCGAAGTCATCACGAACATCGACGCCGATCACATGGACACCTACGGGCACGACTTCGCGCGGCTCAAGCAGGCGTTTATCGAATTCACGCATCGTCTGCCGTTCTATGGAATCGCGGTGCTGTGCGTCGACGATCCGAACGTGAAGGAGATCCTGCCGTTCGTGTCGAAGCCGATCATCCGTTACGGTTTCGCGCCGGACGCACAGGTGCGCGCGGTCAACGTCGAAGCGCGCGGCGGCAAGATGCATTTCACGGCAATGCGTGAAGACGCGGCGCCGATCGACATCGTTTTGAACCTGCCTGGCGAGCACAACGTGCAGAACGCGTTGGCTGCAATCGCAATTGCGACTGAACTTGAAGTGAAAGATGCCGATATCCAGCGAGCGCTGGCGGATTTCAACGGCGTGGGCCGGCGCTTCCAGCGCTACGGCGAAGTGCCGGTCGTGTCGGAAGGTAAAGCGGCCGGCGCGTACACGCTGGTCGACGACTACGGCCATCACCCGGTCGAAATGGCGGCAACGGTGGCGGCGGCGCGCGGCGCGTTTCCTGGGCGGCGCCTGGTGCTCGCATTCCAGCCGCACCGCTTCACGCGCACGCGCGATTGCTTCGAAGATTTTGTGAAAGTGTTGTCGACCGTCGACGCCTTGGTGCTGACCGAGGTCTATTCGGCCGGTGAAGCGCCGATCGTCGCCGCGGATGGCCGCGCGCTCGCGCGTGCGCTGCGCGTGGCGGGCAAGGTCGAGCCGGTATTTGTCGATACGGTGGATGAAGTGCCGGACGCGCTCTCAACAGTAGTGCGCGACGGCGATGTGGTGATCACGATGGGCGCGGGTTCGATCGGCGGTGTGCCGGGTCGCCTGGCGCAAGAAACGAAGGTGTGAGTGAAATGAGCAGCATTAAAGCGGACGAGCTCGCTAAACAATTCGGCAAAGTGGCAGTGCTGCTCGGTGGGGACTCTGCCGAGCGCGAGGTGTCGCTCAATTCCGGCCGCCTCGTGCTGCAAGGTCTACGCGACGCCGGTATCGACGCGCATCCGTTCGATCCGGCCGAGCGTCCGCTTGCCGCGTTGAAGGACGAAGGCTTCGTGCGCGCGTTCAACGCGCTGCATGGCGGCTATGGCGAGAACGGCCAGATTCAGGGCGCGCTGGATTTTTACGGCATCCGTTACACCGGTAGCGGCGTGCTCGGTTCGGCGCTCGGTCTGGACAAGTTCCGTACCAAGCTCGTGTGGCAGCAACTCGGCATTCCGACGCCGCCGTTCGAGGCCGTGCTGCGCGGCGACGATTACGAAGCGCGTGCGAAAGACATCGTCGCGAAGCTCGGCTTGCCGCTGTTCGTGAAGCCGGCCAGCGAAGGCTCGAGCGTCGCGGTGATCAAGGTGAAAAGCGCCGACGCATTGCCGGCCGCGCTGCTCGAAGCGATCAAGTACGACAAGATCGTCGTGGTGGAAAAGAGCATTGAAGGCGGCGGTGAATACACGGCATGCATCGCGGGCGATCTGGATCTGCCGGTGATCCGCATCGTGCCGGCCGGCGAGTTCTACGACTACCACGCGAAGTACATTGCCAACGACACGCAGTATCTGATTCCGTGTGGTCTGGCCGCTGACGAAGAATCACGCCTGAAAGTGCTGGCGCGCCGCGCATTCGACGTACTCGGCTGTACCGATTGGGGCCGCGCCGATTTCATGCTCGACGCCGACGGCAATCCGTACTTCCTGGAAGTGAACACGGCGCCTGGCATGACCGATCACTCGTTGCCGCCGAAAGCGGCGCGCGCGGTGGGCATCAGCTATCAGGAACTGGTTGTCGGCGTGTTGGCGCTGACGCTCAAGGACTAACAAAGGACTAACCGGGGCAACCCGAAAGCAACACCATGTGGAACAACGTTCGCCAGCTCAATCTCGCCGCCAACGCATTGCATGCGTTGCTGGTGCTCGTGCTGCTGGCGGCTGGCGGTTACTGGCTGATTCAGCGCCCGAATTTCGCGTTGCGCGAAATCCAGATCGACGGCGATACCGAGCACATCAATTCGCCGACGGTGCGCGCCGGGGTAGTAGGGCGGTTGAAGGGCAACTTTTTTACGGTGGATCTCGATGTCGCACGGCAGGCGTTCGAGCAGATGCCGTGGGTGCGTCATGCGAGCGTGCGGCGGGTCTGGCCGAATGCATTGGCTGTCACGCTTGAAGAGTACAAACCGCTTGGAACGTGGGGCAGCGATCAGTTGGTGAGCGTGGACGGCGATCTGTTCACCGCGAACCAGGGTGAGCTCGAAGAAGAGCTACCCGCGTTCGACGGCCCGGACGGAACGGCCAAAGAAGTCGTCGCGCGTTATGGCGACTTCAAGAAGTGGTTTGCGCCGTTAGGCGCAACGCCCGAAGAAGTCACGCTGTCGCCGCGTTACGCGTGGACGGTGAAGCTGTCGAACGGCATGCAGGTGGAACTGGGGCGCGAACGGAATCAGGACACGCTGCTTGATCGCAGCAGGCGCCTGACCGCGGCGTGGAACGCGGTGACGCAACGTTGGGGAAAGGATATCGAGCATGCGGACTTGCGCTATCCGAACGGTTTCGCGATTCGTGCCGCTGGCATGCGCTTTATCAGCGAACCCGACAAGGGCAAGAAGTAAACGGACATCACACGCAATGAGCACGCTATGAGTAAAGACTATAAAGATCTGCTGGTCGCCCTCGACATCGGGACGTCGAAGGTAGTGGCTATCGTCGCCGAGTTGAAGGGCGAGGGTCACTACGAGGTGATCGGCCTCGGCCAGAGCGAATCGAAGGGGCTCAAGAAGGGCGTGGTGGTGAATATCGAAGCCACCGTGCAGTCCATTCAGCGCGCGCTCGAAGAGGCCGAGTTGATGGCCGACTGCAAGATCACGAACGTATTCACCGGGATCGCCGGCAGCCATATCCGCAGCTTCAATTCGAGCGGCATGGTGGCGATCAAGGAAAAGGAAGTCACGCAGACGGACGTCGCGCGCGTGATCGAGACGGCGAAGGCGATCAACATCCCGACCGATCAGCAGGTGCTGCACATCCTGACGCAGGAATTCATCATCGACGGTCAGGAGGATGTGCGCGAGCCGATCGGCATGAGCGGCATCCGGCTGGAAGTGAAGGTGCATATCGTTACTGGCGCGGTAAGCGCGGCGCAGAACATCGTGAAGTGCGTGCGCCGTTGCGGGCTCGAAGTGAACGATCTGATCCTGCAGCCGCTCGCTTCGTCGCTGGCGGTGCTGACGGAAGACGAAAAGGAACTCGGCGTGGTGCTGGTCGACATCGGCGGCGGTACGACGGATATCGCGATTTTCAGCGAAGGCGCGATTCGTCACACGGCGGTGATTCCGATCGCCGGCGACCAGATCACCAGCGACATCGCGATGGCCTTGCGCACGCCGACGCCGGACGCGGAAGACATCAAGGTCGACTACGGCATTGCGAAGCAGGCTTTGGCCGATCCGGACGAAATGATCGAGGTGCCGGGTCTCGGCGAGCGCGGGCCGCGCACGCTGTCGCGCCAGGCGCTGGCGGCCGTGGTCGAGCCGCGTGTCGAAGAACTGTTTTCGCTCGTGCAGCAGGTGGTGCGCGAGTCGGGTTACGAGGAACTGCTGAGCTCCGGCGTGGTGCTGACCGGCGGCGCGTCGATGATGCTCGGCATGGTCGAACTCGGCGAGGACATTTTCCTGAAGCCGGTGCGCATAGGCGTGCCGGAATACGCGGGCGGTCTCGCCGATGTCGTGCGGAACCCGCGTTATTCGACGGCGATGGGTCTGCTCGTCGAAGGACGCTCGCAACGGATGCGCGGCCGCAAGGTCGCAGTGCAGTCGGGGTCGATGGGCCAGGTCTTCACGCGAATGAAAGACTGGTTCCTCGGCAACTTCTAAAGAATTCGTTTTTAAGAACAGGTTTCGAAAACTCGCGCTGGTGCCGGCGGCTGGCGCGCGACAGGAGGTTGCCCGATCTCCTGCCGAATAACGGCCGAGTGGCTGTAATTTTTTATCTTGACGGAGGCAACATGGAATTCCAGATGCTGGAAACCGAAACGAACGGCACCATCATCAAGGTGATCGGAGTCGGTGGCGCTGGCGGCAATGCCGTTCAGCACATGATCAATAAAGGCGTGCAAGGCGTCGACTTCATCGTGATGAACACGGACGCGCAGGCTCTGTCGCGTTCGCGCGCCTCGGCGGTGATCCAGCTCGGCAACACGGGTCTGGGCGCCGGCGCCAAGCCGGAAATGGGCCGCGCCGCAGCGGAAGAAGCACGTGAGCGCATCGCCGACGCACTGCGCGGCGCGCACATGGTGTTCATCACCGCCGGTATGGGTGGCGGCACGGGCACGGGTGCAGCACCGGTGGTCGCGCAGATCGCCAAGGAAATGGGTATCTTGACTGTTGGCGTAGTCAGCAAGCCGTTCGAATTCGAAGGCGGCAAGCGCATGCGTGTGGCAGAAGCTGGTTCGCAGCAACTGGAGGATCACGTCGACTCGCTGATCGTCGTTCTGAACGACAAGCTGTTCGAGGTGATGGGCGATGACGCCGAGATGGACAAGTGCTTCCAGTGCGCAGACGACGTTCTGAACAACGCAGTTGCCGGCATCGCGGAAATAATCAATGTCGACGGTCTGGTGAACGTCGACTTTGAAGACGTGAAGACGGTGATGGGCGAGCAGGGCAAGGCAATGATGGGCACGGCGACGGTTGCCGGCGTCGATCGCGCGCGTCTGGCGGCTGAGCAGGCTGTGGCCAGCCCGCTGCTGGAAGGTGTGGATCTGTCGGGCGCGCGTGGCGTGCTGGTCAACATCACGTCGAGCCGTTCGCTGCGTCTGTCGGAAACGCGCGAAGTGATGAACACCATCAAGAGCTATGCGGCAGAAGACGCAACCGTGATCTTCGGCGCGGTGTACGACGATGCAATGGGCGACGCGCTGCGCGTAACGGTCGTGGCCACGGGTCTGGGCCGTGCGGCGAAGAAGCAGCAATCGGCACCGATGACGCTGCTGCGCACCGGCACCGACAATCAGCCGATCGGCGCGATGCAGCACGCTGCTTACGCACCGTCGTCCTCGCATGCAAGCACGGCCGATTACGGCGCGCTGGATACGCCGGCTGTGTGGCGCACCTCGCGCGATACGGCGGCTTCGCACGTGCAGGCGCTGCAGGAAAAGGGCGTCGATACGTACGACATTCCGGCATTCCTGCGCAAGCAGGCGGACTGAGCGCACGAGCAGGCTTTCGTTGCCGCGCTGCGGGTTGTCAAGCAGTGCAGCGCTGGCGGATGAATGCACGAGCGTGGCGGGTGAACGGCGAACAAGCCGCGTATCGTCTGATTCGCGGCAAGGACAAGTGCCCTCTTCGGATTCGCGAAGCGGATGGGGCAACTGTCGCCGGAGGGCGGGGCCCTTGTTGGGCGGACGCTGAATTCACTGCGACACGACAACGTGCGAGCGTGCTTCGCATCGATGCAAAGGACTGAGCATGATTCAAACAGGTGAAAAGCTGCCCGACGCGACGCTCTTCGAGTTCGTCGAAGACGCGCGGGCGGGTTGCACGCTGGGGCCCAACAGCTTCGACGTGCGTGAGCAGACGGCGGGTAAGCGCGTGGTGATCTTCGGATTGCCGGGTGCGTTCACGCCGACCTGTTCGGCCAAACATGTACCGGGTTACGTCGAGCACGCCGAGCAGTTGCGCGCGCTTGGCATCGACGAGATCTGGTGCGTGTCCGTCAACGACGCGTTCGTAATGGGCGCGTGGGGACGCGATCAGCACGCCTCGGGCAAGGTGCGCATGATGGCGGATGGCAGTGCGGCTTTCACGCGGGCGCTCGGTCTTGAGCAGGATTTGTCGGCGCGCGGCATGGGAATCCGTTCCCAGCGCTACGCGATGGTTGTCGACGACGGCGTGGTCAAGACGTTGAACGTCGAGGCTGCCGGCAAATTTGAAGTGAGCGATGCAAGGAGTATCCTCGCGACGTTGAGCTAGTTACGGTTGCGTTCAATGCCGACGCCCCGAAACTGCGCGGTTACCGCGTTGTATCAGGGCAACGGCGTATAAGAAGCTTTTGTGACAGGCCGTTACGCGGGCCGACGACCGGAAACGCCTCCGTTCCGGACGTCGGCCCGTCACGCTTCCCTGACGGGCGCCCAATAGGTAATGCACCGAAACAGATTGATACGTTCCGTGCAACGACGCTTCTTAGGGTATTGGAGTATAATTCGCGCTATGGAATAAAAAGTCCCGATTGGGATTTTCAATCGAATAGAAGATCACCATGCTGAAGCAGCGCACTATCAAATCAATCGTCAAGACAGTCGGCATCGGCCTGCATTCCGGCCGCAAAGTCGAACTGACGCTCCGCCCGGCGGCGGCGAACACCGGCATCGTGTTTTCGCGCGTGGATTTGCCCACGCCGGTGGATATTCCCGCGTCGGCGATGGCGATTGGCGATACGCGCCTGGCTTCCGTATTGCAGAAAGACGGCGCGCGCGTGTCGACCATCGAGCATTTGATGTCCGCATGCGCAGGCCTCGGCATCGATAACCTCTATATCGACGTCACCGCTGAAGAAATTCCGATCATGGACGGCAGTGCGGGTTCGTTCGTGTTTCTGATTCAGTCGGCTGGTATTGAAGAACAGAACGCGGCGAAGAAATTCATCAAGGTCACCAAGCCGGTGGAAATTCGTGACGGCGATAAATTCGCGCGTCTCGATCCGTACTTCGGTTTCAAGCTCAAATTCACCATCGATTTCCGTCACCCGGCTGTGGATAAAACCGGCCAGGCGCTGGAAGTGGATTTCGCCAATACGTCGTATGTGCGGGAAATTGCCCGTGCGCGTACGTTCGGCTTTGCGCATGAAGTGGAAATGATGCGCGAACTCGGTCTGGCACGCGGCGGCAGCATGGATAACGCCATCGTGCTGGACGAATACCGCATTCTGAACAACGACGGGCTGCGTTACGACGACGAATTCGTGAAGCACAAGATGCTCGACGCAATCGGCGATCTGTATGTGGTCGGCCATCCGTTGCTGGCTTCGTACACGGCGTACAAGTCGGGCCACGGCCTGAACAACGCGCTGCTGCGCGAGTTGCTGGCGCATGAGGATTCGTACGAAGTCGTCACGTTCGAAGACACGCAGAAGGCGCCGCGCGGCTTTGCGTACGAAACGCAGACGGCGTTTGCGTAATGTGCGTAGCGGCTTCGGGTGAATTGTCCGAAGCGAATGGATGAAAAATAAGCGGCCCAGATGGGCCGCTTATTTTTTGTTCAACGATTTCGCCGATGCCGCGCGGCCATTTTCGCCAACGCTTCCTGCAGCGGCGAGGGCGCGAGCGATTCGGAGAGCGCTTGCAGCGCGTCCGCACCGGCCGGCGTCATGCGCGCCTGCTTGACCGGCGGTGGCTCCTTGAGGGGTTGCGGCCGTACTCGAATCCGCAGCGCATTGACCGGCCAGCCGCGCTGCTGCAAATCCGACAGCAACCGTGGCTCAATCTGCCGCAAGCGCGCCGCCAGCGCATTGTGGCCGGCAAACAGGGCCAGCACGCCTTCTTTAATGAAGCTCGGCTCCACGCTCGTGGCCAGATAATCGGGCAGCAACTCGCGCAGATCCTTTTCCAGCGCCGCAATCTGCTCGACGCCCGCGCGCAGGGCCGCGTACGCGTCGGTGCGATTCAGCACTTCGGCGAGGGGCTGCGGGCGGCGCGCTTTGAACTGCTTGGGCGGCGGCCTTGAAAAGGACGGAAAACGGCTCATGTTTGGTCGTGGCGGCGTGTCGCACCGGATGTACGCTCACGCCGCGATTGTACCGCGCGGGATGCACGCGGAACCGCCTCAACGTGTCCTGTCGGAGGTCGCCGCAGCGGGCGTCCCGTGCCTTGCTGCCGTCGCACTGCTGACACAGGCGCGGGCGGGGGCGCGTGCTAAAATGCCCGATTCGAATTCACTCTTGGACTAAGCCGCCGAGGCCCTTCCGACCCCGGAGCGCACGTGCATGAACCGCACGCCGCGAACCAGCCGAAGCCGCGACGCAGACACCGATCCGATGACCACCGGTTTTCTACAGAAGATTTTTGGCAGCCGCAACCAGCGGCTAGTCAAGCAATATCAAAAGACCGTCATGGCGATCAATGCGCTCGAGCCGCAGATCGAGCAATTGACGGACGACCAACTGCGCGCCAAAACGGGTGAATTCCGCCAGCGCGTCGCGAGTGGCGAGTCGCTCGACAAGCTGCTGCCGGAGGCCTTCGCGGTATGTCGCGAGGCCAGCAAGCGGACGCTGAAAATGCGCCACTTCGACGTGCAGCTGATCGGCGGCATGGTCCTGCACTACGGCAAGATCGGCGAAATGCGCACCGGCGAAGGCAAGACGCTCGTCGCTACGCTGCCGGTGTACCTGAATGCGCTGTCCGGCCGCGGCGTGCACGTCGTCACCGTCAACGACTACCTTGCCCAGCGCGACGCCGAATGGATGGCGCGCCTGTACAACTTCCTGGGGCTGTCGGTCGGCATCAACCTGTCGCAGATGGATCACGGCGCGAAGCAGGAAGCGTACGCCGCTGACATCACATACGGCACCAACAACGAATTCGGCTTCGACTACCTGCGCGACAACATGGTCTACGAGACCGAAGCGCGCGTGCAACGAGCCCTGAATTTCGCGGTGGTCGACGAGGTCGACTCGATCCTGATCGACGAAGCCCGCACCCCGCTGATCATCTCCGGCCAGGCCGAAGACCACACCGAACTCTACGTGCGCATGAACGCGCTGCCGCCGCTGCTCGAACGCCAGATCGGCGAAGAGAAGGCGGACGGCACCGGCGTCGAAAAGCCGGGCGACTACACGCTCGACGAGAAAGGCCGCCAGGTCTTCCTGACGGAATCGGGCCACGAGAAGGCCGAGCGTCTGCTCGCCGAATGGGGCCTGATCGGCGAGGGCGAAAGCCTGTACGCACCGCAGAACATCACGCTGATGCACCACGTGTACGCCGCATTGCGCGCGCACACGCTGTTTTTCAAGGATCAGCACTACGTCGTCCAGAATGGCGAAGTCGTGATCGTCGACGAATTTACCGGCCGTCTGATGTCGGGCCGCCGCTGGTCGGATGGCTTGCACCAGGCTGTCGAGGCGAAGGAACACGTCAAGATCCAGAGCGAGAATCAAACGCTCGCGTCGATCACGTTCCAGAACTACTTCCGTATGTACGCGAAGCTGTCCGGCATGACCGGTACGGCCGACACCGAAGCGTACGAATTCAACGAGATCTACGGTCTCGAAACGGTCGTGATCCCGACCAACCGTCCGCCGAAGCGGATCGACAAGCAGGATCAGATCTACAAGACCGCCAAGGAGCGTTATGACGCGGTGATCCGCGACATCCGCGATTGCCACGAGCGCGGTCAGCCGGTCCTGGTCGGCACGACGTCGATCGAAAATTCGGAATTACTGTCGCATCTGCTGAAGCAGGCCGGCTTGCCGCACGAAGTGCTGAACGCCAAGCAGCACGCGCGTGAAGCCGAGATCGTCGCCGAAGCCGGCCGTCCGCAGCGTGTCACGATTGCCACCAACATGGCCGGTCGCGGTACCGACATCGTGCTCGGCGGCAACGCTGAGAAGCAGGCGTCGTTCATCGAGCAGGACGAAACGCTCGCTGAGGACGACAAGCAGCGCCGCATCCAGAAGCTGCACGACGAATGGCAAGCGCTGCACGATCAGGTGAAGGCCGCGGGCGGTCTGCACATCATCGGCACCGAACGTCACGAATCGCGCCGGATCGACAACCAGTTGCGCGGCCGTGCCGGCCGTCAGGGCGACCCGGGTTCGTCGCGCTTCTATCTGTCGCTGGAAGATCCGCTCCTGCGCATTTTCGCGGGCGATCGCGTGCGCGCGATCATGGACCGCCTGAAGATGCCGGAAGGCGAGGCGATCGAGGCGGGCATCGTGTCGCGTTCGATCGAATCGGCGCAGCGCAAGGTTGAAGCGCGCAATTTCGACGTTCGCAAGCAATTGCTTGAATACGACGATGTGTCGAACGATCAGCGCAAGGTGATCTATCAGCAGCGCAATGAATTGCTCGAAGCGAACGACATCACCGAAACCATTGGCGCCATGCGTCATGGCGTGATCGCCGATATCGTTCACCAGTTCGTGCCGGCCGGCAGCATTGAAGAGCAGTGGGACGTGCCCGAGTTGGAGGAAGTGCTGCGCAACGAATGGCAGCTCGACCTCGCGATTCAGGAAATGATCAACGAGTCGAACTCGATCAGCGCGGACGAGATTCTGGAGGCGGTCGAAGCCGCTGCGGACGAAGCGTATGAATCGAAGGTCGAACAGGTCGGCCGCGAATCGTTCAGCGCGTTCGAACGCTCGATCATGCTGCAAACGCTGGACCGCAGCTGGCGCGAACATCTGGCCGCGCTCGACCACTTGCGCCAGGGCATCCATCTGCGCGGTTACGCGCAGAAGAATCCGAAGCAGGAATACAAGCGCGAGGCGTTCGAACTGTTCGCCGCGATGCTCGACGCCGTGAAGCTTGAAGTCACCCGCGTGGTGATGAACGTGCAGATCCAGTCGCCGGAACAGCTGGAACAGGCCGCCGAGCAGTACGAAGAGCAAGGCAGCCACCTCGAAAACGTCGAGTTCCGTCACGCCGAATTCGCCGAAGCGGCAGCAGCAGCGCCTGCCGCCGCGGAAGCGGCTACGGCCGCCATGATCGGCGAGGCGATGAGCCACGGCTCCTCGCACGCCGTCGCGTCGGACGTGGGCGCGGACAACGTGCCGAAGGTCGGCCGTAACGACCCGTGCCCGTGCGGCAGCGGCAAGAAGTACAAGCAGTGTCACGGTAGGATTGCATAATGGCGAAAGCGGCGCGCTTTAAGCGCGCCGCTTCGTTTTACACAGCGTTTTGCTGGTGATTTCGCGGTGGTTCGGCAACGCGCCCGAGCCATCAGTTTCCGTTCCTCGATGCCGGCGCCTGCCGGCATTTTCTTCGACAGGTCGCGACCATGGCTGTCAATTTCCCCTCGATCGATCCCGCTCAACTTCACCCTGTCGCCGGCGTCACGCTGGGCTGGGCAGAGGCGAATATCCGCAAACCGAACCGCAAGGACGTGCTGGTCATTTCCGTTGGCGTTGGCGCGACGGTAGGCGGTGTGTTCACGCAGAACCGCTTTTGCGCCGCGCCGGTCACGGTGTGCCGTGAGAATCTGGAGCGCGTGCGTGCGGGCGGCAAGCCGATTCGCGCGCTCGTGATCAACACCGGTAATGCGAACGCGGGCACCGGCGAATCGGGCCTCGTTGCAGCACGCGAGACCTGCGCGGAACTCGCGCGCCTCGCGGACATCGCGCCGGAGCAAGTTCTGCCATTTTCGACGGGCGTGATTCTGGAACCGCTGCCGGTCGATCGTCTGAAGGCAGGTCTGCCGGCCGCGCTGGCGAACCGCAAGGAAGCGAACTGGTATGACGCCGCCCAGGCGATCATGACCACGGACACGCTGCCGAAAGCCGCCTCGCGCCAGGTCACGATCGACGGCCATACGGTTACGCTCACCGGCATCAGCAAGGGCGCCGGCATGATCAAGCCGAACATGGCGACCATGCTCGGTTTCCTCGCGTTCGACGCTGCCGTCGCGCAGCCCGTGCTCGACGCGCTGGTCAAGCACGTGGCGGACCGTTCGTTCAACTGCATCACGATCGACGGCGATACGTCGACCAACGATTCTTTCATCCTGATCGCCTCGGGCAAATCGAGCCTGCCGGCGATCACGTCCACCGATTCGCCCGCTTATGCAGCGTTGCGCGACGCGGTGACCGAAGCCGCCCAGACCCTCGCACAACTGATCGTGCGCGACGGCGAAGGCGCGACCAAATTCATGACCGTGCAAGTCGAAGGCGGCTCGAGCGTCGGCGAATGCCGCCAGATCGCGTACGCGATCGGCCACTCGCCGCTCGTGAAGACGGCCTTCTATGCATCGGACCCGAATCTCGGCCGCATTCTCGCGGCCATCGGCTATGCCGGCGTGGACGATCTCGACGTCGGCAAGATCGATCTGTATCTGGACGCCGTGCTGGTCGCAACTTCCGGCGGCCGCAATCCGGCCTACCGTGAGGAAGACGGCCAGCGCGTCATGAAAAAGAGCGAGATCGGCATTCGTGTCGTACTCGGCCGCGGCGATGCGCAAGCCACGATCTGGACTTGCGACCTGTCTCACGACTACGTGAGCATCAACGCCGACTATCGTTCGTAACCAGGTTCATTACGCGGCGCTTTGGCCGCTTTTTTCACAGCCATGGACAAACTCGAACAGTTTCTGACCCGGGCCGAAGCCGTGCTCGTCCGCCTCGAAGCGATGCTTCCGCCTGCCGAACCGGAGATCGACTGGTCGGCCGCGGTTGCTTTTCGCTGGCGCAAGCGCCAGGGGCGCGGCTATTTGCAGCCGGTGCACGCCATTTCGTCGATCACGCTCGGTGACCTGCAAAACATCGATCGCCAGAAAGGGTTGATCGAGCAGAACACGCGTCAGTTCGTGCACAAGCAGCCGGCCAATAACGTACTGCTGACGGGCGCGCGCGGTACGGGCAAGTCGTCGCTGATCAAGGCGTGCCTGAACGCCTACGCGAAAGACGGCCTGCGCCTGATCGAAGTGGATAAGGACGATTTGCACGATCTGGGCGACATCGTCGATCTGATTGCGCAACGGCCGGAGCGCTTCGTGGTGTTCTGCGACGACCTCTCGTTCGAAGACGGCGAGTCGGGCTACAAGGCGCTGAAGGTCGCGCTCGACGGCTCGATTGCCGCGCAGTCGGACAACGTGCTGATCTACGCGACATCCAATCGCCGCCATCTGCTGCCCGAGTACATGAGCGACAACGAGACGTACAAGCACACGTCCGACGGCGAGATTCATCCGGGTGAACTGGTCGAAGAAAAGATCTCGCTGTCCGAGCGCTTCGGGCTGTGGGTCAGCTTCTACCCGTTCAAGCAGGACGATTACCTGTCGATCATCGGCCACTGGCTGCGCTATTTCGGCTGCGACGACGCGGAAGTCGAAGCGGCGCGCGGCGATGCGCTGGTGTGGGCGCTGGAGCGCGGGTCGCGTTCAGGGCGCGTCGCATGGCAATTTGCTCGCGACTGGTCGGGCCGGAAGACCTCGGCATGAGCGACGCGCAGAAGAACACGGCTGGCCGCCCGGTGACCGAAGTGGCCGTCGGCGTGCTGATTCAACCGGACGGACACTATCTGCTGGCGCAGCGCCCGGCCGGCAAACCGTACGAAGGGTACTGGGAGTTTCCGGGTGGCAAGCTGGAGGCGGGCGAGTCGGTCGAGGCCGCGCTAGCCCGCGAGTTGCATGAGGAGCTGGGTATCGACGTCAAGGCGAGCCATCGCTGGCACACGCTCGAACACGACTACCCGCACGCCTATGTGCGGTTGTTCTTCTGCAAGGTGACGGAATGGACGGGCGAACCGCATGGCCGCGAAGGCCAGGCATTTGTCTGGCAGGCGCTGCCGGCAGATGTTTCGCCGTTGTTGCCGGCCACCATCCCCGTGCTGGAATGGCTTGCCGCTGAGAAAAACTAGAAAAATGGTGCACGGTTGCCGGCGGCGCTGCGTAAGCAGCGTCGTCCAGCGCGACTGCAACACACTGCTGCGTGCGTTTGCGGCCTTCCGCCTTCAATGCGGGTTGTAATCCCCGCCAGGCGATTCATCCGGCGGCGTTTCTTGATCTGTGCCGCCTATCTTGTACTTCTCGGCGGCCCAGGCGCCAAGATCGATCTGCCTGCAGCGATCGGAGCAGAACGGGCGGAAGCGGTTTTCAGGGGTCCAGCGGACATCCTTGCCGCAAGTGGGGCATTTGACGACGGTAGGCATACAGTCAGGCAGGCAATCGGAAACGGAACAAGTAATGAATATAGGGGCATTTTTCGCCGCTTTAAAGGCGTTGCCCCGCGCTTCAGTTCGAAGAGTATGAGGCGGCCGTTACAGGCTGCACAACGTGAGCTGGAACGGCACGTCGACATCTACCGCGCGCGGACGCAGATCGCCGTCCTGCACCGTGAATCGCACCCAGAGCATGTACTTGTTAGCGCTGGCCTCCGGAATTACCCGCAATTCAGGCGCCACCCGTACTTGCATCAACTGATATGAACGGCCTGACAGCATCTGCTGGTAGCTACCCTGCATTGCCATGACCTTGGACGCCTGACCCGATTCGCGCGCGAGACGCAGCACAATCGTTGCCGCATCGCGCAACGGCAGCAGTGGCGTGACCCATTTGGCGATGTCCTGCCGGCGCTGATCGGGATGAATCTGCTGCCATGCGTAGTACGAAGGCAGATCGAACTTGCAGGTGCCACCCGGGATGATCGCGCGGCTGCGGATGCTGGCGAGCCACTCGTTATCTGCCAGATGCTGGCCGGTCTTGCCCTGCATCTGCGAAAGTCCCGCCAACGTCTGCTCGATTTCTCCCAGCACCGCTTCCAGCGCGTTCTGCTCGATGCCTGGATTGCCCCGGAACGGCGCCAGGGTTTGCCGCTGGCGTTCGAGTTCCTTCATCAGATCGGACTTCAGATCCGCGCGACCCGCGACCTCTGAGATCTCGAACAACGTTGTCAGTGCGACGTGATGCTCCCTGGCGTCTTCCTGAGTTAGAAAGAACGTGAAGCGCTCGAACAGATCTTCGAGGCGCAATAGCGTCCGGATTCGCTCGTTGAAGGGATACTCGTAAAGGATCAAGCGGGCTCGCCTCGGGCGTGGTCGGTGACGGGAATGCAGAACATTCTAATGCCGTGAGACTACCCTAGCAATCACGCACTTTTTCAGCGCACTTTTGGAATTTTTTTCACGTGCTTCGGGTGGTTTTCTGCGTGCCATGCGTACGTGCCGTTGCGCCGCCGAGCAAACCGCGCAACAAGCCACGCTCAGCGAATTCTCATGCACCCGCTAGCGACAGATAGACGCGATGCTGAGCATCGACTTGCGACTTGAGCGCATCGAGCGGTGCGTTGTCGTTGTCGATGACGTCGTCAGCTGCCGCGAGGCGGGCTTCGCGCGTCGCCTGGCGGGCGATGATCGCCAGCACCTGTTCACGGCTGAACCCGTTGCGGCTCATCACGCGCGAGATTTGCGTCTCGACGCTGCAATCGACCGTCAGCACGCGATTCACGCGCGTCTTCCAGCTACCCGACTCCACCAGCAGCGGTACCACCACGATCACGTAGGGCCCTTGCGCTTCACGCTGTTCGCGCTCGGTCTCCGCGCGAATCAACGGATGCGTGATGCCTTCGAGGCGTTCGCGTGCGCCCTCGTCGCTGAACACCAGCGCGCGCATGCGGGCGCGGTCGAGCGAGCCGTCTGCCGCAATGAACGAATCGCCGAACTCCACGGCGATCTGCGGCATCGCAATGCCGTGCGGCGCCGTGATGCGGTGAGCGATCAGGTCCGTGTCGACGAGCGGAACGCCGCGCGCGCCGAACAGGTCAGCCACGGTGGATTTGCCGCTGCCGATGCCGCCGGTCAATCCCACAGCAAACATGCTTCAGCCTCCCAACGCCAGATAAAGCGGTGTGCCGAGAAATAGCGTAACAGCACCGCCCGCCGCGAGAAACGGCCCAAACGGCAGCGGCTCTTCGAAGCGCATGCGGCCGCGCCACGTCGCCGCGAGACCGACCACCGCGCCGGCGACCGCCGCGATCAGTACGATCTGCGGCAGCGCCGCCCAGCCGAGCCATGCGCCGAGCGCAGCCAGCAGTTTGAAATCGCCATAACCCATGCCTTCAATGCCGCGTATCAACCGGAACAGCCAATGTACGGCCCACAACACCAGATAGCCGAAGATCGCGCCCAGCACGGCGTCGTGGAGGCTCGCGAACATGCCGTTGAAGTTCACGATCAGGCCGGCCCACAGGAGCGGCAGCGTCATGGAGTCCGGCAGCAGATGGGTGTCGATGTCGATCGCGCTCATGGCGAGCAACGCGGCGCAGAGTCCGAAGGCGGCGAGCGCCATGCCGGTCGGCCCGTACAGCGCGAGCGCCCCTGCCGCGAAGGCGGCGCTGGCGATTTCGAGCAGCGGGTAGCGCAGGCTGATACGTGTCTTGCATGCGGAGCAGCGGCCGCGCAGCAGCAGGTAGCTCAGCACCGGCAGGTTTTCCCACGCGCTGAGCACGTGGCCGCAGTGAGGGCACGCGCTGCGCGGTACCCACAGGTTGTAGCGGGCGGGCAAGCCATCGGTTTCAAGCGGTTCTTCGGTGGCCTCGCTGACCTCTTCGCGCCACGCACGCTCCAGCATGATCGGCACCCGATGCGCGACCACGTTCAGGAAGCTGCCGATCACCAGACCGAATACGATCGCGAATGCAATCTGCAGGCCGTTGGGCAAACTGCCGAACGCGAGCTCGAGACCGGTTGCGACGTGGCCGGGCAGCAGAACCGAAAGCAGGCTGGAAGAGGTATCTGACACGAGCGGAATGGTGGCCTGCATAGTTAAAGGGTGGGATTTGGCTGCGATGCTACACCACGTTGCCGAGTTGAATAATGGGAAGATACATCGCGATCACCAGGCCGCCGACCAGCGTACCCAGCACGATGATGACAAGTGGCTCGCACAGGCTCGAGAGCATGCCGATCTTTTCGTCTACCTGACGATCGGCGAGCGACGCGACATCGATCAGCATCGTGTCGAGCGCTCCGGACTCCTCGGCAACCGCAATCGGCTGGACGACCTCGGGTGGAAAGCAGTGCGCCGCGCGCATGGCTGCGGCGAGCCGTTCGCCGCGCCGCAGCCGGGCGGCAATCTCCACGGTGGCACGGTCGAAATAAGCGTTGCCGGTGGCGTGAGTCAGCGAATCGAACGCGTCCGCGAGCGGTGTGCCTGCCGACAGCAAGGTGCCGAGCGCGCGGCTCCAGCGTGCCGCGCACAAGGTACGTAGCAACGGACCGGCGACCGGCATTGTCAGCGATACGCGCGCGAACCGGATGCGCGCTGCTTCGCAACGTCGTAGCAGAAATGTCACAGCCGAACTCGCTGCGAGGGTCATGACGGCGAGCGGAATGCTCCATTGCGCGGCACCTGTCGACAAAGCCAGTACGAACTGCGTGGGCGCGGGCAGCTTCGCGCCGAAGCCATCAAAGATCTGCTTGAACGTAGGCACGACCCAAATCAGCAACGCCGCGGCAATGGCAATCGCAAGCAGCAGGATCGCCACCGGATAGGTCAGCGCTGCGCGCACCTTGGCACGTTGCGCGGCGGCGCGTTCGCGATCGTCGGCGAGCCGGGCGAGGACCGTTGCCAATGCGCCGGCCGCTTCGCCAACCTCAACGAGCTGGCAATACAGCGCATTGAATTGCGCAGGATGCCGCTGCAATGCCGCCGAAAAACGCAGGCCGCCGGTGATATCACGCGCCAGCGCGCCGACGATTCGCGGCATACCGGACTGGCGCGAACTCTGCGCTTGAGCGAGAAGATCGAGCGCGGGTGCAAGCGGCAAACCGGCGCGTAGCAGGCTGGCAAGCTGGTGGGTGAATATCGTCACGTCGGTGGCGCGGGTCCTGGGGCGTGGCGCCGGCCCGCGGGCCGCCAGTTCGACGATGAACAGATTGTCGCGCTTGAGCATCGCTCGCGCGGCGCTGGCATCCGGCGCGATCAGTGCGCCATTCTTCTGCACGCCGTCGGCGTCGACGCCGCGCCATCTAAAACGCAAGTCGGTTACCGTTGGCTGAGCCGGTGTGGAGGTGTTCATGCGATCTTGGTCGCGGCAAGCGCTTCGGCGAGGCTCGTCGTGCCGTCGCGCACACGCGCCAAGGCCGCGTCGCGCAACGTGGCGACATGTTCGGTTTGCGCGAGCCGGGCCAGCTCATGAGTGCCAGCGCGTGCCACGATCAACTCGCGCATCGCGTCGGAGACTGGCATCACCTGGTGAACGCCGACGCGGCCGCGGTAGCCGATGCCGTGGCACGCTGCGCATCCGGGGGCGCCGAATGGATGCCAGCCGTCGAGCGGATCGTCGGCGAAGCCTGCTGCTCGCAAGGCCGCCTCCGATTGCGGCGCGGGTGCGCGGCATGCCACGCAGAGCCGCCGCACCAGCCGTTGTGCGGTCACCATTTTTAGTGCGGCGGCCAGGTTGTACGGTTCGACGCCAATGTCGATCAGGCGTGCGACGGCAGCAGGCGCGTCGTTCGTGTGTAAGGTCGACAGTACCAGGTGGCCCGTCTGCGCGGCTTTAACGGCAACATCGGCGGTTTCGTCGTCGCGGATTTCGCCAACCATGATCACATCGGGGTCCTGACGGAGAAACGCACGCAGCGCCACCGCGAATGTCAGGCCAGCCTTTTCGCGCGCGCTCACCTGGTTGATACCTGTCAACTGGATTTCCGCCGGATCCTCTACCGAGCACAGATTGCGCGCCTCGTCGTTGAGCATGTGCAGGAAGCAGTACAGCGACAGCGTCTTGCCGCTGCCAGTGGGCCCGGTGACCAGCACGTGGCCGTGCGGCGCGCGGATCGCGGCACCGGCCGATTCACGTTGTTGTGGATCGAGGCCGAGCGAGTCGAGAGAAAGATCGGTAGGCAACGCGTCGAGCCTGCGCAACACCAGCTTTTCGCCGAACAGGGTAGGTAGCGAGTTGACGCGATAGTCCTCGACGCGGCCGGGCGAAGTGGCAATACGCAGCCGGCCGTCCTGCGGTACGCGCCGTTCGGCGATATCCATGCGCGCCAGCACCTTTACACGCGTGATGAACGCGTCGCGTAGATGCGCAGGGGCCGGGGGATTTCATGCAGTACGCCGTCGATGCGCAAACGCACGCGCCAGCCATGCTCCTCAGGTTCAATGTGCAGATCCGACGCATTGCGTCGGGTTGCTTCCAGCAACGTGTCGGTCAGAAGGCGTACGGCCGGCGCGTTGTCGGAATCGGTCAGACTGGAGTTGAGGTTGGCACTGACAGTGGCGTCAGTCGCAAACGCGTTGTGCCTGGGTTTGGCGGGGCTTTCGCTATCGACTGCAACCGGCCGCAACGACGCCGCGCGTTGAAAAGAGTCTTGCATGTGGGACCGGTGATGAGCCGCCTGTGGAACATGACGGCTCCATCATCCGGTTAGTGCGCCGGCACCGCCATTCAGCCAATCGGCTAATGGCGCGCGCTGCGCCCATGTGCGATGCTGCGACTTGAAAGGGGCCCTGGGCCTAGCCGCGCGCAGCCTTGACGGCTTTCGCGCTCGCGCGAGTAGGCGGTTTGAACAGTTTGACAGTGCGAATCGCCTGGTCGTCGCTGCGCATCACCTCGAGTTTCACTTCGCCGATCTGCACGCACACGTCGCCGTCGGGAATGTCTTCGAGTATCTCGAGAATCAGTCCGTTGAGCGTTTTCGGTCCGTCGGTCGGCAGCGCGAGATGCAGCCAGCGATTCAGTTCGCGCAGCGGCATGCTACCCGCAACGATACATTCGCCTTTCTCGTTCCAGCCGCCGCGCGAATTGGCGCCACGCGGAATCGACGTGGTGAACTCACCGATCAGCTCTTCGATGATGTCTTCCGGCGTGACGAGCCCTTGCAACTCGCCGTATTCGTTCACGACCAGCGCCGTGCGGTGACGGCTCTCCTGGAAGTACTGCAGTTGCTGGAATACCGGTGTACCGGTCGGCACGAAATACGGCTCGGCCAGCAACTCGCGCAGCGTCTCGCGCTCCAGTTCCTGGTTGTGCAGCGCAGCCAGTGTCTTGCGTACGTGCAGCACGCCGAGCACGCGGTCGATGTCGCCTTGATAGACGATCAGCTTGTTGTGATAACAGGTTTCCAGCTGATGCAGGATCTGCTCGAACGGCGCGTCGAAGTCGAGCGCTTCGATGCGGCGGCGCGGGATCATCACGTCGTCGACGGAAATGTTCTCGAGGTCGAACAGATTCAGCAGAATGCTGCGGTGCTTGGTCGGCATGAAGCTGCCGGATTCGAGCACGATGGTGCGCAGCTCTTCAGTGGAAAGCCGCTGATCGTGCGCGCCTTTGGTATTGATATGCAGCACTCGCAGGATCGTGTTCGCGAACAGATTGACGAACCAGACGAGCGGCTTGCCGATTCGCATCATCGGTGCGATCAACAGGCTGGCCGGCAGCGCGATCTTCTCAGGGAACGTTGCGCCGACAATCTTCGGCGTGATTTCCGCGAACACGATGATCAGAAACGCGACGATGCCGGTCGCGATCGACAGCACTACGTTGTTACGGCCGAAGGTATGCAGCGCGATCGAGGTGGTGAGCACCGGGATGATCGTGTTGAACAGATTGTTGCCGATCAGGACCACGCTCAGCAGTTGATCGGTGTGCGCCAGCAGACCCTGAGTGGTCTTCGCGCCGAGCGCGTTCTGGTTGGCAAGGTGTTTCAGGCGATGGCGGTTGATCGCCATCATCGCCGTTTCGGAAATCGAAAAGAAGCTGGAGCAGATAAGCAGCAGAAAGACGGCGCCGATCTGCGCCCATAAGGGAAGTTGTTCCACGCGTAGTGATGGATAGGGGATTGGATGGAGAGAATATAGCAGAGGGGGCCGGGCGAACCGGCTGCGCGGACGGCCTGGGACGCCTAAGAAAACTCGCACGCAATGGCAAGCCGCTGACGAGGCGCAAGAAAACGCGACCCAAAACAAAAAAACCGCCAAGCAAGCTGGGCGGTTTTTCGAGCCTTGAACTAACAAGGCAAATCTGGTCGGGGTGAGAGGATTCGATTCTCTCTGAGGCCCGCCCCGTAAGGCTCTGACGCTGGCCGCTGCCCGTTGTGGGATGCGGTTGTGTAGCACCCGTAGGTGCGACGAGCGTCCAGTCTATCAGAGGCACCCTGCGTCGTCCCGACTTTTCGGGCAGGACACCGTACTGCCGGGGTTTCGAGCGACCTGCCTCACGAGCTGCCGTGCCTTGTCGCAGCCACGCCGGTCGGATCGCTGTATCCTATCGGCGGTGAAACCGTCTGATCGATCCGGGGACGACAATGAGCATCTACGGTATCTCGATGATTAAGCTAGATGTGGCGGTGGATGAAGTGGCCGAGGCGAAGGTGCATCAATTCAGTAAGGACAAGGACGGCAGCATCGGATTAGATGAGGGTAAGGCGATGGCCTATCACGAGGTTGCCAGTCTGATCGTAGATGGTGACACCGTGTTCGTCATCGTGCCTGACGGTCCCGGCTCGTACCGCCACACCGATAAGGTTCGAGTGAAGCCGGGACAGCACGAGTATCTGGAGAGCTTCGGGGACGACGGTGCTGCGACCGCCGCATTGATGGCGCTCCCGACATACAAGTGACGTTCACCCATCATTCTAATGACGGGGCGGTCATGAGGATCGTGAAAAGACTCGCGGTAGGTCTGTGCTTGGCCGGTGTCATCAGCACGGCGGTTGCTGTCAATTGGGTCAAGGTCTTCGATAGCGACGGATTGATCGTCTATGTTGATCCCAATAGCATCAAGACGGACGACGCAGGGTACAGACTGATTTGGACTTACGGCGACTACTCGCAGAAGCCGATCACGAACGGCAACATGACGGCGACGACAATGATCGAGCGGGTCTCAGTTGACTGCAAGCTAGACCGCTACCAAGTGCTGTCCCTAAAGCTGTTCGACCATCAGGGCAACCTTCTCGGCTCCCCCGACATGACGGGCAAGCCATTTACCGACATCCCTCCCGGCTCGGCAAGCAGCTTCGTCGAGGCGGTGGCCTGTCACTCCCGTGAGTAATCCCGCCCCAAATCTGCTGTGCTTATCTGCGCGGACTTGCAACGCTGGTTGCGCGTCATGTTTAGCCGGAATTCGGCCGCCCCGCCGAGATAGTCGCACTCGAATGCGCTCCTGAGTTCTGCGGGCTGGTGGCCGTATGCGCTTGGACGAACAGGGTTCCTGCGACGCCGAGGAGGGCTCCAAGAATGGCCCCAACTATGCCGGAGAGAAGCGACACAATCAAATCGTCGCCCTTCCTTTGCCAGAATGATTTGTGGGTGTCTCTGGACACGCCGTAAAACCGGTTCTCTATGCGGGGCCCTGCGAACGTTTGCCTAGGAAAGGCGAAGGCGACAACGGCGGCCAGTGCCACGAATGTCAATGAGAGCCACGTCGTTTTGAGGTGGAGGGCGAAATAGGTCAAGGTTCCTGCGAGCGCTCCTCGAAGAAGGTTTATCAGGCCCCTCCCCGGCACGTACCCTGAACACCTACTCAAAACTTCGCTAACGCGATGGAGTAGTGCAATGCTCGGATCGGAACTGTCGAGTGCCTTTACCTGGACGCTCTCAAGGACGGTCGTCAAGTTGACGGCAGGAGCACTGGGGCGGCGGATGGTTATGTCGGGCTTTCCCCGTTCACCGAGAAATCGAAATAGATCGTCAGCGTTCTCGAACTCGAAATCGCCGCTGGTTATTTTGGGCGGATCACCGTTCACGGTCATGAAATCGATGATTTCTTCGAGGTCTTCCTTGAAGGCCCGACAGTAGGGGATGATGCGCTCTTGGCCGTTGTCGATGCGTTTCATTTGTCGTAAGAGTTCGCTGGTCAACGAATAATAGCGGACCCAATTGTGCTGCGCTTATCTGCGAGGCCCTACAGCGCCGATTGCGCACTGACCGTCCCCGTGCGGCCACCTCTAAAGCGCGAGGAGCGCGACCATCCGGGAGACGCCTTGCGCTGGAGGCGGCGTGGCAGCGGTGAGCGCGCAGCGCGCCGTGCCGTCAAGCACACCGGACCACGCGCTGACCTACTGGCGGCGGTGGGTAACGAGCTGCCGGGCTGGTACGTTAGGGCATGTCTCAACGTTACCGGAGAACGACAGGCCTAGCGGTTACGGTAATCGTACGTTGACAACCCATACGTTACTAGTTACGATTCACACACCTAAACATTACCTGAGGTGCGAATGACCGTCCGCGCTTATCTGCGTGCATCGACCGCCGACCAGAACGCCAGCCGCGCTAAAGATGACTTGACGGTGTGGGCTGCGGAGAAAGGCGCGCACATCGACACGTACTACGTCGAGAACGCGAGCGGAGCGACCGCCGACCGGGACGAGTTGCGCCGTCTGCTCGTTGAGGCGAAGCGTGGCGACGTGCTGCTAGTAGAAGCCATTGATCGTCTGACGCGCCTGAAGCTGGAGGACTGGAAGGAGCTACGCGACGAGATCAAGGCGAAGGGCGTAGTAGTTGTCGCGAAGTGGCTGGACAGTACTCACGCACGCTTGACGCAAACTCAGTCGGCGCGGCGCGACTGGATCGCAGACGCGGCGCATGAGATGGTGAATGACTTGATGATCGAGATCGCGGCGGCGAAGGCTCGCGAGGATTACGAGATGCGGCGCGCAAGGGCTGCGCAGGGCGTTGCCGACAGGCAGGCACGGGACGCACGCGGCGAGACGACTCAGAAGGGCTACGCGGGCCGCAAGGCAGATGCCGACATGCACCGCAGGATTGTTGACCTGAAGCAACGGGGCATGACGTACAGCCAGATCGCCGACACGCTGAAGACCACGAGGCCGACTATTGCACGCGCCCTGCGTGCTGCCGGACTGCTGCATGACTCCACCAGCGCAGAGACGAGCCAAAACCATGATTGACCACAAGGCGTATGAGGCGCGACTGCTGGCCGTCGAGCTACCTACGGTGGAGGAGCAGAAGGCGCACGAGGCGCGGGTGCGCAGGCGGAAGCAAGGCCGGGACACCATTGCGGACGCGCTGGCGGCCGAGGCGTGGCGTCGGGCTGCGGAGAGGCCGACGCTGGACGGGATCGTTGCCGAGGCGGAGAAGGAACTCGGCAAGCTGCTACCGAGGGGCTACAGGCGACCGGCCATTGATAGTCGGGAGGATGCGCTGTACGCGTTCCGGTTGGCTTGTCATGTTGCGGGGCACACGTACTTCAGCGATGAGCATCCGTGGAACCGGACCGCCCTGATCGACGCTATCCGGGCTGCGGAGACGCGGAAGCTCAGACCGTTCATCCGGCGCATTGCGCACTTTGCCTTCGGCCCAACGATGCGTGGCCTATGCATGCCGCCCGGTACCTTCAGGCTGGAGAAGAAGATGCTGAACGAGGACACTGACACTGTACCGAAGTCAGGGCTAGCGGCTGCGGTCTCGCGTGCCGTGGCCTTCCCCGCCGACGATGACGCGCACCCGCTGGGCAAGCTGGATGCACTGCGGCGGCTGTTCGACGGGCAGACGCCAACCCTACAGGCTGACGTGATCGACTTCGTCAGGCTCGCGTATGGCTCCGTCCCTACCTGGATGACGGTGAGGCCAGCGAAGCCTCGCGGCGGTAGGCGGGCCAGGGCTGGCCGTCCTGTTGGGGCGCGGCAGCGAGTCAAGCGTTCTGCTGAGCAGGATGAGGTCGAGCGCGTGCGTGTGGAGCGGACCCCTGACGAGAAGCGGCGGCGGCGCGTGGAGTATTGGAACCGTTGGAAGTCCGACCACGTGATGAAGAATGGCGGGGTGCTGGAACGCAACGAGCACGAGGTGCCACCTGCGGGGGGAGAGCCGGAAGACCTGCTCGCCATTTTGGCCGCGCTGGAGCCGGTTGACGCTGGTGCGGCTACCGATGAACTGGATGCGGAGTGGAACCGGAGCGCCGCGCAGGCGTGCGCCCATGCGCAGACGCACGGTGACGGATTAACGATGAACAATGTGGGGGATGAGGCAGCGGATGGCACCACCTAAGGGATTTCGCAGAACTAGGCACGAGCCTAAAGCGGGGCCGCATTGCGTGAACCCGCGTAACGGCTACCTGCCGACAGAGCGGAAGGCGCGGGCTGCATCGGCGCTTGCCGCGCCGCCGCAAGGCCAGATCATCCGTGAGCATGTGCGCGGCTGCTCGCGTTGCCAGCGGGTGTGGTCGCGGCAGATTGCGGGCGGCGTCTCCAGTGGACGTTTCGAAGCGTGGCTTCGGGGCCAGTCCAAGTTCGTTGGCTCACACTGCCCGAAGTGTGGAGGCTGGCATTACCGCGTCTCGAACGGTTCCTGTATCGGCTGCCGTAAGCCGGGCTGGAAGTTCGAGCGCGTGGCGGTGGGCGACGGCACACGCTGGCGCGTCGAGCGGGGCGAAGTGCCCCTGATGAGCGGTGCGCGCAGGCGCGAGCTACAGGAAATCGCGCAAGCAGAGAAGCATGCGGACACGACTGGAGAGGGTTTTGAGACGTTCTCACACGGAGGCGTTACGGCGCGGCGAGTGCCGAAGTCCGACAAGCTGAAGGTATCGGCTACGGGCTGGCGTGGGCTCGACGTGCCCGACTTCGGGGCATGGCTATCGACGTTCCCTGATCCGCTGGAGAAGGTGCGCGAGATTGCGGCGAACGGTGCGCCCGGTTTGCCATTGGCGCTGCGATGGGCGGGCTGGTCCGGGTTCGATGATGTGCCTGATCCTGAAGGCGTGCTGATGCGGATGCTGTTCCCAGTGGACTAGATTCAGGGTCGCACTTTGCACGCATTCCGAACCGCCTGAAGCCTTGGCTGACGGCGCACACAGACGAATTAATCAATGTGTGTGCTAGTTTGAACGATACGCGAGCGACAAGCTGCCGGGCGCGCTCGGGTCCGGCATAATCGACGCATTGCTCACTGCCCACATGGTGGCTCGACATGGAGATACCCGATACCCGTACTGACACCGCGAAGCTTCGAGTAGCGATCTCGCGCTTGATCGACGAAACGATTGAGATTCAGGAGAGCCACCGTCGTTGGGGCATGTTGGGGCCGTTTCTGATCGGGGGTGGCTCGTTCTTGGCTGCGGCGGCTTTCTTTGCCGCCTGCTTCCGCGCTGCCACGTGGCTAAAACTGTAGGGCGGGCAGCAGCGTTGCATTCAGGCCGGGAATAGTCAGGTCGTGGATGCGGAATCGCGACATGGCTTCGACCAGCGGGCGCAGCGGGTAAAACTCGCCGCCGTAGTCACTGGAGGCGTCGCCGTCATCGTGACCTTGTATGGCGTCCGCTAAGTCCTTGCCGATACTGCACTCGCGGCAGACATCCTTGAAGCCGTGCCGGAACGAGTGGAACACCATGCGCTCGTCGGTGACGCCGCACGGGCCACGAAGGTACTTGCCGAACCACTTCGACCACTGCGCCGACTCCTCGCCGTACTTGTTCGGCTTGAGATGAGGGAAGATGCGGGGCTTGCCCTTGTGGTTGTGCGCGTACTCCACGAAGCCAAGGGCGAGCAGGTCCGGGTGGATTGGGATGCGGCGGACACTGCCTGCATTCTTGACGCCTTGGCCGCGCTCCTCGTTATGGACGAATCGCATACACCAGACGGTGCGCCTTGTGCCGGTGGCGTCGAGGTAGGTTTCTTCGGATACATCATCGGGTGCTAGCTGACACAACTCCTCAAGCCGTGCGCCGGTCAGCAGACCAAGCAGGGGGAGCCAGTACGCGGCTTCGCCCGCGCCGCCAGCCGTGCGGAAGTCCTCAGCGTAGACGGGACTGGAGAAGATCGCCTGCAAGGCGGGCAGGCTGAACGAGATGCGGGCCTTGGCCTTTGCGCCCTTCTTGACCAGTACGCGTATGCCCTGCGCCGCGTTCGTCTCGGTCATCTCATTGGCACAGGCGAAGTTGAGCAGGACCGAGAGCAGTTCAAGCTGCTTGTTCGTGTTGGACGCCGATTGCCCGGAGGCAAGCAGCGCATCTTTGAAGGCGATGGCGTGGCGGCGCTCGATTGATGGGACTGGGATTAGATCAACCATCGCACGGAAGCGGCGAGCGACCAACTCCGCTTTGCGGACAGTGCGAGCATCCGGCGTGCGCTCCTTGGCCCATGCGTCGATAAGGGCAGGGAGGTACAGCGCGGACTTGCTGGCGGGGCGCCGCTGCGGCCTCTCGATGGCTTGGTGGATAGCCTGCGGCATGGCTGCCTCCTCGGCCTTAAGGCGTCGGAGGGCCTCACGTTCTATGTACATCCGTTGCAGGATCGCGTTCTCCTCAGCGATGAGCGCGTCCTCGTCTACCCCTTCGTCCCGGGCGTCCGCAATAAGCTGCTGGATGCGTTCGTATTCCTCGTCGTAGTACGTGGGACCGGTGTATTCAGGCGGGACCGCCCAATGCGGGATAGGCTCAGGGGCGTCGGCGGCGAGGATGGACTGTACCTTGCTGGAGACGGGATCGGGCGCGGGAGGGTCCGAACGTTTCGAGGAACGCAACGACGCGAACTGTTCGTCCGTGCTCAGGCTTTCGGCGCGACATAACCGGATGGCCTCGGCGCGATTGGACGTACCAAGAGCCTTCGAGATTTCTGTCTTACAGAGGAGTGGAACTAGATCGAGAGGAACGCGACGGCGGAAGTAATACCGACCGTCACGCTTCTGGAGATGGGTACACATGGAGCCCTCTGTGTAGCATCCACAAAGGGCATGTGGCCCGTCAGTGCTGGGATTGGCGGAAACTGCTTGACCAATCAACAGGTTGAATTGGTCGGGGTGAGAGGATTCGAACCTCCGGCCTCTACGTCCCGAACGTAGCGCTCTACCAGGCTAAGCTACACCCCGATTTGTACTGCTGGACTCCTACGGTGTTTCAGTCCCGTTCAAGACTGTCTTGCCGTCGAGTAAGAACATAATTCTAGCAGGCTATCTTTGAAAATGGAATCGGGAAATGAAGAAATTGCTGCAGCTGCGGCGAGCGCTTCCTGCTTCGCACACTCGAGGGTGTGGTCTAGCGCGCCGGAGCGCGTGATCGCTTCGAAAATAGTGTCGAAACGGTCCGTGCCGCCTTGCTCGATGGCTTCCCGCGCAAGCGCCGACTGTTCAGGCGTACCCCGTTCGATCAGGTAAATCAGCGGGAGCGTGGGCTTGCCTTCGCGCAGATCGTCGCCAGCGTTCTTACCCATTGATTCAGCCGTGCCCGTGTAGTCGAGCCAGTCGTCCATGATCTGGAACGCGGTGCCGATACGGCGGCCGAATTCCGCCGCCGCGGCTTCGGTTTTTGCATCCGAACCGGCCAGCACGGCGCCGAGTTGAGCGGCGGCTTCGAACAGCTTGGCGGTTTTGTAGCGGATCACCTGCATGTAGCGCGCTTCGTCCACGTCGGCGTCGTGCATGTTCAACAACTGCAGCACTTCGCCCTCGGAGATGATGTTGGTCGCCTCCGACAGGATTTCCATCACGCGCATCTTGCCCACGCCCACCATCATCTGGAACGAGCGCGAGTACAGGAAGTCGCCGACCAGCACGCTCGCGGCGTTGCCGAACAGCGCGTTGGCGGTCTGGCGGCCGCGCCGCAGATCGGACTCGTCGACCACGTCGTCGTGCAGCAGCGTGGCCGTGTGGATGAATTCCACCACCGCGGCCAGTTCATGCCGATGCCCGGTGGTCTCGCCCAGCGCGCCCGCCACCAGCAGCAGCAGCGCGGGCCGCAGCCGTTTGCCCCCGGCGCTGATGATGTACTCGGAGATCTGATTGATCAGCATCACGTCGGAAGCCAGACGGTGCCGTATGACGCGATTGACCTGCTGCATGTCTTCGGCGATCGGAGCGAGCAGGCTGGCGGCGTTGGAGGAGGGGGTGGCAGTCGACGACATGATGGCTGAATTGGGTAGTGCCGCGAATTATAAGGCGAATCGCGGCAGTTCCGGGTCGCAGGCTGCGGCACGGCGCGACGAAGGCGGCGGCAAGGCCGCGTGCCGGGGCCGGACGGCGAGGCACCGGGCGGCGCGCACGGCAACTCTCAATGAGTTTTGACCGAGTAGCTAACTCTATGTATAATCACGGGTTTCCGCGCGCGGTGCGTGGGAAAAATGAACACAGAGTGAGGTTCTCAATGTACGCGGTCATAAAAACCGGTGGCAAGCAGTATAAAGTTGCCGTCGGCGAAAAACTTAAAGTAGAACAGATACCGGCAGACATTGACGCTGAAATCACGCTCGACCAGGTTCTCGCAGTGGGCGAAGGTGAATCGATTAAGTTCGGTACGCCGCTGGTCAGTGGGGCTTCCGTCAAGGCTACCGTCGTGTCGCAAGGTCGTCACGCAAAAGTGACCATCTTCAAGATGCGTCGCCGGAAGCACTACCAGAAGCATGGCGGCCACCGCCAGAACTATACCGAACTGCGCATCGACGCGATCAACGCGTAAGCGCAACGGTTAAGGAGCAAATCAAATGGCACACAAAAAGGCAGGCGGATCATCCCGCAACGGCCGTGACTCCGAATCGAAGCGCCTTGGCGTGAAGGTTTACGGCGGTCAGGCTATCAACGCTGGCGGCATCATCGTTCGTCAACGTGGTACGCGTATGCACCCGGGCGAAAACGTCGGTATCGGCAAGGATCACACCTTGTTCGCGCTGACGGACGGCCACGTCAATTTCTCGACGAAGGGCGCAGCGAAGAAGCACATGGTCAACGTCGTCCCGGCAGCAGTCTGAGTTTAATCAGGCACGGGCTTCAGGACCGGAAAAAGGCCCCGCGAAGTTCGCGGGGCTTTTTTTATTGCAGCGCTTTTTGTCCGAAGAATGGGCGGATCGAATGGCCATGTCGGCGCGATTAGCCGATCGGCTGATTGCTCACCGCACGGCGGGCGCGGCAAAATAGCATCATCTGAAAGCATCAACCCAGCAGCACCATCTAGCAGCACACCACGGGACGGAGTTACGCATGAAGTTCATTGACGAAGCGAGGATTGAAGTCATCGCCGGCGACGGAGGGGATGGCAGCGCGTCGATGCGCCGCGAGAAATTCGTTCCGTTCGGCGGCCCGGATGGCGGCGACGGCGGCCGGGGCGGCAGCGTGATCGCGGTCGCAGACCGCAACATCAACACGCTGATCGACTACCGCTACGCGAAAAAACATTTGGCGCGCAACGGCGAAAACGGCCGCGGCGCGGATTGCTACGGCAAGGGCGGCGACGATATCACGCTGCGCATGCCGGTCGGCACGACCATTTCCGATATGGAAACCGGCGAGCTGATCGCCGACTTGACCGAGCACAACCAGAGCGTGCAGATCGCGCAAGGCGGAGCGGGCGGTCTCGGTAACCTGCATTTCAAATCCAGTACGAACCGCGCGCCGCGTCAAAAGACCGACGGCAAGCCCGGCGAGCGCCGCATGGTGCGCCTCGAACTGAAGGTGCTGGCCGACGTCGGTCTGCTCGGCATGCCGAATGCCGGCAAGTCGACCTTCATCTCGTCGGTGTCGAACGCACGGCCGAAGATTGCGGATTATCCGTTCACGACGCTCGCGCCGAATCTCGGCGTGGTGCGTGTCGGGCCGAGCCGCAGCTTCGTGATTGCCGACATTCCTGGCTTGATCGAAGGCGCGGCGGAAGGCGCCGGTCTCGGTCACCAGTTCCTGCGCCACCTGCAGCGTACCGGCCTGCTGCTGCACATCGTCGACCTCGCGCCGTTTGACGAGGCGGTTGATCCGGTCGCGGAAGCCAAGGCGATCGTCAACGAGCTGCGCAAATATGACGAACTGCTCTATGAGAAAACCCGCTGGCTCGTGCTGAACAAGCTCGATATGGTGCCCGAAGACGAGCGCGAAGCGCGCGTGTCGGCATTCCTTGAAGGCTTCGGCTGGGATGGCCCAGTGTTCGAAATCTCGGCGCTGACCGGCCAGGGTTGCGAGAGTCTTTGCTACGCGGTGTATGACCACATCGCTGCGCATTCAGACGCGCAGCGCGCGGCCGAAGCGGAAGATCTCGCCGCTGACGTGCGTTTCCGCGAGAAGCCGGAAACGCCGGCTGCGGCCGCAGACGACTCCGCCGCCGACCCGCAGTAATAACAAGCCTGAGCGCCGGGGGCTGCAAGGGCTGCCGGCCTGCATCACGCGTCATCTTGGGAGACCGCGCACAATGCGTTCCGTCATCGCAGAATCACGGCGATTGGTAGTGAAAGTTGGCTCCAGCCTCGTCACCAATGACGGGCGCGGCCTCGATCATGCCGCGATCGGCCGCTGGGCCGCTCAGATTGCCGCACTGCGCGCGCAAGGCAAAGAAGTCGTGCTGGTCAGCTCGGGCGCCATTGCCGAAGGGATGCAGCGGCTCGGCTGGACCAAGCGGCCACGCGAAATCGACGAATTGCAGGCGGCCGCGGCTGTCGGTCAAATGGGCCTCGCGCAGGTCTACGAAAGCCGCTTCGCCGAGCATTCGATCCAGACCGCGCAGATTCTGCTGACCCACGCCGATCTGGCCGACCGCGAACGCTATCTGAACGCGCGTTCCACGTTGCTGACGCTGCTGCGTCTGGGCGTTGTGCCGATCATCAACGAGAACGACACGGTCGTCACCGACGAAATCAAGTTCGGCGACAACGACACGTTGGGCGCGCTGGTCGCGAATCTGATCGAAGGCGACGCGCTCATTATCCTCACCGATCAGCAAGGACTTTTTACCGCCGACCCGCGCAAGGATCCGAACGCAACGCTCGTCCAGCAGGCGGATGCTGGTGCGCCAGAACTTGAAGCGATGGCGGGCGGAGCGGGTTCGAGCCTGGGCCGCGGCGGCATGCTGACCAAGATTCTCGCCGCCAAACGCGCGGCGCACAGCGGCGCCAATACGGTGATCGCGAGCGGGCGTGAAGCGGATGTGCTGTCGCGGCTGGCCTCGGGCGAGGCGATCGGCACGCAGCTGATCGCGCGCACGGCACGCATGGCGGCGCGCAAGCAGTGGATGGCCGATCACCTGCAAGTGCGCGGCCACGTGGTCATCGACGACGGCGCGGTCGAAAAGCTGACCGAAGGCGGCAAGAGTTTGCTGCCGATCGGCATCGTCGGTGTGCAGGGCGCGTTTGCACGCGGCGAAGTGATCGCCTGCCTGAGCGCGACAGGCCGTGAAGTGGCGCGTGGCCTGACGAACTACAGCAGCACGGAAACCAAGCTGATCCAGCGGCGTCCGAGCGGCGAGATTGAATCGGTGCTCGGCTATATGCTGGAGCCTGAGGTGATCCACCGCGACAATCTTGTGCTGGTCTGACTTCCGGGCAAGGCACGCGACTAACAAAAAAGCCGTTTCAGCGTGAGCTGGAACGGCTTTTTTACATTCGCGAAAACCGCCTTAGTGAATCAGCGAGGTTTGCGTGCGTTTGTAGCGGATGTTCTCGACAATCTGCTGCGCTTTGCCGATCGGCATCTTGTTCGCACAGAAATAATCCTGATACAGCGATGCCTGATAGGCGTTCAGCGCGCCATTCTCGATACGCCGGAAGTCGTTGGCGACGGTTTGGTCCCAGCCGTCGTGATCGGCGTTTAGCCCCGCGTACTGGCGCCATTCATACGTATCGCAGCGAATTCCTTCGTAGTTCACGTTGCGCGCGCCGCTCGAGCTCGTGACGACGACGGTGTAGCGCACCACGCCGTCGGTGCCGACGCTAAGCGAATTTTTATCGATCGCGAAGTGCAACGGCGTGTTGCCAGAGACCTCGAAAGGCAGCAGATTCGAGTCTTGCGGCAGCGGCGGTAACGTGTCCACCTTGTTTTCAACCCAATTGCTCGGCCGGTCCAGCAGGTAGGCAAACGTGCTGTCGTCCTGATTGGTGGGTTTGCCGGCGCTTGAGCAACCAGCCAGCAGGGCGCCGGTGGCGACGCACGCCACGACGAGAGCAAGTGCTTTCAATATGGTTTCCTCGAAAGACTGGCACGGCTCATCGAGCCGCGCCAGCAGAGGCGGCGTGGGCAGCCGCACAGAGTTGTTAATTGCGTACGCCGGGACGGAACAGCGAGCCGGCGGCGGTTTCGCGATCCGATTCGTCTTCGTGTTCCGACCCGGAGCCAACCTCGGCTACCGACCCGGAGCCCGGACCGCAATCAGACGCGATCGTCGTGTGAATCGACGTTTCGATGCTGAGTGTGGTCACCGAGGTGGTGACCGTCATCATCGTCGAATCCGGCGGACTTTCCATTGACGACGCTATCCGGGGATAGCGGGGCCCATGGTGTCCGACAGGTTTTTCCGCACGCGGCGCAGCCCGGCGCATGAAACGGGATAGCTCCGTCAGCGCCAACTGATACACATCCCGCTTGAACTCGATCACACAGTCGAGTGGCACCCAGTACTCGTTCCAGCGCCACGCATCAAACTCAGGGTGGTCGGTGGCGCGCAAGCAGATGTCGCAATCGCGTCCAACCATCCGGAGCAAAAACCAGATTTGCTTCTGGCCGCGGTAATGACCGCGTACTTCGCGCTTGATGAACTTGTCAGGCACCTCGTAACGCAACCAGTCGCGCGTGCGACCGATCACCTTGACGTGCTCAGGAAGCAGCCCGGTTTCTTCGTGTAACTCCCGATACATCGCTTGCACGGGGGTCTCTCCGTACTTGATGCCCCCTTGCGGAAACTGCCAGGAATGTTCACGGAGCCGTTTGCCCCAAAACACCTCGTTGTGCGCGTTCAAGAGGATGATGCCGACGTTCGGGCGAAAGCCTTCACGATCCAGCATACAACCACCTTCGAATCCTTTAAAATTGCTTTGATTATAAACAGATAACGGACCCGACGCACCGATTCGCACCAGATTGGAACGATTCGCCGCAAAAGGCCTGCTTTTGCGGTAGCCTGACAGCCTTTCCGTGCCTTACCCCTTGCTGCAAAGGCTTTGCGCGGCGGTTTCAGCGCCGCGATCGGGCCGGTTTTGCCGGGGGTTTGTTTGGGTTTTGCCTGGTACAGGTGTGTGCCATTCGCCGGAGCCGAGCCGGGTTCTGGCGAGACTCTAGCCGGGTGTCCGGCGAGTCCGTGCCGGCTCTAGGCCGGGTCTGTGTCGATTTCCCCACCGTTTTCACCTTTCGGGCGGTCCCTCCGGAGCCGCCGCTTTTGGAAAATCTGAATGAAAGCTTCCCGTTTCTTTATCGGCACGCTGAAAGAAGCGCCCGCCGACGCCGAGATTGTCAGCCACAAGCTCATGGTGCGCGCCGGCATGATTCGCCGCGTCGCCGGTGGCATTTATAACTACCTGCCGGTCGGTCTGCGTTCGATCCGCAAGGTTGAAGCCATCGTGCGCGAAGAAATGAACCGGGCAGGCGCGATCGAACTGCTGATGCCCGCGGTGCAGCCGGCCGAACTGTGGCAGGAATCGGGCCGTTGGGAAAAGTACGGCCCCGAGCTGCTGCGCGTCAAGGATCGCAAGCAATCCGATTTCGTGATTGGACCGACCCATGAAGAAGTGGTTACGGATATCGCGCGCGGCCAGATCAAGAGCTACCGCCAGTTGCCGGTGAACTTCTATCAGATCCAGACGAAGTTCCGCGACGAGATCCGTCCGCGTTTCGGCGTGATGCGCGGTCGCGAGTTCATCATGAAAGACGCGTACTCGTTCGACAAGGACGCGGAAGGTCTGCGCGAGTCGTATCGCAAGATGTATGACGCGTATGTGCGCATCTTCACGCGTCTCGGCCTGGATTTCCGTGCGGTGGCGGCGGACAACGGCTCGATCGGCGGCAGCGGCTCGCATGAATTCCACGTGATCGCCGACACGGGCGAAGACGCGATCGCGTATTGCCCGACCTCGGAATTCGCAGCGAACGTCGAAGCGGCCGAAGCGTTGCCGCAGTACGCGGAACGTGCGGCGCCGACCGAGGCGATGAAGAAGACTGCGACACCGGGCAAGGCGAAGTGCGAAGCCGTGGCTGAACTGCTGAACATTCCGCTCGAGCGCACGATCAAGTCGATCGTCCTCGCCACGGAAAACGAAGGCGCCGAGCCGGCCATCTGGCTGCTGATGCTGCGCGGCGACCACGATCTGAACGAAATCAAGGCGAGCAAGCTGCCGGGACTCGCCGATTTCCGCATGGCGACCGAAGCCGAGATTATCGAAACGTTCGGCACGCCGCCGGGCTACCTCGGTCCGATCAACACGAAGAAGCCGGTCAAGGTCGTCGCGGATCGCACGGTCGCGAACATGAGCGACTTCGTGGTCGGCTCGAACGAGGTGGACTATCACACCACCGGCGTGAACTGGGGCCGCGATCTGCCGGAGCCGGTCGTCGCCGATATTCGCAACGTGAAGAAGGGCGACCCGTCGCCGGACGGCAAGGGCGTGCTCGATATCTGCCGCGGTATTGAAGTCGGCCACGTGTTCCAGCTCGGCACGAAGTACTCGGAGGCGATGAACGCCACGTGCCTCGACGAAACCGGCAAGCCGCGCCCCATGGAAATGGGCTGCTACGGCGTCGGCATCACGCGTATTCTGGGCGCGGCGATCGAACAGAATTTTGACGACAAGGGCATCATCTGGCCGGAGTCGATCGCGCCGTTCGAGGTCGTGCTGTGCCCGATGGGTTATGACCGCAGCGATGCCGTGCGCGAACAGGCCGACAAGCTGTACGCGGAGTTGGTCGCAGCTGGCGTCGACGTGATCCTCGACGATCGCGGCGAGCGCCCTGGCGTGATGTTCGCCGACTGGGAGCTGATTGGCGTGCCGCATCGTCTGGTGATCGGCGATCGTGGTCTCAAGGACGGCAAGCTTGAGTATCAAGGCCGCCGCGACGCCGAAGCGACGCTGCTGCCGGTCGAGGACGCCGCGCAAACGGTGATCGGCAAGGTTCGCGCCGCGTTGGCGCGCTAAGCGGAGCGGACGGTGGAGTACACCTTCCTGTCCGCGACCGTCCTGCTGATTCTGATCACTGACCCGCTCGGCAACATTCCGCTCTTTGTCAGTTGCCTGCGGGCCGTGTCGCCGAAGCGCCGCACGATCGTCATCCTTCGTGAGGTGGCGATCGCCTTCGCGATCCTGCTGGTGTTCATGGTGGTCGGCGACCGCTTCTTGCGCATGATGAGTCTGACCGATCAGTCGTTGCGCATCGGCGGTGGAATCGTGCTGTTCCTGATTGCGCTCAGGATGGTGTTTCCGCATCCGGACGGTCCGTTCGGCGGCGACACGCGCGGCGGCGAGCCGCTCATCGTGCCGCTCGCCATTCCGGCGCTGGCGGGTCCGTCGGCGCTCGCAACGGTGATGCTGTTGACGTCGCAGGCGCCGGGCAAGATGTTCGAGTGGATCGGCGCACTGACTGTCACGATGGTCGTCTGCGCGATCGTGCTGATGCTGGCGGAGCGGATTCAGGCGTGGCTAGGCGAACGCGCGATGATGGCCTTCGAGCGCTTGATGGGGCTCGTGCTGGTGGCGATCTCGGTGGAGATGATGCTTGGCGGTATCCGGTCTTTTGTGCATCAGCTTTGAGTGAGATCCGGTGCACGGTTAACAAGCCTGGCAAACAAAAAAACGAACTCAAGCCGTAATGCCGTTCAGTTAAGGTTCTTTTTCAGGTATCGAACGGTGTAACGGAAAGGTCTGGATTTAACGGCCCGAGCGCACCTGCGCCCGGGCCGTTTTTCGTTGGGAAGTTGCTTTAGGCGTTCACGCAAACGCTTGAGCAAGGCGGGGAGCTTGCCGTACGAGTGTGTCGCTGCCGCCCATGTCATTTCATACTGGAACATGTGGAACGCGCGAATAAAGCTCAACGCTTCTGGCGCACACCGGGCCTCAAGTGCGGCTTTGGCCATCTCCAGTCGAATCAGGTTGTAGGCGATCAGGCTCCCCCACACTTCCTGGTAGATCCCTTCCACGGTCTGGCTACGAAGGGTCAGCTCCATGCCCAGCATCGACTGCTTCAGCGCGTGATAGCTGGTCTCGATTTGCCAGCGGCGTTCGTAACACGAAACGATATCGGCCGGTTTGAAGCGTCTTCTGTCGGTCAGCGAGCTCAGCAGGATGCGTTGACGCCCGCGTGCGTCAACGCTCAGAATCGCGCGTGCCTGCCAGAACTCAGGCAATCCGGGACATTTTTTTCGGGCCTGGGGCGACACACGCATGCGTACCATCTGGTCGCCGGGTTGACCTGCCACCACGTCCCAGCACGTATTGGATTTGGCGGGAATGATGAAATGCCGATTCTGGCCGCCTGCGACCAGATTGCACAGGATCTGTGCCGACAGAAACCCTTTGTCGAACACTGTGATGGAGTTCTCAGGTACGCGAGGGATGAGTTTGCCAGCCGATAGCATCTCGTTGATGCCGTAGGGGCCGAACTCGACGTCGCGCACCAGGTGCGTGGGAATGGCGGTGAGCGTCACTGCGCGCAGCTGGGGATAACTTCCCACCCGGTCGTGCACGCACGCCGGGGCACCGAAATGATCTCGGTTGGCCGCGCTGTCGGGCGTGCGCAACGTCGTGCCGTCCAGGGCGAACAGCGAGAATCCTTTGAACTGATATTGCGCCTGATCCTGAGCGACCCAGTTGCGGGCCGATTCGCGAAACAGCCAGGCCAGAGGCGCGGCTCCGATGCGCTGTCGTGCCTGAGCCACCGCGCTTTTGCTGACAAATGACGCGTCGCGTGCAGGTAAGGCGAGATCAAGCTCGTCCACGACCTCGCTGATCGACTGATGACGGTACAGCGCCAGTGCGATGACCAGCCACACCACCTGCTGCGCCGGCAAACGTCGCCGACGAATACTGGCCACACCGGTCGCCTGGACCGCATCCTCGATCCAATCGTAGGGCGGATGCTCGCCCAGCCGGTTCAGATCGACAGGCTGCTGCGATTCGACAAGATAGGTGAGGTCGTCGGCAAGCATGGCGATGCAAGTTAACATCGCCGTCCGCTGTTTACAACCGGTTTGTTTGGGTCAAACAAAAATGCCGTTCAGTTGCTTAACTGAACGGCATTAGGCCCGCGGGCCGCTTTTTTTACGTCGATGCGCGCCGACAAGGGCGGCACTGAAGTAGCCAGGCTTTAAGCGCCCTCGGTCAGCGCACGAATAGTCTGCAGGTTGCGCCAGTAGCCCTTGGCGTCCATCCCGCAGCCGAACACGTAGCGGTCCGGCACTTCGAAACCACAGTAATCCGGGCGCAGTGGCTTCGCCTTCGGGATGATCTTCTCGCACAGCACGGCGCTCAGGAAGCGCTTCGCGCCCATGGCGAGGATACGGTCGCGGATCGCGGCCATCGTCTCGCCTTCGTCGAGAATGTCGTCGAGCACCAGCACGACGCGATCCTTCACCGACTCGGCCGGCGCCACGCGCCACTGCATCTCATTGCCGCCTTTGGTGGTGTTGCGATAGCGGGTCAGGTGGATGTAGTCGAACTCGAGCGGGAAATCGAGGTGCGGCAGCAGCATGCCGGTGAACACCGCCGCGCCGCCCATCACCGACAGCACGAGCGGAAAGTCCTCGCTCATCTCATTGCGGATAGCGGTAGCCATGCCGCTGATCGACGCGTTGACGTCATCGGCCGAAACGATTTCTTCGGAGTGGCTAAAAATGTGGAGAGCTTCTTCGCGGTTCATGACGTCTGACGGGCGGTAACTGTATACATAGTGTGAGTGAGAGCGGCGGTGTGCGGTACAGAATAAACCCGCATAAATCCGGAGTCAGCCGCGCGTGCCGTTGTTCATGCACGGAAGCACGCGCGCCGCCGTCTTGCTAGAGCTTAGCGCATGCCGGGCATCATGCCCTTCATGCCGCGCATCATCTTCTGCAGATTGCCGCCCTTCAGCTTTTTCATCATCGTGCGCATCTGGTCGTACTGATTCAGCATGCGGTTGACTTCCTGCACCTGCACGCCCGCGCCGGCGGCAATGCGGCGTTTGCGGGTGGCCTTGATCAGATCGGGCTTCGCGCGCTCCAGCGGTGTCATCGAATTGATGATGCCTTCCATGCGGCGCATCTGCTTTTCGGCCTGGCCCATGTCGGCGCCGGCGGCAGCTTGCTGGAACTGGGCCGGCAGTTTGTCCATCAGCGACGACAGGCCGCCCATGCCCTTCATTTGCGTGAGTTGCGCGCGGAAATCGTTGAGGTCGAAGTCGCCGCCTTTCTTGACCTTGTCGGCGAGCTTCTGCGCGGCCTGAACGTCCACGCCGCGCTGTGCTTCTTCGACGAGGGCGAGAATGTCGCCCATGCCGAGAATCCGGTTCGCCATGCGATCCGGATAGAAAATTTCGAGGCCGTCGAGCTTTTCGGCGACTCCGACGAACTTGATCGGCTTGCCCGTCACGTGGCGCACGGAGAGCGCAGCGCCGCCGCGCGAGTCGCCGTCGAGCTTGGTGAGGACCACGCCGGTGAGCGGCAATGCGTCGCTAAAGGCCTTCGCCGTGTTGACCGCGTCCTGACCGAGCATGGCGTCGACGACGAACAGCGTTTCCGCCGGTTTCAGCGTGCTGTGCAGCGCGGTGATTTCCTGCATCATCGCTTCGTCGATACCCAGACGGCCGGCCGTGTCGACCAGCAGCACGTCGTGATAGTGGCGCTTGGCCCAATCGACTGCGGCGATCGCGATATCGACCGGCTTCTGATCGGGTTCCGACGGGAAGAAGTCGGCACCGACCTGCTCGGTCACCATCTTCAACTGCGCGATTGCAGCCGGGCGGTAAACGTCGCACGAGACGGTCAAGACCTTCTTCTTGTACTTTTCGCGCAGAAGCTTGGCGAGCTTGCCGACCGTGGTGGTCTTACCGGCGCCTTGCAGACCCGCCATCAGAATGACGGCTGGCGGCGTGACGGCGAGATTCAGTTCGACCGCCTTGCCTTCATAGTCGCCGCCGATGATCGCGGTCAGCTCGCGCTGCACCACGCCGACCAGCGCCTGACCTGGCGACAGGCTGCTGATCACCTCTTCGCCAAGCGCTTTTTCTTTCACCTTGGCGATGAATTCGCGCACGACGGGCAGTGCCACGTCCGCCTCGAGAAGCGCCAAGCGCACTTCGCGCAGCATTTCCTGGGTGTTCGCCTCGGTGAGCCGGGCTTCGCCGCGCAGTGTCTTGACGACGCGCGCCATCCGTTGAGTCAGATTGTCGAGCATGGGGTGCGATGAACAGTGCGGCCGGAGCGGGGCGCGATGCGGGAGACGTCGCGGAGCAGGGGCCTAGTGTAAACTTCGAATATGGATATTGTACTGTATGCCCTCACTGCGCTCCTCTACGGCGGTCTCGCCGTGGCCGGCTGGCGCTCGCACCGGCACACCGCCGTGCGCCCCATGCTTGAGAGCGTGCCGGCGGTGCCCGTCGCCGCGGGCAGGCCGGGCGCATCGGGTTCGTCGGTTGCTTCCGGCATGAGCAGCTCGGGCCGCGCGCTGCTGTTTGTCGCGCTGCTGGCGCACGGCGTGCTGCTGCATACCACCATCTTTCCTCAGAACGCGATGGTGTTCGGTTTCGCGTTCGCGCTGTCGGCGATGTTCTGGCTCGGCGCCGGCATCTACTGGATCGAAAGTTTTTTCTTTCCGCTAGACGGCCTGCGTCTGCTGGTGTTGCCGCTCGCCTGCGTCGCTTCTTTATTACCGCTGGCATTCAATGGTGTGCGCGTGCTGCCGTATTCGGCCGCGCCGATGTTCAAGCTGCATTTCCTGATCGCCAATATCGCGTACGGTTTGTTCGCGATCGCGGCGCTGCACGCGATTCTGATGCTGATGGTCGAGCGGCGTCTGCACGCCATGCGCGGTGGCATGTCGCAACGGAATGCGGCTGCGGCGGGCAACGGCTGGCTGTCGAGCTGGCTCGATACGCTGCCGCCGCTGCTCACTTTAGAAAAGTTGCTGTTCCGTCTGATCGGCGCCGGGTTCGTGCTGCTTACGCTCACGCTGGTGTCGGGCATCCTGTTCAGCGAGCAACTGGTCGATCGCGCATTGCGGCTCGATCACAAGACTGTCTTCGCGATTCTTTCCTGGGTGATGTTCGGCGCGCTGCTGACCGCGCGCAAGGTGTCCGGCTGGCGCGGCCGTGCGGCATTGCGCTGGGTGCTGGCGTCGTTCGTCGCGCTGCTGCTGGCGTACGTCGGCAGTCGTTTCGTATTCGAGGTGCTGTTGCACCGCGCTGTAGTGTGAGTGTTCTGCCATGCGACAAATTTTTCTGTTGATCCTGTTGTTCATCGTCGGCCAATGGCTGGTCAAGGCGCTGCGTCGTCATGACGCGCAAGCGTCGCAGCGCACGGGCGCTGGCGCGAATGGCGCCGCCGGTGCCAGTGGTGCCAGTGGTGCAAAAGGCCCGAACGGCGCGGCGCGTGGGCCGAATGCGCCGCAAGCGCAGCCGCAGCTCGCCGAACCGATGATCCGCTGTGCGGAGTGCGGCGTGCACGCGCCGAAGAGCGATTCCGTGGTGGTGGCGGGGCAGGCGTTCTGCAGCGCCGCGCACGCGCAGCGTCATGGCGCGCGTCCTTCGGGGCGCGACGCCCGATGAGCGTCGCGTTTACCGTCGACGCCGACGGTTGGGTGAGCACCGCACGCAAACTGCCATCGCCGAATTTCGAAGCACGACCCGAAGGCGCGGTGCCCACGCTGATCGTCGTGCACAACATCAGCCTGCCGCCCAATGAGTTCGGTGGCACGGCGATCGCCGAACTGTTCCTGAACACACTCGACTGCGACGCCCACCCGTACTACGACAAGCATCTGCGCGGCGTGCGGGTCTCGGCGCACTTCGTGATCCATCGCGACGGCGCGCTCGAGCAATTCGTGTCCTGCAACGAGCGCGCATGGCACGCCGGCCCATCGAATTTTTTCGGCCGCGAGCGCTGCAACGATTTCTCGATTGGCATCGAGCTGGAGGGCAGTGACGCAACTGCTTTCGAAGCGGCGCAATACCGCACGCTCGGCGCACTGGTGACGGCGCTCAAGGCGCGTTATCCGGTCGAAGGGCTTGCCGGTCACTCGGACATTGCCCCCGGCCGCAAGACCGACCCAGGGCCCCATTTCGAGTGGCAACGTCTGCAGCGCGACACCGCGTTGGCGGATCAGTACTTCCCCTATCTCAAGTTTTCCAAAACGCCGTAACGACCCTGCGTGCGACTTCGCGTGATGCGAGGAGAACAAGGCGCTGCCTTGTTCTCCGGGGAGTCGGCATCGCGCTGCGTTCGCGCCGCGCGATGCAAATGTCAAGCCTTCGAAAGCAAATAAATCGATTTGACCTGTCTTGAAACTACACTATACTTGGTGCCTGAAATTCAGTTTTGCACTATATCTTGTGTTGCTCTGTGCATAACCATGTGAATAACTGAGTGCACAACTGGGTGCATAAGTCGGCGGCGCCCACTCTCCGAGCATGGCGCCGCAGGCATTCCGGGCAGCGAAAAAATTCCTGCGGCGGTGCCGGTAGCGGGAACCGGCAACGTCCAGAAACATTCAGGAAAAGGGCCAGAAAGTGATCGCGATACACATGATGAAGACCGTTATCAATTCGAACCAGGCTTCATCGCTGTCGCATCCCGCCACCCAGGCGAGCCAGCCGTTTTCCTGCACCCCATCGCTTGCGCACGCGGCGGCGCAGCGTTCGTTTTAATCCGCGGCTTTCTCCGCAACATTTCCAAGACCAGGAGCTTTGCACATGCAAACCACCGACAACTCGACGACCCGGTACGAGGGCTCACCGACTGGCCAGGCCTTCAGCCAGGCACAAGGCGCCCAGCCGCTCGCGCCGCAAGTGACCTACGCCGACTACAAGGTGATCCGCCGTAACGGCAGCGTGGTGTCGTTCGAACCGTCGAAAATCGCCATCGCCGTGACGAAGGCATTTCTGGCCGTCAACGGTGGTCAAGGCGCGGCGTCGGCACGCGTGCGCGAACTGGTCGAGCAACTCACGCAGAGCGTGGTGCGCGCACTCGTGCGCAGCCGTCCGAACGGCGGCACGTTCCATATTGAAGACATCCAGGATCAGGTCGAACTCGCGCTGATGCGCGGCGGCGAACACAACGTCGCGCGTGCGTACGTGCTGTATCGCGAGAAGCGCACTCAGGCGCGCGGTCATGACGACCAGATTGTCGCCAGCACGCCGGGTCTGAACGTCACCGATAACGGCGTGACGCGTCCGCTCGATATGGCAGCGCTGCGCGGCGTCATCGAGTTGGCTTGCTCGAACCTGGGCGAGGTCGTGAGCGCCGATCCGATCATCGCGGAAACGGTCAAGAATCTGTACGACGGCGTGCCGATGAGCCAGGTCTACGACTCGGCAATCCTGGCTGCCCGCACGATGATCGAAAAAGACCCGGCCTACAGCCAGGTCACCGCACGCATTCTGCTGCACACGATCCGCCGCGAAATCCTCGAAGAGGAAGTCACGCAAACGGAAATGGCCGACCGCTACGCCGAGTACTTCCCGCAATTCATCAAGCGCGGCGTGCAAGCCGAACTGCTCGACGACAAGCTACTGCAGTTCGACCTGAAGCGCCTCGGCGCGGCACTCGACAACAGCCGCGACCTGCAATTCGGCTACCTAGGCCTGCAAACGCTGTACGACCGCTACTTCCTGCATCACGACGGTGTGCGCATCGAAATGCCGCAGGCATTCTTTATGCGTGTGGCAATGGGTCTGTCGCTGAACGAGATCGACCGTGAAGCGCGCGCGATCGAGTTTTACAACGTGCTGTCGACCTTCGACTTCATGTCGTCCACGCCGACGCTGTTCAACTCGGGCACGCGCCGCTCGCAACTGTCGTCGTGCTACCTGACCACGGTGGACGATGACCTCGACGGCATCTACGAAGCGCTGAAGGAAAACGCGCTGCTGTCGAAATTCGCCGGCGGTCTGGGCAACGATTGGACGCGTGTGCGTGCGCTCGGTTCGCACATCAAGGGCACCAACGGCAAGTCGCAAGGCGTGGTGCCGTTCCTGAAGGTCGTCAACGACACGGCGGTGGCGGTCAACCAGGGTGGCAAGCGCAAGGGCGCGGTCTGCGCGTACCTGGAAACGTGGCACCTGGACATCGAAGAATTCCTCGAGCTGCGTAAGAACACGGGCGACGACCGTCGCCGCACCCACGACATGAACACGGCGAACTGGATTCCCGACCTGTTCATGAAGCGTGTGATGGAAGGGGGCGACTGGACGCTGTTCTCGCCGTCCACCTGCCCGGATCTGCATGACAAGTTCGGCGCGGAATTCGAAACGGCTTACACGTCTTACGAAGACAAGGTCGCGCGCGGCGAGATCAAGCTGTTCAAGAAGCTTCCGGCGGCGCAACTGTGGCGCAAGATGCTGGGCATGCTGTTCGAAACCGGCCATCCGTGGATCACGTTCAAGGATCCGTGCAACGTGCGCTCGCCGCAACAGCACGTCGGCGTCGTCCACTCGTCGAACCTGTGCACGGAAATCACCCTGAACACCAGCGACGCCGAAATCGCAGTCTGCAACCTGGGCTCGGTGAACCTCGTCGCCCACCTGAAGGAACAGGCCGACGGCACCCTGGCGCTCGACCACGACAAGCTGAAGCGCACCGTCAGCGTGGCGATGCGCATGCTCGACAACGTGATCGACATCAACTACTACGCGGTGGCCAAGGCGCGTAACTCGAACCTGAAGCACCGTCCGGTCGGCATGGGCATCATGGGCTTCCAGGACTGCCTGCACCTGCTGCGCACGCCGTACGCGTCGCAAGAGGCTGTCGCGTTCGCCGACACGTCGATGGAAGCGGTCTGCTACTACGCCTACTACGCGTCGACGGAACTGGCGCAGGAACGCGGCCGTTACTCCAGCTACCGCGGCTCGCTGTGGGATCGCGGCATCCTCCCGCAAGACTCGGTGAAGCTGCTGGCCGAAGCGCGTGGCGGTTATGTGGAAGTCGATTCGAGCGAATCGATGGACTGGACCGAACTGCGTTCGCGTATCGCCACCTACGGCATGCGCAACTCGAACTGCGTCGCGATCGCGCCGACGGCGACGATCTCGAACATCATCGGGGTGTCGGCCTGTATCGAACCGACGTTCCAGAACCTGTATGTGAAGTCGAATCTGTCGGGCGAATTCACGGTGGTCAACGACTACCTGGTGCGCGACCTGAAGGAACGCGGTCTGTGGGACGAAGTGATGGTCGCCGACCTGAAGTACTTCGACGGCACGCTCTCGCGCATCGACCGCATCCCGGCCGACCTCCGCGCGATCTACGCGACCGCGTTCGAACTCGATCCGGTGTGGCTGGTCGAAGCGGCTTCGCGTCGTCAGAAGTGGATCGACCAGGCCCAGTCGCTGAACATCTACATGGGCGGCGCCTCGGGTAAGAAGCTCGACGAAATCTACAAGCTCGCATGGGTGCGTGGCCTGAAGACGACCTACTACCTCCGCACGATGGCGGCGACGCACGTCGAGAAGTCGACGGTGGCGCACGGCGCGCTGAACGCGGTGAGCTCGGGTGGTGGCGAAGGCTCGGGCGGCGCGGGTGGAGTCGGCGGTGGCGCGGCAGGCGGCTTCGGCGCGAGCGGTGGTTCAGCTTCGGGCGGCATCCAGGTCGCGGCGGCAGCACCGGCAGTTGCAGTCGAAGCAGCACCGGAAGCGGATGGTCCGGTGTGCATGATGCGTCCGGGCGATCCGGGTTTCGACGAATGCGAGGCTTGCCAGTAAGCGCCTGGCAATTGCCTGGCAATCGCCAGGCGAGAGCGAAGGAGGCAGCAGGATCGCTGCTTGCTAAACGGGTTGTCGGTAGGTGTAGGTAAAGACCTGCATGCAGCGATCAGCAAGCCTGACGGAAGTGATGCAGAAGTGAAGTAGACGAGCGGCGCGGCGAAACGAAATCGACGTTGCGCCGCTCGTCGAAAAGCAGCGAAGCACGGCAAGCAACTGAAGTCGTGAAGCGGTAAGCAAGCAGTAGACGAAGCAGTCAGCAGTCGGCGGCACAGACGAAGCGCTCGACATGAAGCGCTCAGCAAACGCTCCGGCCGATGGTCGATCGACTCAGCCGGCCCGATGCATCGCCCGGCATTGCGTTGAACCTCACCTCGCTAGCACTGAGGAAGAAGCAACCGCGAGGCAATCACGAGGCAACCGTCACGTCGGCGAGGCAGCAGGAAGCACTCGCAAAACGCTGCAAGCACACTCCGCAATACAGATAGATAGAGCAGCGAAACGTCGCTTCGACACATTGCTCTTCGAGCTCGCGAAGCACCTCGACGACACACGTTCAACACGCTTCACTTGAGGCGACACACACAGTCTGTTGAACAAAGTGTTGTATGAACGTAGCAACGCGAATCGAAAACAGGATTTTTCATCAGCGAACTCTTTTATCGCTCGTGAAAAGATGGTACAAACCGTTCTAAATTGATGGTGACATTTATGCTCAACTGGGATGACGAGATCACTGCCGTAACTCCCTCGAGCGCTACGCAACAGAATGTGTTGCGCAACGCTGCGGGATCGGCTGTCGGTTCGCAAGTCGGAACGCGTTCCGCTCCTCACGCTCCCTCGGCTCAAGACATCTTCGCGAACGGCATCGCTGTCGCTCCCGTTGTTTCCGGCTCTCACTCTGACGGAGCGGCTGCCGCTTCCGAAGCGCGGGTCAATGTCGCCGACAAGCGCATCATCAACGGCCAGACCGACGTCAATCAGTTGGTGCCGTTCAAATACAAGTGGGCCTGGGAAAAGTATCTGGCGGGTTGCGCCAACCACTGGATGCCGCAAGAAGTGAACATGTCACGCGACATCGCCCTCTGGAAGGACCCGAACGGTCTGACCGAAGACGAGCGCCGCATCGTCAAACGCAACCTGGGCTTCTTCGTGACGGCGGATTCGCTCGCCGCCAACAACATCGTGCTGGGCACCTACCGCCATATCACGGCGCCCGAATGCCGCCAGTTCCTGCTGCGCCAGGCGTTCGAAGAGGCGATCCACACGCACGCTTACCAGTACATCGTCGAATCGCTGGGCCTCGACGAAGGCGAAATCTTCAACGCGTACCACGAGGTCTCCTCGATCCGCGCGAAAGACGAATTCCTGATTCCGTACATCCACGTGCTGACCGACCCGGCCTTCAAGACGGGTACGCTCGAGGCAGACCAGACCCTGCTGCGCTCGCTGATCGTGTTCGCCTGTGTGATGGAAGGCCTGTTCTTCTACGTCGGCTTTACGCAAATCCTGGCGCTCGGCCGTCAGAACAAGATGACCGGCGCGGCGGAACAGTACCAATACATCCTGCGCGACGAGTCGATGCACTGCAACTTCGGCATCGACCTGATCAACCAGATCAAACTCGAAAACCCGCAACTCTGGACGGCTGAGTTCCGCGCGGAAATCCGCGAGATCTTCCAGCAAGCGGTCGAACTTGAATATCGTTACGCAGAAGACACGATGCCGCGCGGGGTGCTCGGCCTGAATGCGTCGATGTTCAAGAGCTATCTGCGCTTCATCTGCAACCGCCGTTGCCAGCAGATCGGTCTCGATCCGCTGTACCCGAACGAGGAAAACCCGTTCCCGTGGATGAGCGAGATGATCGACCTGAAGAAGGAACGCAACTTCTTCGAGACGCGAGTGATCGAATATCAGACTGGCGGCGCGCTGACCTGGGAGTGATCCGGGTTCGTGTCGCAGATGCATTCATTTTGGGGATGCCGTCGAGCTTCGGCCGCGGCAATTTAGTTAGGAGCAGAACCGCCTGATGCAAATTGTGCCCGGTGCGCCGCGTGCCTTCGCGGCCCACAAACATGGCTGGCACTTTGCGAACCCTTCAGTGGGATGGGCAAACTTCCCCCGGAAAAAGCCGCTGGCGTCGTCGCCAGCGGCCCGATCAAGCAATTGCCGGCGTTGCAATGCAGCGCCGACCAGATCTGGCGCGCGGTGCCCAAGGGCACGGCGCGCCTTACCGCATTCATTAGCGTAAGCGCGCAGCACCTGCGTACGCCGATGAATAGCCCGCTTCGTAGCGCGCGCCCTGAGAAGCGTCCGCGGGAAGCGGGTTTTGACGAAGGGTGTAGTTTGAACTGACTCTCATCTGAAAACCTGAAGGAGAAAATGATGGCAACTGCAAAGAAAGCGGCAGCTAAGAAACCCGCGGCCAAGAAGGTTGTAGCAAAGAAGGCTGCGCCGGCTAAGAAGGCTGCTCCGGCGAAGAAAGTCGCTGCAAAGAAAGTCGCAGTGAAGAAGGTTGCAGCGAAGAAGGTTGCAGCGAAGAAGGCAGCACCGGCCAAGAAGGTTGCTGCTAAGAAAGCTGCTCCGGCGAAGAAAGTCGCTGCAAAGAAAGTCGCAGTGAAGAAGGTTGCAGCAAAGAAGGCGCCGGCAAAGAAAGCGGCAGTGAAGAAGGTTGCAGCGAAGAAGGCAGCGCCGGCAAAGAAGGCCGCAGCAAAGAAGGCCGCACCGGCTAAGAAGGCTGCTGCCAAGAAGGCTGCTGCCAAGAAAGCTGCGCCTGCGAAAAAGGCTGCTGCTAAAAAGGCTGCGCCTGCCAAGAAGGCTGCCGCGAAGAAGGCCGCTGCTCCTGCCAAGAAGGCTGCTCCTGCGAAGAAGGCTGTCGCCAAGAAGGCGGCTCCTGCACCCGCTGCGACTTCTGTCTCGAGCGCACCGGCGGCGACGGTGAAGACCGCGCTGAACCCGGCAGCGGCATGGCCGTTCCCGACGGGCAGCCGTCCGTAATTGGCCAATAAGCTGTTGAAGTACTTCGACACGCCGTACCAAGTGTCGATGATCGAGTAGCGCTTAAGCAGCAGCAAGACCGAGCGCTACTCGGTCAGGGTCCCGTTGCCGGGTTTCTGGCGACGGGATTTTTTTTGGCGTTCGCACACGCGCCTGGTTCAACGAACGACTTCCAAACCGGCAGGCGAAAAAAACGCATGCACAGGGGAGGGCATGCGTTTGAGGTCGCCGCGGCGGCGCGTAAAGCGCGACCGCGCGAGAGGGGAAACTTTTAGTGTGTGACGCGCGTGACGCCGCCGCTGGAGAGCAGACGGACGCGCTCGCCGGCGCGGAAGATTTCGCCGGTGGCGCTTTGCGTGATTGCTCGCATGTCGCCGTTGTCGAGTCGCACGGTGATCTCGAGACCGTCGTGCACGGCGACGCCGTTTTCGACCGCGTTACCGGCCACCGCACCGGCCAGACCGCCGATGATGCCCGTCACGATCGAGCCGCGGCCGCCGCCAATCGCGCTGCCGGCCACGGCACCCAAGGCGCCGCCGCCGATCGCGCCCAAGCCGCTCGGTTGGCCGTTGTTCGAACTGATCTTGACGGCGCGAACGCTGTCGACCGTACCCATGCGGACCGTTTCTTCGCGCTGTGCCTGCGACGCCGTGTAGACGTCGGCAGAGCTGCTGTTGTACGCACACCCCGACATGGCCAGTGAACCGGCGATCAAGGCGGCCACGACCAGGCGACTCGTTGTTCTCATTCCCTAACTCCAATAGCTTGCGGTATTACGGCAGGTCGTATCCGAACGCCTGCTTGAACCGTTCGTTGATCTCCGCCCGGCTGGGCGTGTAGTTTTGCGGCCCCTGGTGTTCGATCTTCAGCGCGCCCATCAGGCTCGCCAGACGCCCGGTGGTGGCCCAGCCAAGCTTGTTCTCGATACCGTACAACAACCCGCCGCGGAACGCGTCGCCGCAGCCTGTAGGATCGAGCACCTGCTGTGCCCTGACCGCCGGAATCGCTTCGACGCCGCCCGCGTGATGGATCTGGGCGCCTTGCTCACCGAGCGTGACAATCAGCGCCTCGACCTTGCCGGCGATTTCTTCGATCGACCAACCCGTTTTGTTGCTCACCAGTTTGGCTTCGTAATCGTTGACAGCTACGTAAGTAGCAAGTTCAATCATGCGGCGCAGCGACTCACCGTCGAACAGCGGCAAACCTTGGCCTGGATCGAAGATAAACGGCACGCCGGCCGCTGCCAGATGCTCGGAATGCTGGATCATGCCGTCGTAGCCATCGGGGGCGACGATGCCGAGCGTGATCCCTCGTGCCTGATCGGCGCGATTCAGATGCGACTGCATCATCGCGCCCGGGTGGAACGCGGTGATCTGATTGTTTTCGAGGTCGGTGGTGATCATCGCCTGGGCCGAATAGGTGTCCGGCACCACCAGCACGTTCTCCGTCGAGAGGCCGAGCTGCTTGAAGCGGTCCATGTAGAGCTGCGCGTCGATCGCGCCGAGCGACCCCATGATGCGCGCGTTGCCGCCGAGCAGATGCAGCGAGTAGGCGATGTTGCCCGCGCAGCCGCCGAACTCGCGGCGCATCGTCGGCACGAGGAAGCTCACGTTCAGGATGTGGACCTGCTCCGGCAGGATGTGATCCCGAAAGCGGCCTTCGAAGGTCATGATGTTGTCGTAGGCGAGCGAACCGCAAATCAACGTATCCAAGGCGAGCGTTCCTGTAAAAATCGATAAAGGGAATGGGCGCGACGATGTGACAGCGCCGCGCATGAAGCGCGGCGCCGGCGTGTCGCGCGCGAAGGTTTTACTTCAGCGCGGCGAGTGCAGCGTCGTAGTTCGGTTCGTTCTTGATTTCGCCGACCAGCTCAGCGTGCACGACCTTGTCGTTTTCGTCGACGACCACCACGGCGCGTGCCGTCAGACCCGTCAGCGGGCCGCTCGTCACGTCGACGCCGTAGGCTTGCGCGAACTCATGGCCGCGGAACGTGGACGCCGTGACGACGTTCTCGATGCCTTCGGTCGTGCAGAAGCGCGACGCGGCGAACGGCAGGTCGCCCGACACGACGATCACGGCCGTGTTGGTCAGCTTGGCTGCGGCTTCGTTGAACTTGCGGGTCGACGTGGCGCAGGTCGGCGTGTCGAGACTCGGGACGATATTGAGCACCTTGCGCTTGCCGGCGAAGTCGGCTAGCGATACCGGCTTCAGATCCTTGCCCACCAGCGAGAAGGCGGGGGCATTCTGGCCCACGGTCGGGAAACTGCCGGCTACTTCGATCGGGTTGCCACCCAGCGTGACTTGACTCATGTTGTTGCGCTCCGAAAATTCGTCAGGTTTGACGGTGAATACGCCCGGTCAGTACCGGGCGCGCGAGGATGCGTTACGGATAAAAAATCTGTACGCGGAAATTGGAAGCGACCGCGTTGCCCGTGTCGAGGTGAACGATCATGGTCTGTGTCGTGTGCGCCGGCAGGCCGGCCGCGATCGGCGTGCCGGGTGCGACGTAGTCTTGCGGCCACAGCACGCGGCGCACGGCGACGTTGTTCTGGTCGTCGAGCAGCGTGAGCTCGATGGCCGGGTAGGCCAGCGCAATATTGAAGCGGTTGCGCAGCGGCATCTTCAGTTCGAGCTTGTGCGGGCCGTCGATCTGCCGCAGATCGGATGGTTCGACCTGCAAACCGTCGATGTCGTGCGGCGGCGTGATCTGGCAGCCAAGCTGCGCGCAGGCTTTGACATAGAGCGTCTGCGAGCGCGGGAAGGCGACCTGCACGGTTTCGCGCTGCCACCAGGCGAGTTGCGCGAGCAAGGCGATAACCAGCAGTGCAGCGACCACCGAGCCGGCGATGATCCAGCCGAGGCGGCGCGGTTCGGCCGGGCGCGTTTCACGCACCACCTGGAACGGATCGCCGCCGTCATTCACCGGGTGGACCGCGAAGGGTTCGCCGCTCGATCCGAATGAGGCTGTGCTGGGGCCACCGGGGCCGCCGGTGTCAGAGCCGCTGCCGCCGCGTGAGCCGAGGCCACCCGCGCTGGTCGCGCCGGAGCCGGCCGCGCCTAAGCCGGCCGCGCCAAAATGCGGTTCATTGTCAGGAATGCCATGCAAGCTGGCCGGCTCGTGCAAAACCGGTTCGTCGGCGTCGGCAAGATGTTCAGAAGGGCGCTCAGTCTTGTGCCAGACCCGCGGCGCTGCCTCCGCAGGCGCTTCCGCCGACTGGGCGACAGGCTCGCGCGGGGTGTCAGCAGGCGCGTCGGCCTCGTGAGCGAAGGGTTCGCGTGGCGTGTCCGCAAGCGTGGGTTCGTGGTCGGGCGGAAGTGGCGTGGCGAACGCGCTCGCCGGCAGTTCCGGCTCGGTAGCATGACGCGGCGTGACCGCGACACCCGCACCGGTGGACACCGCCGTAAGCGGCAGATTGCGCGCGTTGTGAAGCAGGCGGTCGTCGATCGCGGTGTCGGGCGCCGGTGCCCACGGGTTCCACGCTTCGGCGCTGAAATCGGGGTCCTTGGGCCGTACACCGGACAACGCCTCGATCGCCGCCGCTGCGGCGACCGGTTTGGCGGTGGAGAAGTCGCCGTCCTCGTTCAGTTCGAACAGGCTGCTCGACGCGTCGAATACTTCATGGCAATGCCCGCAGCGCACAAGGCCGCGGCGCAACGCGAGCTGCGCCGGTTGCAGGCGGAAGACGGTTTCGCAGAAGGGGCAACGCGTTGCCAGGAGCATATTGAGCCGGTAAGCCGAGAGGCCGTTGGTTGGACAATACGCCTTATTCTAATGGCTTTCGCGGCGCATTCCCGTGAGACATACCCAACCTTCGTGTTCGCGCCATACGCCGATGTCGACCCAGCGTGCATAGACCTGCGCCACTTCGTCGGCCTGGCGCGCGAGGATGCCTGACAGCGCGATCCGGCCGCCCGGCTTGACCTTCGACGACAGCATCGACGCCATCAGCTTGAGCGGGTTGGACAGAATATTGGCGACTACGATATCGAACTCGCCGGTGGGGCATTCGTCGGGCAAGCCGTACGTGACGTCCGCCCGGTTGCGCTCGCTGTTGTGGCGGGCCGATTCGACCGCTTGCGGGTCGATATCGATGCCGTACACCGGATTGGCGCCGCACTTCTTCGCAAGGATCGCGAGGATGCCCGAGCCGCAGCCGTAGTCGAGCACGGATTGCTCCGCCTTCACCGATTGCTCCAGCCATTCCATACACAAACGTGTCGTGGGATGGCTGCCGGTGCCGAAGGCGAGACCCGGATCGAGTTCCAGCACGAGTGCGTCGGGGTCCGGCGCATCGTGCCACGAGGGCACGACCCAGATGCGCTCGCCGATCGGAATCGGATCGAATTGCGATTGCGTGAGACGCACCCAATCCTGCTCTTCAACTTCCCGCACGGTGAACGTCGGTGCGGTTTCCAGGCCCACCTCATTGGCCGCCGCGGTGAGCAGCACCGCCGGCTCGTGTTCTGGCGCCAGCAGCGCAATCACCCGCGAACGCTGCCATGCCGTGCGATCCGGCGTGAGACCGGGCTCGCCGAACAGCGGCTGCTCGTCGGGCGTGTCGGCGTCCGCATCTTCGACCGATACGGACAGCGCACCCAACTCGAGCAGCGCGTCGGAGAATTCCTCCGCGTGCTCGCGTGCCAGTTCGGCGATCAGTTCCCGGTAACTCATGACTTACGCTTCTTCCGGCGCGGCCTGCTGCTTCGCGGCCAACCGGTTTTCCAGATAGTGAATGCTGGTGCCGCCTTCGACGAACTTCGCGTCCAGCATCAGCTCGCGGTGCAGCGGGATGTTGGTCTGAATGCCTTCGACCACCATTTCCGACAGCGCGATGCGCATCCGCTTGATCGCCTGCTCGCGCGTCGCGCCGTAAGCGATCAGCTTGCCGATCATCGAATCATAGTTCGGCGGCACGAAATAGCCATTGTAGGCGTGCGAATCGACGCGGATGCCGGGGCCACCCGGCATATGCCACGACGTCAAACGACCCGGCGACGGAATGAACTTGAACGGATCTTCCGCGTTGATCCGGCATTCGATCGCGTGACCCTTGAACACGATGTCGCGCTGACGGAAGGCGAGCTTCTCGCCTGCCGCGATGCGGATCTGCTCCTGCACGATGTCGACGCCGGTGATCAATTCGGTCACCGGGTGCTCGACCTGCACGCGCGTGTTCATTTCGATGAAGTAGAACTCGCCGTTTTCGTACAGGAACTCGAACGTACCGGCGCCAAGATAGCCCATCTTCTTGCAGGCATCCGCGCAGCGATCGCCGATGCGGTCGATCAGGCGGCGCGCGATGCCCGGCGCCGGCGCTTCTTCGATCACTTTCTGGTGACGGCGCTGCATCGAGCAATCGCGCTCGCCCAGCCAGATCGCGTTCTTGAAGGAATCGGACAGGATCTGGATTTCGATGTGCCGCGGGTTCTCCAGGAATTTCTCCATGTAGACCTGCGGGTTGCCGAACGCACGGCCAGCTTCTTCGCGCGTCATGTTGACCGCGTTGACCAGCGCCGCTTCCGTGTGCACCACGCGCATGCCGCGACCACCGCCGCCGCCGGCGGCCTTGATGATCACCGGGTAGCCAACCTGGCGGGCAATTTTCACGATCTCTTTCGGATCGTCCGGCAACGCGCCTTCAGAACCCGGCACGCAGGGCACGCCGGTCTTGATCATGGTTTGCTTGGCGGTCACCTTGTCGCCCATCATCCGGATGGTTTCCGGACGCGGGCCGATGAAGGTGAAGCCGGACTGTTCGACACGCTCGGCGAAGTCGGCGTTTTCCGACAGGAAGCCGTAGCCGGGGTGGATCGCTTCGGCGTCCGTGACTTCTGCTGCGCTGATCAGCGCCGGCATGTTCAGGTAGCTCAGATTCGAAGGTGCCGGGCCGATACAGACCGCCTCGTCGGCGAGCTTCACGTACTTGGCTTCCTTGTCGGCTTCCGAATAGACGACGACTGTCTTGACGCCGAGTTCGCGGCAGGCGCGCTGGATACGAAGCGCGATCTCGCCACGATTGGCAATGAGAATTTTTTCAAACATAGCGGATTTTCGACTCATCAATGGGCGCCCGGTTGATCGCAACACAGGCTGCCTCAGAGGATCGGTCGCGCACCCCGGGAGGGCAGGTGCGCGGGCGGCAAGCGCAAAAAAGGCGCAAAGCGTGCCGCGTTAGCCGACCACGAACAGCGGTTGGCCGTACTCGACCGCCTGACCGTTCTCGACGAGGATTTCCTTCACCACGCCGGACTTGTCCGACTCGATTTCGTTGAGCAGCTTCATCGCTTCGATGATGCAGATCGTCTGGCCTTCCTTGACCGTGTCGCCCACCTGGACGAACGGCTCGGCGCCCGGCGACGGCGCACGGTAGAAGGTGCCGACCATCGGCGAGGTCACCAGATGGCCTTGCGGCGCGGCGGCGACCGGGGTAGCCAGGGCGCCCGCTGCTGCGGCCGGCGCTTCGCCGCCTGGCATCGGTGCCGGCTGGGCATATTGCGGAGCGTACGAAGCGGACGGTTGCACGTAAACCGGCGGCGCATTCTTGACGATGCGGACCTTGCCTTCGCCTTCGGTCACTTCGAGTTCGGAAATACCGGACTCCGAGACGAGGTCGATCAGAGTTTTCAGTTTACGTAGATCCATCAGGAAGCCCCTTTCAATGCGTAAAGTGCCGGCGCATACGCAGCCGGCGCAAATTAGACGTGTTTGGAATCAGCCGCGCGACGAGCCGGCGGACAGCCGGTCGAGCGCGAATTCGAGCGCGTACATATATCCCTTCCAGCCGAGGCCGCAAATGACGCCCTCTGCCTGGTCGGAGAAATACGAGTGATGCCGGAACGGTTCGCGGCGATGTACGTTCGACAGATGAATCTCGACGAACGGGATGCCGACCCCCGACAGTGCGTCCCGAATGGCCACGCTGGTGTGCGTGTACGCGGCGGGATTGATCAGTATGAAATCGGTTTTTTCAGTCCGTGCGGATTGGATGCGATCGACGAGAGCGCCTTCATGATTGCTCTGGAACGACGCGAGTTCGACGCCTGCGTCCGCTGCGCGGTCCGCCAGCGCCTGATCGATCTGCGGTAACGTCACGCGGCCGTAGACCTCGGGTTCCCGGGTGCCGAGAAGGTTGAGGTTGGGGCCGTGCAGTACCAGCAGTCGCGTCATGGTCGCTTCTTTTTCCGTGGAATTGGGCGCACTTTAGCGCTGATTAGAGAAACTTGTCTAGTTTCCTGCGCGTTAGGATTGATCTTGGCGGCCTTTCACGGCCTCTCCGGGCGCCCATCTTCTCTCAAATTTGGGCGATTTGCGCGTAATTTTGCGCCTTTGGCCCCGATCTGATCGTCAAAAGAATGTGAAAATTAGAGCGCGTCGAGCGTCTGTTTCAGCGCGTGCGGGTCGATCTGGCCTAGTTTTGTCGCGCGAACGTTGCCTTTTGCGTCAATGACGACAGTGAAGGGCAAACCGCCGGCGGTGTTGCCGAACGCGCGCGCGAGGTCGGCGCCGCCGAACCCGGTCACGTAGACGGGGTAGGCCACTTTCACCTTCTGCAGGAACGCTTGCACGTTTTTCTCCGAATCGACGCCAAGTCCGACGAACTGGATGCCTTTTTTTGCATAGTCGCGCTGAAGCTGCGAAAGAGCAGGCATCTCTTCGACGCACGGTCCGCACCACGACGCCCAGAAGTTGACGACGATTGGGTGACCTTTGAGCAAACTTAGCGATTGCGGCTTGCCGTCGACGTTCGTGACCGGCGCGGTCCAAAGTTGCTCGACCGCGCTCTGCGTGGAACCGGGTTGCGCCGCGTGGGCGACTTCCGGGTTACCGCTTAACCAGTGATTGGCCAGCACCCCGCCGCCCGCAGCGACGATCGCGACAAGCGCGCCTGCCAGAATCCGTCTCGTATTCATTCCAGGTCTGTCTAATTAGTTGAAGGGGCGACACCGCTGCTGTCGAGCAGTGCCTGAACCGCCTGCTGATTCGCCCGGGCAGTGCGGCCGCGTGCGTCGGCCCGTACCGCGCCGCGCAAGTCGTCAGTTTCGTACAGGGCGACGTGGATGCCGGCCGGTTCCGCCTCGCGCCCTTCATGGGTGGGGCGCCAGAGGAAGCTCAGCGTCTCGACGTAGCCGCGGCCGGCAAAATGCCGTGTCTCCGAAACGTCGTACTGAATGTTGGCATTCAGAAAGTAGATCGCGACTTCTTTCGGGTTGTCGCAGAACACCTGAAGGTGAATATCCGAGTGCTCGCCAGCAGTGCCGCCGAGCACTGCGCCGGTCAGATACGGATTGAACGGCGCGAGCCGCTCCATCCAGTCGATTGCAATGAGGCGTAGCCGCCGTAACAGCGCCGGCTGGCTGTCACCCTGGAAAAGCGACTGATATTCGTGGATTTCTTCTTCGATCTGGTCGTTATCCGGCAGCCATTCGCCGGCAACACGGCTCTCGCCGACTACCTGCCGTGCCGCTTTACGCTTGGCCGTTGCATAGTCCAGACCGTCTTCGGCGATCATCCGGGCAGCCGCGATGGCGATTTCCTCGCGCACGCGCTGCGGATCGAAATGTGATTTGCGAACCATCTCTCAATCATACTAGAGATTGATGACCGCCCTTTCCGGGCGGTTCGGGCCGGGTGCTTTGCCTGGGTGGGGCACCCGGCCAATCTGGCGGCCCCGTTCATAGGGCGATTCAGAGGCGTCGGTTACAATAGCGTCCTTTGCAGACGGTCGTTTCGACCGCTCCTCTGCACTTCCCATCTCTCGCAAAAAATACGCCCGCGCGGCACGACAGGCTTATGCACATCCACATCCTCGGTATCTGCGGCACGTTCATGGGCGGACTCGCGGTTCTCGCGCGCGGCGCGGGTCACACCGTGACGGGCTGCGACGCCGGCGTCTATCCGCCAATGAGCGCGCAGCTCGAGGCGCAAGGCATTCGTCTGATCGAAGGTTATGACGCCGAGCAGTTGAACGGCCTCAACGCCGACCTGTTCGTGATCGGCAATGTGGTCTCGCGGGGCAATCCGCTGATGGAAGCCATCCTGGATCGCGGCCTGCCTTACGTCTCCGGTCCGCAGTGGCTCGGCGAGCATGTGCTGAACGGCAAGTGGGTGCTGGCGGTGGCCGGCACGCACGGCAAGACCACCACCAGTTCGATGCTGACCTGGCTGCTCGAAGACGCGGGTCTCAATCCGGGCTTCCTGATCGGCGGCGTGCCGCTGAACTTCGGGGTGTCGGCGCGGCTGACCGATTCGAGCTTCTTCGTGATTGAAGCCGATGAATACGACACCGCCTTCTTCGACAAGCGTTCCAAGTTTGTTCACTACCGGCCTAAAACCGCGGTCCTGAACAACCTCGAGTTCGATCACGCCGACATTTTCCCGGATCTGGCGGCGATCGAAACGCAGTTCCATCATCTGATCCGCACGGTGCCGGGCATCGGCCGCATTGTCACGAACGGTCGTGAAGACGCGCTGGAGCGCGTGCTGACGCGCGGTTGCTGGAGCGAAGTCGAACGGTTCGGCGTGCAAGGCGGCTGGGAGACGTTGCCCGCGGAAGACGGCGAGCCGGTCGACGAGCGTTTCGCCGTCTATCACAACAGCGAGCGCGTTGGCGTGGTCGAGTGGCAGGTGCAGGGCGAGCACAACCGCATGAACGCGTTGGCCGCGATCGCCGCCGCGCGCCATGTCGGCGTGCCGCCGGCGCAAGCCGCGAAGTCGCTGGCGAGCTTCCGGAATGTGAAGCGCCGCATGGAAGTGCGCGGCAGCGTCGACGGCGTGACCGTCTACGACGATTTTGCCCATCACCCCACGGCGATCGAGACCACGGTGGCCGGGCTGCGCGCCCGCGTCGGCCACGACAACACGCGAATTCTGGCCGTGCTCGAGCCGCGCTCGAACACCATGAAGCTCGGCGTGATGAAAGCGCAACTGCCGGCGAGTCTGGCCGACGCCGACCTGGTGTTCGGCTACGGCGCGCCTGCCGGCCGTGACGCGCTTGGCTGGAATCTCGGCGAAGCACTCGCGCCGCTCGGCGGCAAAGCGCAAGCTTTCGACAATCTCGACGCGCTAGTCAAAGCCGTGGTCCACGCAGCGCGCCCCGGCGACCAGATTCTGGTGATGAGCAACGGTGGCTTCGGCGGCGTGCATCAGAAGCTGCTCGACGCACTATCCGTACGAGGCACGTCGTGATCCTTTACCTGCACGGTTTCCGCTCCTCACCCAAATCGTTCAAGGCGCGGGTGCTGGCGGCGCGCCTCGGCGAGCTCGGCCGCGCCGACGAATGGTGCTGCCCGATGCTGCCGGTCTCGCCGTTCGAGACCGTGGCGCTCGCCGGATCGCTGGTGGCCGCCGCGAAGCCGAACAACGTGACGGTGATCGGCAGTTCGCTGGGCGGCTACTTCGCCACGTATCTCGCCGAGAAGCACGGCTGGCCGGCGGTGCTGCTCAACCCGGCGGTGGTGCCGCAGCGCGACCTGAGCGCTTATCTCGGCGAGCAGCAGTTGTGGCACGGCGGCGGCAGCATTACGGTCGAGCCGCATCATCTGGACGAGCTGCGCGCGCTTGGCGTCGCTTCAATCACGCGGCCCGAACGCTATTATTTGATGGCCGCCACCGGCGACGAAGTGCTCGATTACCGCGAAATGCTTGCGCACTATCCGGGCGCGCGCACTACGCTGATCGAAGGGAGTGACCACGCGATCAGCGAATTCGCGCGATACGTCGACGAGGTGCTGGCCTTTTGCGATGCCGAAGACGTCGAGCCGCCGGCGCCGCGCGAAGCGGCCTGATCACGCCGACGATCCAGCAGCGAGTCCGTTGCGGATCACCAGATTCAACCCGCAGGCGCGCGTATCGCGCCGCGGATCCACTACCACGAACACGTTGCCGTGCCGCGCACGCAGTGACCGATAGCTGAACCCAATCGGGCGCGCCGGCGGATGCAAGTCAGAACGAGAGTATTGAGTGAACGTTTTCTTCGAGGAATCGGGCAGTTTCAAGGCGGGCAGCGTGCTGTCGCGCCAGGGCGATGCTTTTCAGGTCGAGTTGCCGGGCGGCCGGCGCGCCAAGGTGCGCGCGAAAGACGTGCTGATCGAATTCGACAAGCCGAGCGCCGCCGAGTTGATGCAGCAGGCCGACGCCGCCGCGCAGGAGATCGATCTGGATTTCCTGTGGGAGTGCGCGCCGGATGACGAATTCCCCTTTGCCACGCTGGGCGCCGAGTACTTCGGCGAAGCGTTTGGTTCCATCGAGCGCGCGGCGCTGGTGCTGCGCATGCACGGCTCGCCGGTGTACTTTCGCCGCAAGGGCCGCGGCATGTACCAGCGCGCGCCGCAGGAACAGCTCAAGATGGCGCTCGCCGGACTGGAGCGCAAGCGTCAGCAGGCGCTGGTGCAGGCCGGTTACGAAGATGAACTGAAGGCAGGCCGCCTGCCGGAAGGCTTCAGCGGCAGCAAGGCGCTGGCTTTGCTCACGAGGCCCGACAAGAACACGATCGAATACAAGGCGCTCGAAGGCGCGGCAGCGGCGCGCGGCATCTCGCAGGCGCGGCTGATGCTCGAATGCGGTGGTATTCCGTCGGCCCGCGCGTTGCACGAGGCGAAGTTCCTCTCCGAGTTTTTCCCGCACGGCACCGGTTTCCCGCCGGTGACGGTTGGCGCGTTGCCGGAAGATCTGCCTGAAGCCGATGTCAAGGCGTTCTCGATCGACGACATCACCACCACTGAAATCGACGATGCGTTCTCCGTCGAGCATCTGGCCGACGGCCGCGTGCGGATCGGCGTGCACATCGCTGCGCCGGCGCTCGGCATCGCGCGTGGCGACGATATCGATGCGATTGCCCGCACGCGTTTGTCGACCGTCTATATGCCAGGCGACAAGATCACGATGCTGCCCGATAGCGTCGTCGAGGCGTTCACGCTGGCTGAAGGCGGCTTGCGGCCCGCGTTGTCGCTGTATGTGATCATCAATCGCGAAACGCAGGAAATCGTGGCGAGCGAAACGCGCGCCGAGCGCGTGTTCGTGAAGAATAATTTGCGCCACAACACGCTGGACGAACTGGTTACCGAAGAGGCGCTGGCTGCCGGCACGGGTGACTATCCGCACAAGGAAGACATCGCCGTGCTGTGGCCGTTCGCGCAGGCGTTGTTCGAAAAGCGTCAGACGGCGCGTGCCGGTTACGGCCTGCGCCGCGAAGTGCAGCGCAACACCGATTTCAACTTCTATGTCGAAGGCGAGCACATCACGATCACGCCGCGCCGGCGCGGGTCGCCGCTCGACACGATCGTCGCGGAGCTCGCGATTCTCGCCAACTCGTCGTGGGGCGCGTTCCTGCACGACCACGGCGTGCCGGGCATCTACCGCTCGCAACGCGCGTTCGGCGCGCCGACCGGCCCGAAGCGCACCCGCATGCAGACCAACGCCGCGCCGCACGAAGGCCTGGGCGTAACGCAATACGCGTGGAGCACGTCGCCGCTGCGCCGTTATGTCGACCTCGTGAACCAATGGCAGTTGATCGCCTGCGTGCAGCATGGCGTGACCGCAAAACTGGCCGCGCCGTTCAAGCCGAAGGACGCCGATCTGTTCGCCGTCGTGCAAGGGTTCGACGACACCTACAGTGCGTATGCCGATCATCAGCGCCGCATGGAGTACTTCTGGTGCCTGCGTTGGCTGAAGCAGGAGAACCGGAAGCAGGTGGTGGCGTCGGTGGTGAAGGGCGATCTCGTGCGCCTCGAAGAGATTCCGCTGTTGCTGCACGTGCCGGGTCTCGGCGTGCACGCACGCGGCACGCGCTTGCAGATGGAAGTGATGTCGATCGACGAATTGACCGTCGAAGCGTCCGTGCGCCTGTTGCACGTACTCGACGCGCCGACCGTGACGAGCGGCAGCGAGGCTGAAGAAGCCGACGAGGGCGAAGAAGAAATCATCGACGTGGCGGATGAAAGCGCCGAAGGCGAAGCCGAGGCCCAGGCGGAAGCCGACCTCGACGGCGGTGCGGCAGAGCAGGGCGACGCCGAAAACGGCGCCGGCGCCAGCGATGCGGCAGCCGCAGCCGATCAGCAGCACGTCGCGGAGCCAGGACGATGAGCACGAATGAGTCACGTGACCGCTACGCCGTCATCGGCAACCCGGTCGGCCATAGCAAGTCGCCGTTCATTCACGGCCGCTTTGCCGCGCAGACCGGCGAGCCGATTGAGTACGGCCACTTGCTGGCACCGGTCGACGCTTTCGTGCCGCACGTGAAGGCTTTTATCGAAGCGGGCGGACGCGGCATGAACGTCACGGTGCCGTTCAAGCTCGACGCGCACGCGTTCGCCGATACCCTGTCGCCGCGAGCGGCGGCAGCGGGCGCGGTGAACACGCTGCGGTTCGACGCGAGCGGTGTCTACGGCGACAACACGGACGGCTTCGGCCTCGTGCGCGATATCGAGGTGAATCTTGGCGTTTCGTTGAAGGGTGCGCGGATTTTGCTGCTTGGCGCGGGCGGTGCCGCGCGTGGCGTCGTGCTGCCGATGCTGGACCGCGCGCCGCACACGCTGACCATCGTCAACCGTACGGCGGCAAAGGCGGAAGCGCTCGTCGACCAGTTCGCGCAAGCCGCGCGCGACGCCGCTTGCCGCCTGACCGGCGGAAGCGCGCGAGCGATCGAAGCGGGCACATACGACGTGATCGTCAACGCGACGGCGGGCAGTCTGGATGCGTCGTTGCCTGAGTGCGACGACCGCGCGTTCGGCAGCGGCACGCTCGCTTACGACATGATGTACGGCGCACATCCGACGGTGTTTATGGAGCACGCGCGAAAGCTGGGTGCGCGCGGCGCCGATGGTCTCGGCATGCTGGTCGAGCAGGCGGCCGAATCGTTTTACGTGTGGCGAGGCGTGCGGCCTGACGGCGCGCCGGTGCTGGCCGAATTGCGAGCGTTGTTGACGGCGCCGTCGCACGCCTAGACCGTTTCTTTCTGGAACACGCAGACTCACTGATTCACCGACTTTAGGACTTCACGCACGATGACAGCGACGCGGCGCGCGAGCCGGCCAGGTCCGGGGCGATGGGTGTTTTATCTGGGCACGGTGGTGGCGATCGCGTGGCTTGCGACGCAGGCGTTTTACTTCGCGCAGATCGCGGTGTGGAATTACGTGAATCCTCAGTCAACGGCCTTCATGCGCTCGGATGCGTGGCGGTTGTCGGAGGATCGGCCTGATCTTTCGGTGCAACATACGTGGGTGCCGTACGAGCAGATTTCGCACAATTTGAAGCGGGCGATTATCGCTTCCGAGGACGCGAATTTCGTGAACAACAATGGTTACGAGACCGACGCCATTTTGCAGGCGTGGGAGCGCAATAAGGCCAAGGGCAAGATTGTTCGGGGCGGCTCGACGATTACCCAGCAGTTGGCGCGGAATCTGTTTTTATCCCGGGAGAAGAGTTATATCCGCAAGGGTCAGGAATTGATCATTACGTGGATGCTCGAGACTTTGATGGATAAGCAGCGGATCTTTGAGATTTATCTCAACTCCGTTGAGTGGGGGAATGGGGTTTATGGCGCTGAGGCGGCCGCGCATTATTACTACAAGACTTCCGCGGCCAAGTTGACTGCTGCGCAGTCGGCTCGGCTGGCTGTGATGCTGCCGCAGCCTAAGTATTTTGACGAGCACAGGGGCTCGGGGTATCTGGCTCAACGTTCGCGCGTGATCGCGCGGCGGATGGGGGCGGCGGAATTGCCGGACTGAGGTTTGGGTTTTTGCCTGTTCGGCGGTTGTTCGTTTGTATGCCTGCGGCGGTGGGCTTTTCTTGATGTGTTTGCCTGCGCGGCGCTTTTGGGTTGTTCGCTTGGGGTGTTGGCCTTTCCTCGTTTTGTTATTGGTCTATTCGCGTTGCCCCTGTGCGGGGCGGCACCTACTTCTCTTTGCCGGCCGTGTATAGACCGGAGACATGGCTGACAGGTGTGCGGGGACATGGTTGACACTTCCGGGTATTAAAACGCCCGGTCCCAACCATGCCCTGGAACGCAAGAGACACCATGAGCCTCCGAGAGGAATTTGTTCATCTGGCCAGTCAGGACACGCTGACGATCACCGAGCTGTGCCAGCGCTTTAACATCAGCCGGCAGACCGGCTACAAATGGCTCAGGCGCGGCGAGAATGCGCTGTCAGATCAATCCCGACGCCCTGCCAGCAGTCCCTCGAAGACACCCGCTGCGATGGAGCAGGAAGTGGTGCGGCTGCGTCAGGCACATCCGCGTTGGGGTGGGCGCAAGATCAGTCGACGCCTGCGGGATCTGGGCTTTGAGGCGGCGCCACAGCCCAGCACCGTGACCGACATCCTGCACCGGCACAACCTGATCCTGCCGGCCGATTCCGCGATGAGCGAACCCTGGAAGCGCTTTGAGCACGAGCAGCCCAACGTACTCTGGCAGATGGATTTCAAGGGACACTTCGAGACCCTTCAGGAAGGGCGTTGAAATCCCCTGACCGTGCTCGACGACCACTCGCGCTTCAGCATCCTGCTGCGCGCCTGTGGGCCAACCGATACCGCAACCGTGCAGGCGGGATTACGGGAAGCGTTCGGGCACTACGGTTTGCCGTTGCGCATCAACACCGATAACGGCTCGCCGTGGGGTTCGCCCGGCCGGCAAAGAGAAGTAGGTGCCGCCCCGCACAGGGGCGACGCTAATAAACCAAAAAGAAAACAAGGAAAGGCCAACGCCGCAGGCGAACAACCCACAAGCGCCACGCAGGCAAACACATCAAGAAAAGCCCACCGCCGCAGGCAACTCAACCAACCAAACCCCAGCCCCCCGGCAAGGCAAAATCCCATTATATGAATCAAACACTCACATATTGAAGATTTCTCAAAAACCGCCCTACAATCCAGCCAACACGCATCGCCAGCCGAAAAAAACCGGCCGCGATCAGCAGCAAGAAAAAAACCGGAGACAAGCCAAACCATGCCCAAGACTCAAAGGCAGCAGCCGTACACCCGCGCCACCGGCAGCACCCGCCGTGCCGCGAGCAAAACTGGCCTCCTCTCCGGCCCCGCGCTGTAAGCGCAAAAAACCACCGAAAAGCCAATCGCCATGAACAAAGCGATGCCCACTCACGCCGCCGGCGTGTCCGAAGCCAAGCTGGCGCCGTCAGCCGATCATGCGTCCGGCGCCGAGCCGCAGCGGATCCAGGCCGCCAAAGCCCCGCGCGTCGCCGCACAACCGGCCGTGACCGACGAAATCGCGTTGCCGAGCACGCTGCTCGACATCACACCGCAACAAGCTGGCACCCAAACCCTGCTGCGCGGACTGGCGATTCTGGAAGCCGCCGCGGCCGGCGTGCGCGATCTGCGCACCTTCGGCGCCGCGCTCGGCACGACCCGCAGCACCACGCACCGGCTGGTGAGCAGCCTCGTCCAAGCGCGCTATCTGCGTCAGGTGCAAGGCGGCTATCTGCTCGGCCCGAAGCTGATCGAACTCGGCACCATCGCCCTCGAACAGATGCCGCTCACCGCAGTCGCCCGCCCGCATCTCGAATCGCTGGCCGAACAAACGCTCGATACGATCCACCTCGGCGTGCGCGATGGCGACGACGTCCTGTACATCGACAAGATTCCCGGCACCCGCGGTCTGGAAATGCGCTCGCGCGTCGGTCACCGGATGCCGCTCGCATCGACGGGTATCGGTAAAGCCATGATGCTCGACCTCACCCCCAACGTCTGGCAGTCGCTGTTCGACGCATCGCGGCGCGCGCTCGCCAGCGTCAGTTTCAAGCCGGATAACCGTCCCGACGCGCAGACCTTCATGCAGCGCATGACGAACTACGCCGCCGGCGGCTACACCTTCGACCTCGAAGAAAACGAAGCGTCGATCCGTTGCGTCGCGGCGCCAGTGCGGGATGCGTCCGGCGCGGTGGTGGCGGCGCTGTCAGTGGCGAGCACGATTCCGTATATGTCGCTCGAACGCATGGATGAGCTGATCCCGGTCGTGCAGCGCGAAGCGCGCTCGATCTCGGAAGAACTCGGTTGGCGTGCCCCGCAGCCGGCCACTCGCAGGATCAAGCGATGAAGCATGCGGGTTCTCCCACGCCGGCAGTCAACTACGCCGCAGCCGGCGCCGTCGACACGAAGATCGAGCACGCAGCACTGATCGCGCTCGACTGGGGCACGACATCGCTGCGCGCCTATCTGTTCGACGCCGCAGGCAACGTGCTGGATACGCGCGCCTCGACGGCCGGCATCATGAATTTGCCGCGTAGCGCCGAGCAAGGCGGCTTCGACGCCGCTTTCGACGATACGTGCCGCACCTGGCTCGACCAGACGCCGGGCTTGCCGGTCATCGCGGCAGGCATGGTCGGCAGCGCGCAAGGCTGGGTCGAAGTGCCATATGTCGACGCGCCGGCGAGTGCCGAAGCGCTGGTTGCCGGCATTGTGCGCGTGGAGGCAGCGTGCGGCGTGACGTTGCATATCGTGCCAGGCGTTCTGCAACGCGGCGAATTGCCGAATGTGATGCGCGGCGAAGAAACGCAGATTTTCGGCGCGATCGGCGAGAACGCAAGCGCGACGGATGGTGGAAAACATGACGGTAAAGACAGCACCCAGCGCGCGCTGATCGGCTTGCCCGGCACCCACGCGAAATGGGCCGTCGTGCAGGCGGGCCGCATCGAACGTTTTCATACCTTCATGACCGGTGAAGTGTTCGCGGCATTGCGCGAGCACACCATTCTCGGCCGCACGATGGTCACGCCGGATCGTCCGGATACCGATGCATTCCTGCACGGCGTGAAGATTGCACGCGACAAAGGTCAGGCGGGGATGCTGGCCACCGTATTCAGCGCTCGCACGCTCGGGCTCACCGGAGAACTTTCGCGCGAACAGCAGCCGGACTATCTGTCGGGCTTGCTGATCGGGCACGAACTGGCCGGTCTCGAAGCCGTGCTCACGCAACAGCAAAACTCGCTCGCCGGGCAGCACTTGCGCCTGATCGGCAATGAAGCGCTGTGCGAGCGCTATCGGGTGGCGTTGGCGCAATTCGGCTGCACGCACGCGGAGCTGGTGAAGCACGCCACCGAGCGCGGTTTGTGGCGCGTCGCGACCCAGGCGGGGCTCGTCAACCCCACGTCGCAAGCCGCGCACGCCGGCTAACCGGCAGCGCCGCCGCTCATGAAACAAGGAACCGACATGCAACCTCACATCAATCTGCCCGCCCCGTACATGCCGCACGCGGGTCTCATCGCGGCGTTCGAGCTTTGTCCGCTGATCGCGATCATGCGCGGCGTGACGCCCGCGGATGCCGCCGGGCATGGTCAGGCGTTGTACGAAGCCGGCTTTCGTATTGTCGAAGTGCCGTTGAATTCGCCGCAGCCGTTCGACAGCATCGCGGCGATCCGCAAGGCGTTGCCGGCCGATGCGATCGTCGGTGCGGGCACGGTGTTGCATCCGAGTTTTGTCAACGACGTGAAGTCGGCGGGTGGCGAATTGATTGTGATGCCGCACAGTGACCCGGAGGTCGTCGTCGCCGCGAAAGCGCAAGGCATGGCCTGCGCGCCGGGCGTGGCGACGCCAAATGAAGCTTTCATCGCGCTGAAAAACGGCGCGGATGTGCTGAAGATGTTCCCTGCGGAACAGCTCGGCTGCCAGGTCGTGAAGGCGTGGCGCGCGGTGATCGCGGCGGAAGTGCCGCTGGTGCCGGTCGGTGGAATCACGCCGGACAACATGGGCCCGTTTTTGACTGCCGGTGCGAACGGCTTCGGTCTCGGTTCGGCGCTGTATAAGCCGGGGCAGAGCGCGGCGGTAACGGCCTCGCATGCGAAGGCGTTCATCAACGGGTTGCGCATCGCCCGCGCAGGCGCGAAGAAATGAAGCGCCTCGCCGACAAAGTCGCGTTGATCACCGGCGCCGGGCGCGGCATCGGCGCGGCGATCGCATTCGCGTTTGCGCGCGAGGGCGCGGTGGTCGTACTGGCGGAACTCGATATCGAAATGGCCGAGCGCACCGCGCGTGAAATCCGGGCGGCGCTCGAAGCAAGTGCAGGCGTAGACGACACGCGCGGAGCGCACGGATCCAGCGAAGCAAAAGTGCTTGCGGTGCAGACCGATGTGACGCAATCGGCCTCGGTTCAGCACGCGGTGAGCGAGGCGGAACGCACGTTCGGCGCGCTCGACGTGCTGGTCAACAACGCCGGCATCAACGTGTTCTGCGATCCGCTGACGATGACCGACGACGACTGGCGCCGTTGCTTCGCGGTCGATCTCGACGGCGTGTGGAACGGCTGTCGCGCGGTGTTGCCGGGTATGGTCGAACGCGGCGCGGGCAGCATCGTGAATATCGCGTCGACGCATGCTTTCAAGATCATTCCGGGCTGTTTTCCGTACCCGGTCGCGAAGCACGGCGTGATTGGCTTGACCCGCGCGCTCGGCATCGAATACGCGCCGCGCAATGTGCGAGTCAACGCGATCGCGCCGGGTTACATCGAAACGCAATTGACGCACAACTGGTGGAACGAACAAGCCGATCCGGCCGCCGCGAAACAGGCCACGCTCGATCTGCAACCAATGAAGCGCATCGGCCGCCCCGAAGAAGTGGCGATGACGGCGGTGTTCCTCGCCTCGGATGAAGCGCCGTTCATCAACGCCACCTGCATCACCGTGGATGGCGGCCGCTCGGCGCTCTATCACGACTGAAACGACTGACCGTAGCGAACCCGTACGCAACAGAAAGCAGAACCCGTAGCAAGAACGAGCATTAACCGATAGCCAGGTTTCACCGGACGACGCGCTGGCCGCGTGTGTCACAACCGGTACAAGAAGACGCGGCCGATACCTTCTCGTTATCAATTGGTCAGGAGACACGCATTATGAAACGAAGAATTTTCCTCACGCTGGCAGCAGCGGCGACGGGTGTGCTCTTCAACGCACCGGTGGCGCAAGCCGCGGATCCGGTCAAGATCGGCTTCCTCGTGAAGCAGCCTGAAGAACCGTGGTTCCAGGACGAATGGAAGTTCGCGGAAATGGCCGCCAAGGAGAAGGGTTTCACGCTGGTCAAGATCGGCGCGCCGTCGGGTGAAAAGGTCATGAGCGCAATCGACAACCTGTCGGCTCAAAAAGCGCAAGGCTTTGTGATCTGCACGCCTGACGTCAAGCTCGGACCGGGCATCGTCGCCAAGGCGAAGGCCGACGGCCTGAAGATGATGACGGTGGACGACCGCCTCGTGGACGGCGCGGGCAAGCCGATCGCATCGGTGCCGCATATGGGCATCTCGGCGTACAACATCGGCAAGCAAGTGGGCGACGGCCTGGCTGCGGAAATCAAGAAGCGCGGCTGGGACATGAAGGACGTCGGCGCGATCGACGTGACCTACAACCAGTTGCCCACCGCAGTTGACCGCACCACCGGTGCAACCGCTGCGCTCGTCGCCGCCGGTTTCCCGAAGGCCAACGTGATCGAAGCGCCGCAAGCGAAGACCGACACGGAAAACGCCTTCAACGCAGCCAACATCGCGTTCACCAAGAACCCGCAGTTCAAGCACTGGGTGGCTTACGCGCTGAACGACGAAGGCGTGCTCGGCGCGGTGCGCGCAGCGGAAGGCCGCGGCTTCAAGGCGGACAACATGATCGGCATCGGTATCGGCGGTTCGGACTCGGCATTGAACGAGTTCAAGAAGCCGACCCCGACCGGCTTCTACGGCACGGTCATCATCAGCCCGAAGCGTCACGGCGAAGAAACCTCGACGCTGATGTACGACTGGATCACGCAAGGCAAGGAACCGCCGATGCTCACGCTGACGACCGGCATGCTGGCCACGCGTGACAACGTCGCCGATGTGCGCCAGAAGATGGGCCTCGCGGCAAATTAAGCGGGTGTAGCGTAGTCAAATGAAGTGAACTGCCGGTGCGTCGTTTCTCCAAGGATTGGGCGCGCCGGCAACAGCAATAAAAGACGAGCAGTTGAGACAGGCCACGCTTTGCGCCCATGGGGCGCGATAGAAGCACGGTTCACACGAAGCAGCAATTGATTGCATGGGACCGGAGCAAGTGCAGAAGCACTCACTCCGGTCGATAAAGGAGGCGAAGTGTCAGCGACGCTACGTTTTGACAATATCGGCAAAGTCTTTCCAGGCGTGCGTGCGCTCGACGGTGTGTCCTTCGACGTCAACGTCGGCCAGGTGCACGGCCTGATGGGCGAAAACGGCGCAGGGAAATCGACCCTGCTGAAGATTCTCGGTGGTGAATACCAGCCCGACTCCGGTCGCGTGATGATCGATGGCAACGAGGTGCGCTTTACGAGCGCGGCGTCGTCGATCGCGGCGGGGATCGCGGTGATTCACCAGGAACTGCAATACGTGCCCGATCTGACGGTCGCGGAAAACTTGCTGCTGGGCCAACTGCCGAATGCGCTCGGCTGGGTCAACAAGCGCGAGGCAAAACGCTTCGTGCGTGAACGCCTTGAAGCGATGGGCGTGGCGCTCAATCCGAATGCGAAGCTGCGGAAGCTCTCGATCGCGCAACGGCAAATGGTCGAAATCTGCAAGGCGCTGCTGCGCAACGCGCGCGTGATCGCACTGGATGAACCGACCAGCTCGCTGTCGCATCGCGAGACCGAAGTGCTGTTCAAGCTGGTGCGCGATCTGCGCGCGGACAACCGCGCGATGATCTACATCTCGCACCGCATGGACGAGATTTACGAACTCTGCGACGCCTGCACGATTTTCCGCGATGGCCGCAAGATCGCCTCGCATCCCACGCTCGAAGGCGTGTCGCGCGACACCATCGTGAGCGAGATGGTGGGCCGCGAAATCGCCGACATCTATAACTATTCAGCGCGTCCGTTGGGTGACGTGCGCTTCGCGGCGAAAGCGATTGAAGGCCATGCGCTCGCGCAGCCGGCCAGTTTCGAAGTGCGGCGTGGCGAGATTCTCGGCTTCTTCGGTCTGGTGGGCGCGGGCCGTAGCGAACTGATGCACCTCGTGTATGGCGCCGACCACAAGAAGGGCGGCGAGATCGTGCTCGACGGCAAGCCGATCAAGGTGCGCAGTGCGGGTGAGGCGATCAGACACGGCATCGTGCTGTGCCCGGAAGACCGCAAGGAAGAGGGCATCGTCGCGATGGCGACCGTGTCGGAGAACATCAATATCAGTTGCCGCCGCCACTATCTGCGCGCGGGGATGTTCCTCGACCGCAAGAAGGAAGCGGAAACCGCCGACCGTTTTATCAAGCTGCTGAAGATCAAGACGCCGAGCCGCCGCCAGAAGATTCGTTTTCTGTCGGGCGGCAACCAGCAGAAGGCGATTCTGTCGCGCTGGTTGGCCGAGCCGGATCTGAAGGTGGTGATTCTCGACGAACCAACGCGCGGAATCGACGTCGGTGCGAAGCATGAGATCTATAACGTGATTTATCAGCTCGCCGAGCGCGGCTGCGCGATTGTGATGATCTCGTCGGAATTGCCGGAGGTGCTTGGCGTGTCCGACCGGATCGTCGTGATGCGTCAGGGCCGGATTTCCGGCGAGCTGTCGCGCAAGGAAGCAACCGAACAAGCGGTGTTGGGCCTCGCGTTGCCGCAAAGCTCGACCGCGCTGCCCGGAACCGCAGCCACCGAGCAAGCGGCCTGAACATTATTTGGACGAAAGTCCGGCAACCCGTGGGGAACGGGAGGAGTCTTCAAAATGCAAGCCAGAGAAAACCTCGCGCAACAAGCCGCGAAAAGCGCGGCCGAAGCGCTGATTCCGCAGTCGAACGACAAGGCGAAATGGTGGCAGCAGATCACCGAGTACAGCCTGATTCTGATCTTCGTCGTGATGTTCATCACGATGTCGCTGATGGTCGATCACTTCTTCTCGATCGAGAACATGCTCGGTCTCGCCTTGTCGATTTCGCAGATCGGCATGGTCGCGTGCACGATGATGTTCTGCCTGGCTTCGCGCGATTTCGACTTGTCGGTGGGCTCGACGGTCGCGTTCGCGGGCGTGCTCTGCGCGATGGTGCTGAATGCGACCGGCAATACGTTTATTGCAATCATTGCGGCGGTGTTTGCGGGCGCTGTGATCGGTTTCGTCAACGGCGCGGTGATCGCGTATCTGCGCATCAACGCGCTGATTACGACGCTCGCCACGATGGAAATCGTCCGGGGTCTCGGCTTTATCGTGTCGCACGGGCAGGCCGTGGGCGTGTCGTCGGATACGTTTATCGCGCTGGGCGGGTTGAGCTTCTTCGGCGTTTCGCTGCCGATCTGGGTCACGCTGCTGTGCTTCATCGTGTTCGGCGTGATGCTCAATCAGACCGTGTACGGCCGCAATACGCTGGCCATTGGCGGTAATCCGGAAGCTTCGCGTCTCGCCGGTATCAACGTCGAACGCACGCGCGTTTATATTTTCCTGATTCAGGGTGCGGTCACCGCGCTGGCCGGTGTGATTCTGGCTTCGCGGATTACGTCGGGTCAGCCGAATGCGGCGGAAGGCTTCGAGCTGAACGTGATTTCGGCGTGCGTGTTGGGTGGCGTGTCGCTGCTCGGCGGCCGCGCGACGATTTCTGGTGTCGTGATCGGCGTGCTGATCATGGGCACGGTCGAGAACGTGATGAACCTGATGAACATCGACGCGTTCTATCAGTACCTCGTGCGCGGCGCGATTCTGCTTGCCGCCGTGCTGCTCGACCAGTTGAAGAACCGCGGTTCGCGGGACTAAACCTGCGGCTACCTCACTTTGCTCTTAAAGGAATCGAACGATGTCGTCTCCGGCCAATGCAAACGACCGTCTCGCGGATAACGCGTTTGCCCGCTATCCGAGTCTCGTCGACCGAACCGTGTTGATTACGGGCGGCGCGACCGGTATCGGCGCGTCGTTCGTCGAGCATTTCGCGGCGCAGGGCGCGCGCGTCGCGTTCTTCGATATCGATGCGACAGCGGGTGAAGCGCTCGCCGACGAACTCGGCGATTCGAAACACAAGCCGCTGTTTTTGCCTTGCGATCTGACCGACGTCGACGCGCTGCAAAAAGCGATCGCCGACGTGAAGGCCGCGCTCGGCCCGATTCAGGTGCTGGTGAACAACGCGGCAAACGACAAGCGCCACACGATCGGCGAAGTCACGCGCGAGTCTTTCGACGCAGGCATCGCGGTGAACATCCGTCATCAGTTCTTCGCGGCACAAGCGGTGATGGAGGACATGAAAGCCGGCAACAGCGGTTCGATCATCAACCTCGGCTCGATTAGCTGGATGCTGAAGAACGGCGGCTATCCGGTGTACGTGATGTCGAAGTCGGCGGTGCAGGGGTTGACGCGTGGTCTCGCGCGCGACCTCGGTCACTTCAATATTCGCGTCAATACGCTGGTGCCGGGCTGGGTGATGACGGAAAAGCAGAAGCGTTTGTGGCTCGACGACGCGGGCCGCCGCTCGATCAAGGAAGGTCAGTGCATCGACGCTGAACTGCAACCCGCCGATCTCGCCCGCATGGCGCTGTTCCTCGCCGCCGACGACAGCCGGATGATCACTGCGCAGGACATGATCGTCGACGGGGGCTGGGCGTGAGTACGGATACGCGCGCGGGGTTGCCGCCACCTCAGGCGGCGCTGCTGCTCGACACGAAATGCACGCTCGGGGAAGGCGCGACGTGGTGCGCGGAAACCGGCCGCTTCTACTGGACCGATATCGAAGGCGCGCGCCTGTGGCGCTATGACCCGAGCGAAGGGGGCAGCACGTCCTGGCGCATGCCCGAGCGGCTCGCAACGTTCGCGCTGTGCGCCAATCCGCGCTATCTGCTGCTTGGATTGGCAACCCATCTGGCGTTTTTTGATCTGGCAACCGGCGAGACGCAGCGTATCGTCGACGTCGAACCTGGCTTGAATACGCGCGTGAACGATGGCCGCTGCGATCGTCAGGGGCGCTTCGTATTCGGTACCAAAGACGAGGGCTCGCCGCTGCAAGCTGTGGGCGGGTTTTATCGCCTGAATCACGATTTGTCGCTGGAGCGTTTGCCGTTGCCCGCGCCGGCGATCGCGAACAGCATCGCGTTCAGTCCCGACGGCGCGACAATGTACTACTGCGATTCGCCGGCGCGTGAAGTTCGTACGTGCGACTATCGCGCGGACGGCAGCATCGCCAACGACCGCGTGTTCACGACATTGACCGACGCAACTGGCGAGCCCGACGGCTCGACGATCGACCGCGACGGGGGTTTGTGGAACGCGCAATGGGGCGGCAGGCGAGTGGTGCGATATGGCCCTGACGGCGTGGAAACCGAGCGCGTCGACGTGCCGACGGCGCAGCCGAGTTGCGTCGCGTTTGGCGGTCCCCCAAGCGGACTTCCAGCGCAGGGCTTCGTGGAATTGGACACGCTGTACATCACGAGCGCGCGCATCGATCTCGACGCGACCGCGCTCGCGAGCGATTCGCATGCGGGCGGCGTGTTTATCGCAACGCCCGGGCGACAAGGTTTGCCGGAGCCGGTGTTTCAAGGCACGCCCACATAGCGCAAAATGACGCAGCCTCGGTGACGAGGCGGCAGCGGAGGGTAGTCGAGCCGTGATTGAGAAAGTGCATCAGGCGTTGATGTCGCAAAACCAGTGGCAGCAAATCGGCAGCATGCAGTTCGGACCCAGAGGCGACCGGTTCAAAAAAATCGCCCAACACCATCCGTCAGCAATGACGGCAATGTCCCACGCCTCTCGATGGAGCCAGATATGACTGTTGCGAATCCTGTTTCCGCTTCTTCGCAAAGCCGACGCGCGCGACTCAACGCGGCGGCCAATCCGGTGCTTCCGGGTCCCAGTACGTCAGCAGTTGCGGTCGGTGAAACGAGCGGTGGCGAGCTCGCGTGCGTCACGCTGGCCAACGCGCATTTGCGCCTCGATGTCGCGCCGACGCTCGGCGGCGGCGTCACCCGTTTCGATTGGCGCAACGACGGCGCGCTCACGCCGATTTTCCGGCGCTGCCGCCATGTTGCGGTCGATACCCAGCCGAACCAGTTGGCCTGTTATCCGCTGCTGCCGTATTCGAACCGGATCGGCGGCGGTCATTTCAACGTGGCGGGGCGCCGTGTCGAGGTGCCGCAGAATCGCGCCGACGAACCCCTGCCGATTCATGGCGACGGTTGGCTATCCGCCTGGCAGGTCGCGGAGTCGGACCGTGAAAATGTCCGGCTGACGCTCGATCGCCGTGACGGCAAACCGTACGCCTTCCACGCGGCGCAAACCTATGCGCTGGACGGCCCCACGCTCGTCATCACGCTTGAAATCGAGAATGCCGGCCGTGAGGCGCTGCCTTTCGGCTTGGGCGTGCATCCCTTTTTCGTTCGCGATGCGGATACCAAACTATCGGCGGCGGCGGGTGGTCTGTGGCTCTCCGGCGACGACTGGCTGCCGGTGCGTCACGTGTCGGCGCCGCCCGCGTGGCAATTCGGTGTGGCGTATCCGTTGCCGGACACCATCGTCAATCACGCGTTCACGGGCTGGAGCGGGCAGGCGGCGGTGGTATGGCCGAAGCGTCGCCTGTCGCTGAATATTGCCGCCGACACCGACTACTACGTGCTGTACACGCCACCGGGCGAAGACTTCTTCTGCTTCGAGCCGGTCGATCATCCGATCAACGCAATGAATCTGGCCGGCGGCGCATGCGAGAACGGCATGACGATGCTGGGACGCGGCGAACGACTCACTCGCACGTTCCGCTTCAGCGTCGAGCGCACCGGTTTGCGCTCGATGCCGGGTGCGCGTGGGACGCGGCGGCGGCAGTAACAGGGGAGTCGGGCGGAGCGGCACGACGTGCCCGCCAAGCTCAGACCCGAGCCGGTATGACGCGTGGCCGCGCTCTGCTGCACGGGACGGGTAAAATACGCGCCTCTTCCGTTATCGGCTCGCCGCGAGACTCACCATGTCCAATTTCATCCAGACACTCAACGACGCCTGGCAGCGCACGAACTCGCTGCTGTGCGTCGGCCTCGATCCCGAGCCCAGCAAATTCCCGGACGCGCTCGCGGGCCGTCCCGAAGCGATTTTCGACTTCTGCCGCACCATCGTCGATGCGACCGCACCGTATGCGTCGTCGTTCAAGCCGCAGATTGCGTACTTCGCCGCTCATCGCGCGGAAGACCAACTCGAGCAACTGATCGCGCACATTCATGCGAATCATCCGGGTTTGCCGGTGATTCTGGACGCAAAGCGTGGCGATATCGGCAGCACCGCCGAGCAATATGCGCGCGAGGCGTTCGAGCGCTATCAGGCGGATGCGGTGACGGTGAATCCCTACATGGGCTTCGACTCGATCGAACCGTATCTGGAGCACACGGGCAAGGGCGTGATCGTGTTGTGCCGGACCTCGAACTCGGGCGGCTCGGACCTGCAGTTTCTGGAGACGGGTGGGCGTCCGCTGTATCAGGTCGTCGCGCAACTGGTGGCGGACAAGTGGAACGCGAGCGGCCAACTGGGTCTCGTGGTCGGTGCGACTTTCCCGAAAGAGATTGAAATGGTGCGTGGAATCGTCGGCGATATGCCGCTGCTGATTCCGGGCATCGGCGCGCAAGGCGGCGATGTTCAGGCGACGGTCAATGCCGGCCGCACGGCGAACGGCACGGGCATGCTGATCAACTCGTCGCGGGCGATTAGTTACGCCAGCAAGGACGACGATTTTGCTGAGGCCGCCGCGAAAGCCGCGATGGAGACCCGTGACCGGATCAATGCGTTCCGGTGACGGAGGACGGCCGTCGTGAGCGACGACCGGTTAAGCAGCGCCTGGCCCCAGCCGCTCAATCAACGACGCATGCTGCGGATGTTGCGCCTTCAGCGCGTGCACATCCGCCAGTTCGAACTCACTGAATTCAAACCCCGGCGCCACCGTGCAGCCTAATAGCGCGAGCGTCGCCGGGTCGGCACACTCTGCGGCAAACCACAGACCCGCGGGCACCACCGCCTGAAACACGGCATCCGGATGCGTCAGCGCATTGCCCAACTTGTGCGCAGTCAGCGAGCCCGCTTCGTCGAGTACGTGGACGTTCAGCGGCTCGCCGGCATAGAAGTGCCAGACTTCGTCGGACTTGATCCGATGCCACGCCGAATGCGCGCCGTCGCAGAGCAGGTAGTAAATCGCGGTGGACGCTGAGCGCGTCTGCGTTGAACCGTCGTCGCGACGGACGGCTTCTGCGGACCGATACGTCTCGCTAAAAAATCCACCTTCCGGATGCGGCTTCAGATCGAAGCGTCGGATCAACTCGTCTTTGGCGGCAGGGGAAGTAGACGTGTCTGACATCGTAGGCGGCGCCTCAGGTTTTGAACCGGGGGTTAATGTTCGCGCTCGTCGAGCAGGGCCAGCACGCCGCGCAATGCGTGCGCGGCGGCTTGCACGCGGATTTTCTCGCGGTCACCCTTGAAAATCTTGGTTTCCACCGACGTATGCAGCCGATTGCTCCAGGCAAACGACACCATGCCGACCGGCTTGGTTTCAGTGCCGCCGCCCGGGCCGGCAACGCCGGTAATCGCGACGGACACCTGCGCGCGACTGTTGCGCAGCGCGCCCTCGGCCATCGCGTGCGCGACCTGCTCGCTGACCGCGCCGTGCTTTTCGATCAGGTCGGCCGGTACGCCAATCATTTCCGACTTCGCCTGATTCGAATAGGTGACGAAGCCGCGCTCGAACCAGCCGCTGCTGCCGGAAATATCGGTGATCGCGGTCGCTACCATGCCGCCCGTGCAGGATTCCGCGGTGACGAGCATCAGGCGCTCGTCGCGCAGGCGGTTGCTCACGCGAATCGCGAGCTGGTGAACCACGGAATCGGTAGGCATGGCGTCAATCCGGAAAACGAGAAACTGCGGAAGGCGGCCGGCCGGCGCGCTGCGGCTGGCCGACACACCGGCCAACGGCCGACGGTTAAACCGACATACGCCAGAGCGCGATCACGAGCAGCGTGAAAAACGCGGCGACCAGATCATCGAACATGATGCCAAAGCCACCTTTCAGTCGGCGGTCGAAATAGCCGATCGGCGGCGGTTTCACCATATCGAAGAAGCGGAACACGACGAACGCCCAGATCTGCCCGGTCAGCGTGACCGGCGTGATCATCAGCAGCACCAGCCAGAACGCGATGATTTCGTCCCAGACCACCGGCGACGGATCGTCGGTGCCCAGTTTCTTCGCCGTGAAGCCGCAAATCGCAATGCCGGCGAAAAAGCCGACGACGATCAGCACACCCCACTCGACCACGGTCAGGTAACGGCTCAAGACGGCGAACGATGCCCACGCGAACAGCGTGCCGATCGTGCCCGGCGCAATCGGCGACAAGCCGCTGCCAAAACCCAGCGACAGAATGTGCAGCGGATGCGACAGCATGAAGCGCGCGGTGGCGCGGCGCGGCTGAGGGCGCGGCGCGCGCGGGCCGGACGCGTTGGGCTGCGAATTGCCGATGAGATCGTCGGCGGGGACCAGCGGGGGATCAGTCTGCATGGAAGTGGTCGAAGCCTTGCAACGTCAGAGTGAGCGGCGCGCCGGCGGCATCGCGCCAGCCGATCGCCGGGCGGTCGGCCGCCGATTGAAGAGCGCTTATTGTACCGATGCGGGTGACCGGAATCGCGACCTCGCGACCGGCCGCTTCGACCTTGGCGCGCGCGGCAACCGGTGCGGTGAAACACAGCTCGTAATCGTCGCCACCGGCTAGCGTGCAACGCCGCTGGATCTCGGGTGAGAGGCGGCGCAGCGCGGCTGAACGCGGCACGGCGTCGACGTCGACCATAGCGCCCACGTTCGAGCGTTCCAGGATATGCAACAGGTCGCCGGCGAGCCCGTCCGATAGATCGAGCGCCGCATGGGCGATGCCCCGCAACGCGAGGCCGAGGAAGACACGCGGCTCGGGGCGCTCAAGGGCGCGACGAAACGTCGCAGCGTCGTCGGCATCGGCGGACCACTCGCCGCGCTGCACGCCCAGCCCCGCGCGGGCGTCGCCGAGCGTACCGGAAATCCAGATGTCGTCGCCCGGCTGCGCGGCGTCGCGGCGCAGTGCATCTTGCGGACGCACGCTGCCGAACACGGTAATGCACAGATTCAACGGGCCGCCGGTCGTGTCGCCGCCAATCAGATCGCAGCCGTAGCGCTCGGCCAGCGCGAAGAGGCCCTCGCTGAAGGCGGCGAGCCAGGCTTCGTCGGCCTTCGGCAAGGAGAACGCAAGGGTGAACGCCTGCGGGCTGGCGCCCATCGCGGCCAGGTCCGACAGGTTCACCGCGAGCGCCTTGTGACCGAGCGCCTCGGGATCGATATCGGGAAAGAAGTGACGGCCTTCTACCAGCATGTCCGTCGATATCGCCAGCATTTCCCCGGGGCGCGGCGCGAGCAGGGCGCAGTCGTCGCCGATTCCGAGCGTGCCGTCATCGGCACGGGACGCCGCAGCGGCGGCGCGGCGGGCGAAGAAGCGATCGATCAGCGAAAACTCGGAGAGCATGGTGGCAATGGGTGAACGGATAAGTGCAACGAAAAACCGCTAACGGCGCGCATTGTATGGAAATGCTCACGGGTCAACACCCTATCTGCATTCAATTCCGACTCGACGCGTGGTTGGCCTGAAACGCGCTACGTCTGACTTTCGCATTGTTTCAGTCGCGGCAGTTGTACCCGTATTGAAGGAATTGAGCCGGCAATTGGGGCTACAATGCCGTCGAACATCTATTCTAATCCGCACTTCGAAGCCCGCCTTATGTCGACTCCCGTCAATAGCAAACTCCGCGAAGCCGCCCTCGATTATCACGAGTTCCCGACCCCTGGGAAGATCGCGATCGCCCCGACCAAGCAGATGATCAACCAGCGCGATCTCGCGCTGGCGTACTCGCCGGGCGTCGCGTTCGCGTGTGAGGAAATCGTCGAGAACCCGCTGAACGCCGCCCGTTTCACCGCGCGCAGCAACCTGGTCGGCGTCGTCACGAACGGCACCGCGGTGCTGGGTCTCGGCAACATCGGGCCGCTCGCCTCGAAGCCGGTCATGGAAGGCAAGGCCGTCCTGTTCAAGAAGTTCGCCGGCATCGACGTGTTCGACATCGAGCTGAACGAGTCCGATCCGCACAAGCTGGTCGAGGTGATCGCCGCGCTGGAGCCGACCTTCGGCGGTATCAACCTCGAAGACATCAAGGCGCCGGACTGCTTCATCGTCGAACGCGAATGCCGCAAGCGCATGAAGATTCCGGTTTTCCACGACGACCAGCATGGCACGGCCATCGTCGTCGCGGCAGCCATCACCAATGGTTTGAAGGTGGTCGGCAAGGACATCAAGCAGGTCAAGCTGGTGGCGTCGGGCGCGGGCGCGGCGGCGCTGGCGTGTCTGGATCTGCTGGTCGACATCGGCCTGCCGCTCGAGAACATCACCGTCACCGATCTGGCCGGCGTGGTGTACAAGGGCCGCGTCGAACTGATGGACCCGGACAAGGAACGCTTTGCGCGTGAAACCGACGCTCGCTCGCTCGCTGAGGCGATCGGCGGCGCGGACATTTTCCTCGGTCTCTCGGCCGGCGGCGTGCTGAAGCAGGACATGGTCAAGCAGATGGCGGACAAGCCGCTGATCCTGGCGCTGGCCAACCCGACCCCGGAAATCCTGCCGGAACTGGCGCTCGAAGTGCGTCCGGACGCGGTGCTCTGCACGGGCCGCACGGACTACCCGAACCAGGTGAACAACGTACTGGTGTTCCCGTTCCTGTTCCGCGGCGCGCTGGATGCGGGCGCGACGACCGTCACGCGTGAAATGGAAATCGCCGCGGTCAACGCGATTGCCGAACTGGCACGCCAGGAGCAGAGCGATATCGTCGCGACGGCTTATGGTATCCAGGATCTCTCGTTTGGTCCGGCATACCTGATTCCGAAGCCGTTCGACCCGCGCCTGATCGTCAAGGTCGCGCCGGCCGTGGCGAAGGCCGCGATGGATTCGGGCGTTGCCGAGCGTCCGATCGAAGACATGGAAGCGTACGAACAGCATCTGCAGCAGTTCGTGTACCACAGCGGCACGACCATGAAGCCGATTTTCCAGCTGGCGCGTGGCGTCGAGCCGGAGAAGAAGCGCATTGTGTTCGCGGAAGGCGAAGAAGAGCGCGTGCTGCGCGCCATGCAGATCATCGTCGACGAAAAGCTCGCAAAGCCGATCCTGATCGGCCGTCCGGCGGTGATCGAACAGCGCATTGCGCGTTACGGTCTGCGTCTGGTCGCGGGTCAGGACTACACGGTCGTGAACACCGACCACGACGAGCGTTACCGCGATTTCTGGCAGCAATATCACAAGATGATGTCCCGCAAAGGCATCACCGAGCAGATGGCGAAGCTCGAAATGCGCCGCCGCACCACGCTGATCGGCGCAATGCTGGTAGAGAAGGGCGAGGCGGACGGCATGATCTGTGGCACGGTGTCCACCACGCATCGTCACCTGCACTTCATCGATCAGGTGATCGGCAAGAAGCAAGGCGCGAAGGTCTATGCGGCGATGAACGCGCTGGTGCTGCCGAACCGCCAGATTTTCCTGGTCGACACGCACGTGAACGTTGACCCGACGCCTGAGCAGCTTGCCGAGATCACGATCATGGCCGCCGAGGAAGTGCGCCGCTTCGGTATCGAACCGAAGGTCGCCCTGCTGTCGCATTCGAACTTCGGCTCCAGCAATGCGCCGAGCGCACAGAAAATGCGCGACACGCTGGCGATCCTGCGCGAACGCGCGCCGGAGCTGCAAGTAGACGGCGAAATGCACGGCGACCTCGCACTCGACGCGAATCTGCGCCGCGAAGTGCTGCCTGACTCGACGCTCGAAGGCGACGCGAACCTGCTGGTGCTGCCGAATATCGACGCGGCCAACATCTCGTATAACCTGCTGAAGACCGCCGCGGGCAACAACATTGCGATTGGTCCGATGCTGCTCGGCGCGGCCAAGCCGGTGCACGTACTGACCGCTTCGGCGACGGTTCGCCGCATCGTCAACATGACGGCGCTGCTGGTTGCCGATGTGATCGCAGCCCGCTGATCCTTGATCCGGGACTGAAGCGTGGCGTTGCCTGACTGAGTTGGGGGCGCCACGCAAAAAAAAAGCGTGCCCGCAATGGGCACGCCTGCGGGTGAACAGGGGATAGCCACCCTAAAAAAAGCTGAATGAGATCATCCCGCCTCCGAGAGACTGCAGGAATCGCAAGGCTTTCAGTGCAGAGGATGGGCTGCACGACGGGCGCCCTACGGGTATCGGCCTGTCATCATTTGCCTCATTAGGTTAATTTTAGCTTACACAAGCTAAATATTCTGTCAAAAGTCGTCAAAGCCCGTTCTGTGGCTCTTTCCCGCGCGATTGGAGGCTGTTGCCCGTCCGGTGAACGTTGATTCTGTGGGGTTTTAGCGATACCCTTACGACTTTCATGGTCGTCAAACTCGTGATCTAACAGCGGGGAACCTTGATTCATGGCACGCAAGTGGCAACGCATTAAAGGCGTGCTGATCGGTGCTTTGACGCTCTGCGCTTTATCCGGCTCCGTGCCTGGCGCGTTTGCACGCGACTACACGGCATCCGCCGATACACAAGCACAGGTGCAGGGCACCATCGCGGCGGCGCAGTTGCCGCGCGAAGCGGTCAATACATTGAACTTGATTGCCGCGGGCGGGCCTTACCCGTATGAGAAGGACGGCATCGTATTCGGCAATCGCGAACGGTTGCTACCGCCGCATCGGCGCGGCTATTACCACGAATACACCGTTCCAACGGCTCGTTCACGAAACCGCGGGGCGCGTCGCATCGTCTGCGGAGGTCCGCTACAGCGGATCGACAACTGTTATTACTCGGACGACCATTACACCAGTTTTAATCGTATTGTTGAATGACATCGGGATGAACGGCATGAGCGACAACGTCTACGCGCACGACTCCGGAGTCGCGACGGATCTTTTCGCGGCCGGCGACGGCAATTTGTTCCAGCGCGTCATGCGGATGCGCGCCGGCGACCAGGGCCGGGATAATCAGAGCGAAGGCAGCACTGTGCTTTCATCGAACGAGGAGCCCATGAGCCTTTTCAAGACCGTACGACCGAACATCGTACAGTCGATCCGCGCGTTTCGCGTGCAGGATCTCGCTGACGAGGCCAATCAACTCGGCCAGCATTTTCTCTATGCGTATTGCGCGAATGCCCAGTCCAAACAGGAAGTGCTGGAGACGATCGCTACGTCGTTCCTGTTTCCAAAGCATTTCGGCAAGAATTACGACGCGCTCTACGATTGCCTGACCGATCTGGTGCATAAGGCAGGCACCCAGCCCGGGTTCGTGATCGTGCTCGAGCAGCTGCCGGTTGCGCAAAAGTTCGACAAAGAAGGGCGCGAGACGCTATTGGACGTGTTCCGCGAAGCGTCCGAGTTCTGGGCAGAGCGCAAGGTCGCGTTCCGGGTGTTTTATTCGTTTGCGTGAGGCATGCCCGGGCGAGTGTCTGGGCATTGATTCATGCTGAAGCAGAAAGAGAAAGGCCCGCCAATTGGCGGGCCTTTGCTTTTGACGCTCAAATATCTTGACTTACCAGCCACCCCAGCGGGCCGCCAGCGCCGAGAGTACTGCTATGCCCGCCGTCTCCGTGCGCAATACACGCGGACCGAGACCGACTGCGGCAAATCCGTGATCGGTCGCTGCGGCTTCTTCCGCGGCCGAAAAACCGCCTTCGGGGCCGACCAGCACGGTTACGCGTCCGAATGGCGGGTTGGCGGGCAGCGCTGAAAAGCTGATGCTGGCGCGCGGCGACAGCAGAATGCGCATCTCGCCTTCTTCAGGTGTGCGAGGCAGCGCGCCGAGCCACGTGGCGATTTCACGCACCGGCATCACTTCTGGCAGGCGATTGCGCCCGCACTGTTCGCACGACGCCCGCACGATGCCCTGCCAGTGCACATGCCGCCGCTGCGCGCGGTCGCCGGAAAGACGCACGACGCTGCGCGTGGTGGTGAGCGGCACGAAACACGATGCCCCGAGTTCGACCGCCTTCTCGATGAGCCAGTCCATCTTGTCGCCGCCGGCAATGCCCTGCGCGAGGGTCAGGTGATACGGCGCCTCAACTTCGATATTTCGGAATTCGTGAATTCTCACCTTGGCCGAGCGGCGTTCGACTTCGACGAGTTCGGCGCTGTATTCGCCGCCTTCGCCATTGAAAAGCACGATCGAATCACCGGGCTGCAAACGCAGCACGAGGATGTGGCGCGTGACGTCATCGGGCAACTGCAGGATGTCGTCGGGCTCGAGAGGCGTACCGACGAAGAAGCGAGGCATCAAAAAAATACTCATTGGTTCACGAAAGGTGGCGAGCGAGCGCCCAACGGTAGCCGTCCAGGTCTTCGACCTGGGCAAACCGGTCGCCCCAGAACTGATCCTGTGGCTCGCTCAGCGATTTTGCACCGGCGGCTAGCGCCCGCGTGTAAACCGCGTCGACATCGTCGACATAGACATAAAACGATTGCGGCGCAATCGCGCCCGCGCTTTTGGGTGTTTTCGCCGCCGAGCCGAACGCGCCTTCCGGCGCGAACATTACGATCAGCTGGCCTTGATAGGTCATCTCGACATGCATGACGACACCGTCGTCCTGGACGCTATCGCGTACTTCGAAGCCGAATGCCGCTTCGAAAAACGCGGTCGCGGCACGAGCTTCGCGCACCGTCAGATAGGGGGTCAACCAGGGCACACCGGCTGGGCGGGAGGCGGTCATGGGGTTCTCCGGATCTATTGGGGTTGCGGGATGCATGCTGCGAGGCCAGGTGGGCGGCGCGTATCGAAATTCCGATAGCGCGCGCCGACCGAACCGTGCATTTTGCCCACGCGTTAGCTTGAGGGCTTTAAGAATTGACTTAGTTTATCGCGCACGGACCGGGATGCCGAGAACAGTCCGGCATGCAGGGCCGTGTCGTAGTGCATCAGCGAGTCGATCCGACGCGCGGCAAGGCACTCCGCGAGGACTTCGACGGTGAGCGCGGCGGGGTCGAGCGTATCGCTGGCGGTCGCCATCATCCAGAGCGAGCCGTAGAGCGGGATGAAGGTATGCATCGTGCGCACGATGGCGAATGTGTCGCGCAGATCGTCGAGCAGGCCGGCGACGCGTCCGGCATGGAAGTACGGCGAACCGAGATGCAGCGAGAGCACGGCGGCCGGGCTCATAACGCGCTTGAGCTGCATGTAGAAGTCCGGCGTGTAGAGGCCCGCGGCGGGCGAGTCTGGCGGCGTCAGGTCGAAGACGATCAGATCAAACTGCGCGGAGGCCGAACCGGCGGCGTGTGCCTGTGCAACGCCCGCATGGGCGGCCCCCGCAACATACTGCGCTGCATCTCCAATCACCAGCTCAACACGCGGATCGTCAAAAGCGCCACATTGCACTTCAGGCAAATACTCGCGCGTCATGCGCACGACTTCGGCATCGAGCTCGGCCACCACGATCCGCTCGATGCCGGGGTGCTTCAGCAATTGCCGCACGGCGCCGCCATCGCCGCCGCCCAGCACCAGCGCTCGTTTCGGCGAAGGATGCGCCAGCGCGGCGGGATGCACCATGCACTCGTGATAAATGAATTCGTCGCCGGTCGAGGTCATCGGGCGGCCGTCGAGCGTGAACAGCCGGCCGAGCTGCGGCGTGTCCCACACCTCGATACGCTGGTAGGGCGAATCGACGCGCGCAAGCCGCCGCGCGTTCGGAAATCCGTAGACGGCGTTGGCGGTGGGTTGGAACAGCAAGGGAGCGCTCACGGATGGCGGGCTCCTTTCGGAGCGTGGTCGGTTCAGGTTGCCCAATTGTAAAGGGCGGAAGCGCCGCGCGGCCCCGCCGAGTGCGCCAGGCCACACAAGCAGGCGGCTTCCCGAGCGGGGGGCGGGTTAGCGTTCTGTTAGAATGTCACGCTTTCAGCCTTGTCCGTTTGCTCTGCCCGTTTCGCGTCTCCTGGCGCCGCACCGTGCGCCGAAGTGGACTGGCATTCGAGCATCCGGGCCTCAAGCGCACACCGCTTTCTGACTCTGTCTCCGGACTCGACATGACGACCCCGTCTCCCGCACCCACCTCCCTGATGGCCAACGCAATCCGCGCGTTGTCCATGGACGCTGTTCAAAAAGCGAATTCCGGCCACCCCGGCATGCCGATGGGCATGGCCGAAATCGGCGTGGCTTTGTGGTCGCGCCATCTGCGTCACAATCCGAAGAACCCGCAGTGGGCCGATCGCGACCGTTTCGTCCTGTCGAACGGCCATGGCTCGATGCTGCTGTACTCGCTGTTGCACCTGACCGGCTACGACCTGCCGATGGAAGAGCTGAAGAACTTCCGCCAGATGCATTCGAAGACGCCGGGTCACCCGGAATACGGCATTACGCCGGGCGTCGAAACGACCACCGGCCCGCTCGGCCAGGGTCTGGCCAACGCGGTCGGTATGGCGCTCGCCGAATCGCTGCTCGCCACCGAATTCAACAAATCTGACGCGAAGATCGTCGACCACCACACGTACGTGTTCGTCGGCGACGGCTGCCTGATGGAAGGTATCTCGCACGAAGCCTGCTCGCTCGCGGGCGTGCTGAAGCTGAACAAGCTGATTGCGTTCTACGACGATAACGGCATCTCGATCGACGGCGAAGTGGTTCACTGGTTCCACGACGACACGCCGAAGCGCTTCGAAGCGTATGGCTGGAACGTGATCCCGAACGTTGTTGGTCACAACGTCGATGCAGTGGACGCGGCAATCAAGCAGGCCAAGCAATCGGACAAGCCGACGCTGATCTGCTGCAAGACCGTGATCGGTGAAGGCGCGCCGACCAAGTCCGGCAGCCATGACTCGCACGGCTCGCCGCTCGGCGACAAGGAAATCGCGGCAACGCGTGAAGCGATCGGCTGGAAGTGGGAGCCGTTCGTCATTCCGCAGGAAGTCTACGCAGCATGGGACGCGACGGAAGCCGGCGCACGTAACGAATCCGATTGGGACAAGGCGTTTGCGGCGTACGCAGCCAAATACCCGCAGGAAGCCGCTGAATTCACGCGCCGCGACGCGAAGCAATTGCCCGCCGACTGGAAGGAAAAGGCGAAGGCCATCATCGCCGGCGCGAACGAACGCAAGGAAACCGTCGCGACGCGTAAGGCTTCGCAACAGGCAATCGAAGGTTTGTCGGCCGTATTGCCGGAACTGCTCGGCGGCTCCGCCGACCTGACCGGTTCGAACCTGACCAACTGGAAGGCCGCCAAGCCGGTGCGCGTGAACGCCGAAGGCAAGGCTGCCGGCAACTACGTGAACTACGGCGTGCGCGAATTCGGCATGAGCGCCGCGATCAACGGTATCGCGCTGCATGGCGGCTTCAAGGCCTTCGGCGGCACGTTCCTGACGTTCTCGGACTACAGCCGCAACGCATTGCGCGTCGCCGCGCTGATGAAAGCACCGTCGATCTTCGTGTTCACGCACGACTCGATCGGTCTGGGCGAAGACGGTCCGACCCACCAGTCGATCGAGCATGTTGCAAGCCTGCGTCTGATCCCGAATCTGCAAGTGTGGCGCCCGGCCGATACGGTCGAAACGGCGGTGGCCTGGACCCACGCGGTCGAGCATCACGGCCCGTCGTGCCTGATCTTCAGCCGTCAGAACCTGCCGTTCTCGGAGCGTACCGACGCGCAGATCGCCAACATCGAAAAGGGCGGCTACGTGCTGCGCGACTGGAACGATGAGATCGTCGCGCGCAAGGTCATTCTGATCGCCACCGGTTCGGAAATCGAACTGGCGTTGAACGCTGTCGAGCCGCTGGCTCGTGAAGGCATCGCGGCACGCGTCGTGTCGATGCCGTCGACCACGGTGTTCGACAAGCAGGACGCCGAATACCGCGAACGCGTGCTGCCGCATGGCGTGCGCCGCGTTGCGATCGAAGCGGGCGTAACGGATTTCTGGCGCAAGTACGTGGGTCTGGAAGGCGGCGTGGTCGGCATCGACACGTTCGGCGAATCGGCCCCGGCTGGCGTGCTGTTCAAGCATTTCGGCTTCACCGTCGAGCACGTGGTAGAGACGGCAAAAGCCGCACTCGGCTGATTTGCGTTCGAGGCTGTCGCGCGCACCCCGCGCGCGGCAATCCCGGCACATCAGGCCCACATGGAAGATTTTTTTTCAGCCATCAGGAGATAGATCATGACGATTCGCGTCGCAATCAACGGCTACGGCCGGATCGGCCGCAACACGCTGCGCGCCTTCTATGAAAACGGCAAGAAGCACGATATCGAAATCGTCGCCATCAACGATCTTGGCGATGCCAAGACCAACGCTCACCTGACGCAATACGACACCGCGCACGGCAAGTTCCCGGGCGAAGTGTCGGTGGACGGCGACTATCTGGTCGTCAACGGCGACAAGATCCGCGTGCTGGCTAACCGCAACCCGGCAGAGCTGCCGTGGGGCGAGCTGAACGTCGACGTCGTGATGGAATGCACGGGCTTTTTCACGACCAAGGAAAAGGCCAGCGCGCACATCAAGGGTGGAGCCAAGAAGGTCATCATCTCGGCGCCGGGCGGTAAGGACGTCGACGCAACGATCGTCTACGGCGTGAACCACAACGTCCTGAAGGCATCGGACACGGTGATCTCGAATGCATCGTGCACGACGAACTGCCTCGCGCCGCTCGTCAAGCCGCTGAACGACAAGATTGGCCTGGTGAACGGTTTGATGACCACGATCCACGCGTACACGAACGACCAGGTTCTGACGGACGTGTACCACGAAGACCTGCGCCGCGCGCGCTCGGCCACGCACAGCCAGATCCCGACCAAGACCGGTGCTGCATCGGCAGTCGGCCTGGTGCTGCCGGAACTGAACGGCAAGCTGGACGGCTACGCAATTCGCGTCCCGACGATCAACGTGTCGGTCGTCGACCTGTCGTTCATCGCCGCGCGCGACACGACGGTTGAAGAAGTCAACGCGATCATGAAGGAAGCGTCGGAAGGTTCGCTGAAGGGCATCCTCGGTTACAACGAGGCACCGCTGGTCTCGATCGACTTCAACCACAACCCGGCTTCGTCGACGTTCGACGCAACGCTGACCAAGGTGTCGGGCCGTCTGGTGAAGGTGTCGAGCTGGTACGACAACGAGTGGGGTTTCTCGAACCGCATGCTGGACACGGCTGTGGCGCTGGCCAACGCGAAGTAAGCTGTTTGATTCGCATGCCCTGCGGCCCGCGCGGTCAGCCGGGCGAAAGACAGAAGCCGCTCTTCGGAGCGGCTTTTTTACGCCTGCGGCGTCGGGAAATAGACGCCGGCGCGCTGCGCGGCGTTCGAGATATGGGTTTCGATTGCCTTGCCGGCCGCGGCGGAATCCCGTGCCTTCAGCGCATCGAGAATCGCCCGATGCTCGGTGTACGTGGACAGCACCAGTTCACGCCGGTAAAACGGCATCCGCTGGCTTTCCTTCATGATTTCCGCGGCGCTGCCCAGGATCGCCTCGATCGCCGCGTTGCCGGCAATGCTCACGATCCTCATATGGAAGTCGTAGTCGAGGCGGGCGGCTTCGTCGAGTTCATCGCAGGCGAGCGCCGTTTGCATGCCCGTGATGTTGTCTTCGAACCAGTCGAGGTCGGAATCGGTGACGGCCAAGGCCGCCATGCGCGCGATAAAGCCTTCAAGCGCGAAACGCATCTGGTAGGTATCCGGCAGCGACGACTGTTCCGCGAAGCGCCACGATTGCGCGGCTGTGGCCTGCGCGCTTTCCACATAAACGCCCTTGCCGGGACGGATCATCAGCAGACCGAGCGCTTCGAGCGTCGAGAGTGCCTCGCGCAGTGACGCGCGGCTGATCGCCAATTCTTCGGAGAGCTGACGCTGCGCCGGCAGCAAACTGCCCACCGGATAGACGCCCCCTTCGATCCTTTCGCGGATGGTCGCGATGGCGGCATCAGTAACGGTATGCGGAACGTTTTTCATCGTGGCTCACTTGGGGTGCGCGGTCTGACCAGCATTGTAGTACGCGTTCTGAACGCTCGTACGGCGGGTCGTTTAATTTGCGCAATCCCGCCCCAAAACGGTTAAAAAACAGCGGGTAAACGCTATTTAACGAATCCTTGACGCAAGTATATCGGCTTCCTACTATTCGAGATAACAGAACTGGTCGGACCAGTCTGAACAGATGCGAATCGTAATCAGGAGGAAGCCGTGTTGAAGTTCTTCAATTCACTGTTTGGCCGGGTCGTCATAGCGCTGGTGGCGGGTATCGTGATCGGCGCCGTGTTCCCGCATATTGCCCAATCGCTGCGCCCGCTCGGCGACGGCTTTCTCAAGCTGATCAAGATGGTGATCGGCCCGATCGTCTTCTGTGTTGTGGTGAGCGGCATGGCGCATGCCGGTGATCTGCGCAAGGTGGGTCGCGTCGGCCTGAAGGCGGTGGTCTACTTCGAGGTCATGACGACGATCGCGCTCGTGATCGGCGCGGTGCTGGCCTACGCAACGCGGCCTGGCGTCGGTATGAACATCGACCTGCATTCGCTTGATCCTGCTTCGCTGTCGACCTACACCGAGCACGCGAAGAGCCTTAAGGACACGGCCGGCTTTCTGCTGAAGATCATTCCCGATACGGCGATCAACGCCTTCGCGACCGGCGACATTCTGCAAATCCTCGTGTTTTCGGTGCTGTTCGGCTCGGCGCTTTCGCTGTTGGGCAGTAAGGCGCAACGCGTCAGCAGCCTGATCGACGAGCTTTCGCAGGTGTTTTTCCGCGTGATGGGTTTCATCATCAAGCTCGCGCCGCTCGGCGTGCTCGGCGCGATTGCGTTCACGACCGGCACCTACGGCGTCGAGTCGCTCAAGCAACTCGGCATGCTGGTGCTGGTGTTCTACGCAAGCTGTTTCGTGTTCGTGGTGGTCGTGCTGGGCGTGGTGATGCGTCTGGCCGGTTTCAGCGTCTTCAAGCTGATCCGTTATCTGCGCGAAGAGCTGTCGATCGTACTCGGCACGGCTTCGTCGGATGCGGTGCTGCCGCAGATCATGCGCAAGCTCGAATGGATGGGCGTCAAGGATTCGACCGTCGGCCTGGTCATTCCGACCGGCTACTCCTTCAACCTCGATGGCTTCTCCATCTATCTGACGCTGGCTGTGATTTTCATTGCGCAAGCCACCAACACGCCGTTGTCGATCCATGACCTGATTGTGGTGGTGCTGGTGTCGCTGGTGACGTCGAAGGGTGCACACGGTATTCCCGGCTCGGCAATCGTGATTCTGGCCGCGACGCTGTCCGCTATTCCTGCGATTCCGGTGCTCGGTCTCGTGCTGATTCTGCCGGTCGACTGGTTCGTCGGTATCGCGCGTGCGCTGACCAACCTGATCGGCAACTGCGTGGCGACCGTGGTGGTGGCTGTGTGGGAAAACGATATCGACCGGGTGCGCGCTCATCGCGTGCTGAACCGCGATGAAGCGTTGCGCTACGTGCCGGCAGGCGAAATCACGGGCGCGGAGCCCACCGCCGGTGAACATGTGCCGGCCGTCTAACTAGGCGCGACCACGTCGTACCGTGACCAGATTCAAAGCTATTCAACCGCGCGCCAATGCAGCGCGCGGTTCTGCCCCGGCGGATGCGCTGACTCCGCCGACTCTCCCTCACTTTTCATTGTCTGACTGAGACTATGGCTAATCCGATCCTCGACCCCAACGCTCCCGCTTTCACCCGTCGCTACATGAACCTCGCCGACCCGCGTCTGGGCGCGCAGGCACTCTACGCGAGCGACGAATTCTTCGCGCCGAAAGAACGCATGCTCGAACCGCAGCCGGCGGTGTTCATTCCCGGTAAATACGATGACCACGGCAAATGGATGGACGGCTGGGAAACTCGCCGCAAGCGGACCACCGGCCACGACTACTGCGTGATCCGGCTCGCCCGGCCGGGCGTCGTGTACGGCGTCGATCTGGACACGAGTCACTTCACGGGCAATTTCCCGCCGGCCGCGTCGATCGACGCGTGCTACGTGGACGGCGACGTGCCGCCCGACAATGCCGACTGGCAGACGCTGGTGCCGGCCACCACGCTGCAGGGCAACCATCACCATTACGTCGACGTGAACGACGCCCGTGCCTTCACCCATCTGCGCGTGAATCTGTATCCGGACGGCGGTCTGGCGCGTCTGCGTGTGTACGGCCAGCCGAAGCGCGACTGGGAGCGGGTCGAGCGCGGCACGCTGCTCGATCTCGCCGCGATCGAAAACGGCGCGTATCTTGTCGCCGCGAACAACCAGCATTTCGGGCCGGCCTCGCAGATGCTGATGCCGGGCCGCGGCGTCAATATGGGCGACGGCTGGGAAACGCGACGCCGTCGCGAGCCGGGCAACGACTGGGCGATCGTCGCGCTCGCACGGCCGGGCGTGATTCGCAAGATCGAAGTGGATACGGCGCACTTCAAGGGCAACTATCCGGATCGCTATTCGCTGCAGGCGGCCTCGGTGACGGGCGGCACGGACGATTCGCTGATCACCCAGGCGATGTTCTGGCCGGTGCTGATCGGCGAGCAGAAGTTGCAGATGGACCACGTGCACACGTTCACCGATGACATCGCGTCCCTCGGGCCGGTCACGCACGTGCGGTTCAACATGTTCCCGGACGGCGGCGTATCGCGCCTGCGCTTGTGGGGCGAGATCGCATAACGGAGTGGTGTCGATGAAAACATTGCACGTGGAACGCCTGACGCGCGCGGCCTTCGCGCCGTTCGGCGACGTCATCGAACTGGACGGCGCGCGCCATTTCCCGATCAACGGCGGCACGACCGAGCGTTATCACGACCTCGCGAAGGTCGACGTGACGGAAAACGGCGGCCGGCCGCTGATCAATCTGTTTCGGGCGCAGCCGCGCACGCTGCCGATCGAAATCGCCATGATGGAACGGCATCCGCTGGGCAGTCAGGCTTTCATTCCCTTAACGGAACGTCGCTATCTGGTGGTCGT